>DASSUT010000223.1:0-3767 GCA_035706725.1 Gaiella sp. | reverse complement strand
CCGAGCTGCTCAACCGGATCGACGAGATCATCGTCTTCCACAAGCTCGAGAAGCACGAGATCCTGCAGATCGTCGACCTGATGATGAAGCGGCTGCGCGACCAGATGGCGGTGCACGGCTCGACCGTCGAGCTGACGCAGGCCGCGAAGGAGCTGCTCGTGGAGGAGGGCTACGACCCGGCGATGGGCGCTCGGCCGCTCCGAAGAGCGATCCAGCGCCTGATCGAGGACCCGCTGGCGGATTTCGTGCTCGGCCGCGAGCTCTCCGAGGGCTCCACGATCGTCGTCGACCGCCGCGAGGATCCGGGCCCGGACGACCCCAAGGTCGAGATGCGCGTGATCGAAGGCGAGGTACAGCCCGAGCCGGTCACGGTTCCGCCCGAGGCGCCCGCCGAGGAGGACGAGACATCGGAGTAGCCCGAGGCACCAAGAGGGGCGAGGCTGAAGCCACGCCCCTCTCTGCCTGGCGTGAGGGGCATGGCTTCAGCCTTGACCCTTCTCTGAGGGAAGTTCCGATCGTCCTCGGAAGTACGGAAAACCGTCCGCCCCCGGGCGTTCGCGCCTCATACCCTGCTGGGCCATGAGCTCACCACCCGAGACGCGTGCGCGATACCGCGACGCCCTTCCGCAGCTGCGCTCCTCGCCGTTCCTGACGGACGGCGGCATCGAGACGACCCTGATCTTCCACGAAGGCCACGAGCTGCCGCATTTCGCCGCGTACGACCTCCTGACGCGCGAAGGTGGCGACGAGGCGCTCCGACGGTACTTCGAGCCCTACGCGGGCCTCGCGCGCGAACGAGGCGTCGGCATCGTGCTCGAGACCGCGACCTGGCGCGCCAACCCGGACTGGGGCGCCCGCCTGGGCCACTCCGCCGCGCAGCTCGACGAGCTCAACAGGCGCGCAGTCGAGCTCCTCGACGAGCTGCGGGGCGCGTACGACACGGCCTCGACGCCGATCGTGATCTCGGGCTGCATCGGGCCGCGCGGAGACGGATACGTCGTCGGCGAGACGATGGGCGCCGAGGAGGCGGAGTCCTACCACGCCGCGCAGATCGGGACGTTCGCCGGGACCGCCGCCGACCTCGTCACCGCGCTCACGCTGACGTACGCCGGCGAGGCCGTCGGCATCGTCCGCGCCGCGCGGGCCGCCGGGATGCCCGTCGTGATCTCCTTCACCGTCGAGACCGACGGACGGCTGCCGAGCGGGCAGACGCTGCGGGATGCGATCGAAGAACTCGACGCCCGTACCGACGCGTACACGGCGTACTTCATGGTCAACTGCGCCCATCCGTCGCACTTCGACGCGGTGCTCGAGCCCGGCGCCGGCTGGACGGAACGCATCCTCGGCCTCCGTGCGAACGCGTCGCGGATGAGCCACGCAGAGCTCGACGAGGCCCAGGAGCTCGACACGGGAAACCCCGAGGAGCTCGCGCTCGAGTACGTCGCGCTCCGCGAGCGGCTCCCGCGTCTCACCGTCATCGGCGGCTGCTGCGGCACCGACCACCGCCACGTCGAGGCGATGTGCGGCGCGTGGCACGCAGCGTAGGCTCCGCGGGTGGAGATCAGGCACGCGCAACCGGCCGACTACGGCCGCGTGATCTCGCGGGTGAACGCGTGGTGGGGCGGACGCGAGATGACCCCGATGCTGCCACGCCTCTTCTTCGTCCATTTCGAGGGCACGAGCTACGTCGTGGACGGCGAGGACGGCCAGCTCGCGGGGTTCCTGATCGGCTTCCACTCGCAGACCGATCCGGACGAGGCGTACGTCCACTTCGTCGGCGTCGCGCCGGAGCAGCGGGGCGAGGGCCTCGGACGGGAGCTCTACGAACGCTTCTTCGCCGACGCCCTCGCGACCGGGCGGACGGTCGTCCGCTGCGTGACCTCGCCGACCAACGAGGCCTCCGTGGCGTTCCATCGGGCGCTCGGGTTCGAGGCGGAGCGGGTCGCACAGGACTACGACGGCCCGGGCGAGGACCGCGTGCTGTTCGTGAAGCGCCTCGGCTGACCTCGGCTACGGTCACCGTCTGATGCCGGGGCCGTTCATGTCCGTCGCGAGCCGGCCGCGACGCCGGCTCCGGCGCGCTGCCGTCGTGACCGCCGCCGCGCTCGTCGTACTGCTCGTGGTGGCCGCCGCATTCGGCACGCTTGCGCTCCTCGAGCGCCACACGATCGCGCGGGGCTCGACGATCGGCGGCGTCGACGTCGGCGGCCTGAGCGAGAGCCAGGCCCGTCGTGTCGTCCGGCGGGAGGCGGCACGGCGCCTCGGGCGGCCGATCCGGCTCGTGGCGCCGGACGGAGCCGCGATCACGACGAGCGGCCGCGAGCTCGGCGCCGCTCCACGCGTGGCGCCAGCGCTCGAGGCGGCCCTCGACACGGGGGCGCTCGACCGCGTGCTCGCGCGCCTCGGCATCCGCGACGGGCCGGACGTCGAGCTCGGGTACGGGCTCGGGCCGGTGCGGGCTGCGCGCCTGGCGAACCGGATCGACCGGCGCTTCGCCGATCCTCCGCGCGACGCGGACGTCAGAATCGCCGACGACGCGATCGAGGTCGTCGAGGCGCAGCCCGGAACTGCAGTCGACCGTGGCGCGCTCCGACGCTCTCTCCGCACCCTCCCCTCGCACGTCACGCTGTCGATCGAGCCCGCGCCACCCGTCGTCGCGACGCAGGAAGCGCGTGCGGCGGCGAGGCGCATCGAGCGCCTGCTCGACGCGCCGCGGCACGTGAGGTTCCAGGATGCCGAGGCGACGCTCACCCCGAGCCGCCTGCGGGCGCTCGTCGGGACGGAGCGAGCGGGCCGAGCGCTTCGGGTCACGCTCGACGAGCAGGGGCTCGCCGCGTCTCTCCGCGTCCGCCTCGGCCGTATCGAGACGGAGCCGCGGGACGCGACGTTCGCGGTCGACGGCGTACGGGCGCGGGTCGTGCCCGCCCGGCCGGGCCGAGTCCTCGACCTCGAGCGCATCGCGTATTCGCTCACCTCCAACCTCGCCTCGACGACGCACAGGGCCTGGTTCGAGAGACGGGAGCCCTCCGTGACGACCCGCGAGGCGCAAGAGCTCGGGATCCACGAGCGGATCTCCGAGTTCACGACGTACTACCCGTGCTGCGCGCCGCGGGTGACGAACATCCGGCGCGGGGCGGAGATCATGGACGGGACGATCGTGCGTCCGGGGGAGCGCTTCTCGCTCAACGAGGTCCTCGGGCGCAGGACGCCCGAGCGCGGGTTCGTCGAGGCGCCGCAGATCTACGCCGGGCGGCTCGAGGACGCGGTCGGCGGCGGCGTGAGCCAGATCGCGACCACCACGTACAACGCGGCGTTCTTCGCCGGCGTCAGGCTCGTGCAGCACCAGCCGCACGAGTTCTACATATCGCGCTACCCGATGGGCCGCGAGGCGACGGTGTCCTGGGGCGGCCCCGAACTGATCTGGCGGAACGACTGGCCGGCCGCGATCCTCGTCAAGGCACATGCGGACGACGACTCGATCACCGTGCAGCTCTACTCCTCGAGGCTCGGGCGCCGCGTCGAGACCACGACGAGCGATCCGAGCGAGTACACGGCGCCGCGCACGATCACGGTCTCGAACCCCTCGCTCCCGCCCGGCACCACTCGCGTCGTCCAGTCGGCCGGCCCGTCCGGCTTCCTGATCAGTTACACGCGAAAGGTCTACGAGGGGTCGAAGCTCCGGCGGAACGAGCGCTACACGTGGCGCTACAAGCCCGAGAACGAGATCGTCGAGGTCGGCCCCGCGAAGCCGAAGACGGCTGCGCCGA
>DASSUT010000222.1:0-8560 GCA_035706725.1 Gaiella sp. | reverse complement strand
CTCGAGAACGCTCCGTGCCTCCTCCATGGGCCGAAGGTAGCCTCGGAACCGTGACGGCTGTGTGACGGCTTCGTGCCGGATGTGGAACGGTGCGCCGCGCAGGCTGTGGACGCGTCCGTCCGTTCGTTCGTGATCAGCGGCCCTCAGGTCGAGCAGCCCAAGGACGCAGGGAGCCCGGATACCAGACGGTATCGGCTGCACTTGCGTGCTCAGGAACTACACCTAGGAGACCGCGCGCAGCTCGCCGGGCGTCTCGAGCCCGAGTAGCGCACGGTCGAGCCGGGCCGTCAGCGCCTCACGCTCGCCGTCGCGGAGTACCGCGACGAGCGCACGTCGGACCGCCTCGCGGCACTGCGCACCCGCCTCACCTCCCGCCGAGAGAGCCTCGAGGTCGCGATGCAACGCCTCGCGCCGCCTAGGCTCGGCCTCGAGGAGGACGGCCACGCGGAGAGGCCAGGTCGAGCCGAAGAGCGCCGACAGCGCACCACGCAGCTGCTCGGAGCGGAACGGCTCGTGCTGGAAGAGCGACAGCTCCCAGCGGTCGAGCGCCTCGGCGAGGGTCGTGTCCGCGTCGGCCAGCGTCAGCCGGACGAGCAGCTCGGCCGCGAGCGCTGCGCGGAACTCGTCCAGCCGGGTCGGCTCGCCCGGCGGCTGCGTGGCGGCGATCGGGAGCACGGGGCGGATGCCGTACGGTCGGCCGTCGAGGGTCTCGAACAGCACGGGGCCGGCGGCCAGCGGCGCGGCGGTGGCGAGCCGAAGGGCGCTGACGGCGTCCGCGATCTCCGCGGGCGCGTCGGGGACGTCCTCCCCGGCGTCGAGCGGCGAGCGAAGCTCGAGAACGCAGTAGCGGTCGGCCTCGCGACCGAATCCTTGCGGGAGGAGCCCTCGCGCCTCCGGCCAGTGGCGTGCGAGCTCGCCGTCTGCCGCGGCTCGAACGCGGATCCCCGGCCCGAGCTCGCGCTGGATCCCCGTCGTCAGGCCGACGAGCGGTGCGACGGCCGCATACGCGCGGCTCTCGCCGAACAGCGACGACTCGAGGTCGGCGTAGCAGCGGTCGAACGCGTCGTCGTCCCAGTCGAACCCACCGCACGCCTCGGCGACCCGCACGAGCAGATCGAGGAGAACCGTGCGGAACAGCGCGTCGTCCTCGGACGGCTCCCTCCCGGCATGCGCCCGGGCGTAGATCGCCGCCGCGTGCTCCCGCCGAAGCTCCTCGAGCGCGATCGTCGCGTCCTCGCGCCCACGGATCCTGGCCGCACGGGCGTCGACGAAGTCGCGGACGAGCGGCCGGTACTCGTAGAGCGCCGGCCCCTCGCGACCGCCGTGCTCCTCGAACGCGAACGGCAGCGCCTCGCCGGCGTCCTCGAGCTCCCGGAGCAGGTACGCGAACGCACCGAGCGTGAACGCGCGCAGCGCGTGGTGGAGCTGCGGGGCTCGGACGGGCATGCACCCGTGTTAGGGGTATGCGACGGGATTCCTGTCGCTGGTCCGCGCGAGGCGCGTCAGAGCCAACTCGTCGAGGACGACCGTGCGGCCGCGGCGAAGCTCGACGATCCCGCTTCGCTCGGCGTCGCGCAACACGCGGTTGACGGTCGCGCGGGACGTCCCCGCGAGCGCTGCGATGTCCTCCTGGATCAGCGGGATCGTCACCGGCGGCGGGCTCGAGAACACGCGCGCGAGCTCGAGCACGCGCCGGGCGACCCGGGTCTCGGCGCCGACCGTGTACGCCTCGACGAGGCGCTCCGAGAGGAACGCGACATGCTCGGCGAGCAATCGCACGAGGACCTCGTCGACCGAGGGATGGCGCCGCGCGAGCCGCCGGAGCTCGGAGCCGCGCACGACGAGCGTCTCGCCGCGCTCGAGCGCGGTGACGGTCGCGCTGCGCTCGCCGTCGGTCATCACGGCGAGCTCGCCGAACGCCTCGCCCGGTCCACGGATGCCGAGCGAGATCGTGTCACCGAGCGGCGTGACCACGCGCACGTCGTACCGGCCCTTCACGATGAGGTGCACCGAGTCGGCAGGATCGTGGCGGTGGAACACGACCTCGCCGCGCCTGTACGTGCTCCGCCGCGCGAGCGCGAGCACCGCGCGAACGTCGTCCCCCGGGATTCCTTCGAAGAGCCGCCACTCCATGTTTGTCACAAGCGTTACACAGCTTGTGCCAGGAGCGCGAACGACGCGGGGGGCGCCGCCTCGTACCGTCGCCACATGGTCGGTTGGTCGAGGCGGAACAAGGAGGCGGAGATGGACGAGAAGACCACACGCATGGTCTTCGCGACGGCGGCGGTCGCCGCGGTCGCAGCGGTGCTGGCGGGACCCGCCGGCGCAGTGATCCCCGAGGGCAACGGCGTACAGCCGGGCGGCGCGCAGACGGAGGCTCGGCAGCCGCAGTCCTCCGCTGACGTCGTGGTGCCCTACCTGAGCCACGGGATGGGAGTCGACGAGACGCAGTTCTCCGGAACGGCGCCGCGGAGGCTCGCGGGCCCGGCGACGGCGCAGCCGGGGCTCGACATGGCGATCCGGACAGCCATCGCATCGCACGAGCAGAGCGACGCTCGCTCGAGCGGGCAGACGATTCCCTACCTCAGCCAGGGAGTCGGCGTCGACGCGTCGCAGTTCGCCGGCGAGACAGCGCCGCGGCCCCAAGTCGTGCACGCAGCGCTGCCCCACGGGATTCAGGTGGTGCTCTCGCCGCAGAGCGAGCCGCAGTCGCTCGGGCTGACGGGTGACTCGCCGCTCTCGCGGGTCTCCGCTCCGGAGCCCGAGGGCCTCACGGGTGACAGCGCGCTGACCCGGGTGCCCCAGGCGCCGACGCCCACGACGTCGGGCGGGGACGAGATCGACTGGACGTCCTTCGGAGCAGGTGCGGGGATGGCCGCACTCCTCGTCGCAGGGCTCGTGGGTGTGCTGCTCGCGACGCGCAGGCGGCAGACGGTCGGCCTCCCGTAACGGGCGGCCCATCGGGGAGGGAGACGGGGCGTCGGGGGGACGCCCCGTCTCCTGTGGTCCGGCGGTGCTTGAATGGGCCGATGGCGGACGCGCTTGCGCGCCAGCTTCGCTGGCAGGCCGAGGCGTGCGCGCTGCTCGGGTCGCCGTTCTACGCAGCGCTCCTGGAGCGGCTCGCCGTCGACGCCGAGTCGGGCGGCGTCACTGCACGCGTCCTCGCAGGACACGAGGACGACCCGTTCGACTCGATCCTCACCCTGCGGCTCCTCGGAGGCGTCCACCGCCGCGTTCTGTCCGGTCTCGAGCCCGAGCTCGCGGCCCACTACCCGAGCACGGGCGGCGACGGCGACGCGGATGGGGCGGTCGCGCCGCTCCTGGCCGTGCTCGACGCGCACACGGAGGAGCTGCGGGCCGGTCTCGCGCACCCTCCCCAGACGAACGAGGTGGGGCGGGCGGCGCCGCTCGTCGGCGCGCTGTGGCACCTGCAGTCGATCCGTGAGCTTCCCGTGCGCCTGCACGAGCTCGGCGCGAGCGCGGGCCTCAACCTCCTTGCCGACCGGTTCCGTTTCGAGGCGGACGCGCACGCGACCGGCCCTGCCGGCTCACCCGTCGTCTTCCGCGACGCCTGGCGTGGAGAGATCCCGACCGCAGGGCCGCAGCTCGAGATCGTCGAGCGGCTCGGATGCGACCGGTCGCCGGTCAACCCCGCGAGCGACGACGGTGCGCTCACGCTGATGTCCTACGTCTGGCCCGATCAGACCGAGCGCGTCGCGCGCCTGCGCGGCGCGCTCGCGATCGCGCGCGAGGTGCCCGTCCACGTCGCCGAGGAGAGCGCGGGCCAGTTCCTGGAAACCCTGGCTCCCGTCGACGGGAGCTGGACGGTGGTCTGGCACTCCGTGATGTGGATGTACCTCGACGGGGCGGAGCGGCGAGCCGTGCATGCGCACCTCGAGCGCGCGGGCGCCGAGGCCGGCGAGCGAGCGCCGCTCGCCCACGTCGCGTTCGAGGCGCCCGGGCTGTCGGCGAAGAGCGGAACGGCGTTCGAGGTCAGCGTGCGCACGTGGCCGGGCGGCGACGCGAAGGTGCTAGGCCACGCACCGGCGCACGGCCTGCCGGTCGACTGGGGTTAGGGGCCTATCCGGGAAAGTCGAAAAGACGCTCGACAGGCGGACAAGCCCTTCGAACTCGAACCGGAATGACGCTCCGTCGGCGGGGCGGGCCCGGGCGAGTGCGATGCAAGGACGCAGGGCGCTTGAATAGCAGCGCTATTCAGGCAACCGAGGACGCCGCAGCGCACCGCACAGGTCGTTCCGACGACTCAAGGCTTCATTTCGGTTCGAGTTCTCAGGGCCGGAGCACCGCGCGGCGCGGCCCGGCGAGGAAGCCTGCCTCGACGAGAAGCGGCAGCGCGTCGGTCTCGACGACCGGACGCCCGTCGAAGCGCTCGACCGAGAGACGCCGGCCGCGGCCCGCACGGACCCAGGCGACGAGGCCGTCGAGCGCGGGCCGGAGCCACTCCGGGTCGGGGTCCCGAAGCGGCAGGAGCGAGCGTCCCCCCCGCTCGACGTAGAGCACGGCCCCGCCGCCCATCAGCACGACGTGCGCGCCGGCGACGCGAGCCGCGCGAGCGGCGGCACGCCGCGGCCAGGGAAGGACGCCGCCGTAGGGCTGGGCGGGATCGGCGGCGGCGAGCACGAGGACGTCTCGCTCGTCCGTATTGCGCAGCTCCCGCAGCCGCTCGACCGCTCCCGGGAGCGCAAACTGCGCGGCGCCGAGCCCCTCGACGAAATAGCCGCGCCGACAGGCGCCCACGGTCTCGAGCGCGCGGAGCTCACCGTAGACCGCGCCGTAGCCGCCGGGGATGCCCTCCGCGCGGACACCGTCGCGCGTCACGATCCCCTGCCGCTCGAGCAGGAGCTCGGCGAGCGGGCGGCGGTCGGGCAAGCCCCCTTGTGACACTGTGTTGCTTGCGAACAGGCGCGCGGCGAGCGACCAGCGGCCGGCGGTCGCGACGTGGCCCGTCCCCCGCGAGCGGGAGAACCGGCGCGGGCGGCGCTCCGCGGTGGGGACGCCGTACCGGCGCTCGGCGCGGAGGGGCGCCCATGCGTCGTTCGTCACCTCGCCGGCCCAGACGAGCTCCCACAGCGCCGGCAGCGCGTCTGCTGCGTCGAGCCCCGCCGCCGCGAGGAGCTCGGGCCAGAACTCGGCGCTGCGGCCGAGCGCCGCGCGCAGCGCGTCGTGGATGGGCCCCGAGAGCGGCTCGGACGCGGCGGAGGGCCCGAGGAGCGCCGCGTCCTCCCGGTAGTAGAGCGCGACGCGGTCGAGCCCCGCGCCGACCCAGACGACCTCGCCCGAGGCGCAGATCTGGTCGAGCTGCGCCGGCTGGTAGCCCGGGACGCGGCGCGGCAGGAGCTCCGATTCCCACAACGGGACGGGGAGCGCGAGCCCCTGGAGTGGGACGAGCGCCTCGCGCAGCGATGCCTTCCGGTCGATCCCGTGCCAGCCCGGAAGGAAGCGGCCGAGCGCGGCCTGCTCCGCGGGCTCGATCTCCCGGCGGAGCGTCGCGAGCGTCGCGCGGCGGATCCGGCGGAGAACGTCGGGGTCGCACCACTCGCGCTCGACCCCGCCGGGGCGCAGCTCGCCGCGGACGAGGAGGTCACGTGCCTCGAGCCCGGCGAGCAGGGCTTCGGCCTCGTCTGCCTCGAACCCGTAGCGTCGGGCGAGCTCGCCGGTCGTGAACGGGCCGTGCGAGCGCGCGAAGCGAAGGACGATGCGCTCGAGTGCGTCGTCGACGGGCTCGAGGAACGCCTCGGGCAGCCCGCCGGGCGGCATCACGCCGAACGCGTCGCGGTAGAGCCCCGCATCCTCGGCCGCGACGAGCGACCCGGCGCCGCCGACCTGCGCGCGGAACGCCCGCCGCTCGCGGACGAGCGTCTCCGCGAACCCGGGGTCGGCCTCGGCGTCGCGGAGCTCGCCGGCACGGCGCAGGAGGTCGTGCAGCTCGTCGGCGTTCCGCGGTACAGGCCGGAGCGACGCCTCGACCTCGGCGAGCGCGCCCGGGTCGACGAGGTCGCGCAGCTCGTCCTGACCGAGGAGCTCCCGCAGGAGCTCGCGGTCGAGCGACAGCGCCTGCGCGCGCCGCTCGGCGGCGGGCGTGTCGTCCTCGTACATGTACGTCGCCACGTAGTCGAACAGCAGCGACGCTGCCATCGGCGAGGCGGACGGCGTCTCGAGCTCGACGAGGTCGAGCTCGCGCGAGCGGAGGCCGTGGAGGATGCCTCGGAGCGCCGGGAGGTCGAACACGTCCTGCAGGCACTCGCGGTACGTCTCCAGGATGATCGGGAACGAGCCGTAGGGCCGGGCGACCTCGAGCAGGCTCTGCGCCTTGAGGCGCTGCTGCCAGAGCGGCGTCCGCTGGCCCGGGCGCCGCCGCGGGATCAGGAGCGCGCGGCCGGCGTTCTCGCGGAAGCGCGACCCGAAGAGCGCGGTCCTGCCGACCTCCTCCACGACGAGGTCCTCGAGCTCCTCCGGCTCGACGAGGAGCTCCGAGAGCGAGGGAGGCACGTCGGCGTCGGGAAGGTGCAGCGCGATCCCGTCGTCGGACCAGAGCGACTGCACCTCGAGCGAGAGCGTGTCGCGGAGCTTCGCCTGGAGCGCCATCGCCCACGGCGCGTGGACGCGCCCGCCGAACGGCGTCAGCACGCACACGCGCCAGTCGCCGATCTCGTCGCGGAACCGCTCCACGACCACCGTCCTGTCGCTCGGCAGCGCACTGTGGCGTTCCTGCTCGCGCAGGAAGGACAGGAGGTTCTTGGCGGCGAGCTCGTCGAGGTGGTACTCGCTCTTCAGCCGTCCCCGGGCACGTTCGTCGGAAAGTGCCGACAGCGCTCGCGAAGCCTCACCGATGCGCGCCCCGAGCTCGTAGGGCCGCCCCACTCCCTCGCCCTTCCAGAACGGCACGGCGCCGGGCACTCCCGGCGCCGGCGAGACGAGCACTCGGTCGCGGGTGATCTCCTCGATCCGCCACGTCGACGCGCCGAGCATGAACGTCTGCCCCTCACGGGCCTCGTAGACCATCTCCTCGTCGAGCTCTCCGACGCGCCCGCCGTCACCCACCTGGAACACGCCGTAGAGGCCGCGGTCGGGGATCGTGCCGGCGTTCGTGACCGCGAGCCGGCGCGCCCCCTGGCGGCCGCGGATCACGCCGGCCGTGCGGTCCCAGACGATGCGCGGCCGAAGCTCCGCGAACTCGTCCGAGGGATAGCGGCCCGCGAGCATGTCGAGCACGTTGTCGAGTTGCTCGCGCGAGAGGTCGGCGAACGGGTAGGCACCGCGCACGAGCTCGTGCAGCTCGTCGACGGCGATCTCCTCGTCGGCGCAGATCGCGACGACCTGCTGCGCGAGCACGTCGAGCGGGTTCCGCGGGATCGAAGTCGCCTCGATCTCGCCCTCCCGCATCGCCTTCGCGACGACCGCGCACTCGAGCAGGTCGGCGCGGAACTTCGGGAAGATCCGCCCCTTCGAGACCGCGCCGAGCTCGTGGCCGGCCCGCCCGACCCGCTGAAGACCGCGCGCGACCGACTTCGGGCTCTCGACCTGCACGACGAGGTCGACTGCGCCCATGTCGATCCCGAGCTCGAGGCTCGACGTCGCGACGAGACACGGTATGCGGCCGGCCTTCAGGTCCTCCTCGATCAGCACCCGCTGCTCGCGCGCGAGCGAGCCGTGGTGCGCGCGCGCCACTTCCTCCTCGGCCAGCTCGTTGAGCCTGAGCGCGAGCCGCTCGGCGAGGCGGCGGTTGTTGACGAACACGATCGTCGAGCGGTGCGCCCGGACGAGCTCGAGGAGCGCCGGGTAGATCGACGGCCAGATCGAGCGCGAGTTGGCCTCGTACCCCGCGTCCATCTCGACGCCGTCCTGCACGACGGGCTGCGGCAGCGTGTTCCGGGCGTTCAGCTCGCGCATGTCCTCGACGGGGATCACGACCTCGAGGTCGAGCTCCTTGCTCTGCCCTGCGTCGACGAGCGTGATCTCACCACCGGAGCCGGCGACGAAGCGGCCGATCTCGGCGAGCGGCCGCTGGGTCGCGGAGAGCCCGATCCGCTGGAACGGCTGCTCGGCGACGCGCACGAGGCGCTCGAGCGAGACCGCGAGATGCGCGCCGCGCTTCGTCCCGGCGACCGCGTGCACCTCGTCGAGGATCACGGTCTCGACGCTCCGGAGCATCTCGCGCCCCTGCGAGGTGAGCAAAAGGTAGAGCGACTCGGGTGTCGTGATCAGGATGTCGGGCGGGGTCCGGAGCATCCGCTGCCGGTCGCGCTGCGGCGTGTCGCCGGTGCGGACGCCGACCGCGAGCCCGGAGCGGAGACCCGCGAGCGGCCCGCGAAGGTTCCGCTCGATGTCGTAGTTGAGCGCCTTGAGCGGCGAGACGTAGAGCAGCCGCAGCCCTTCGCCCGGAGTCTCGTTCAGGCGGTCGATCCCGTGGAGGAACGCCGCGAGCGTCTTGCCCGAGCCGGTCGGCGCCTGCACGAGCACGTGCGCGCCGGTCGCGATCGCTGGCCAGGCGAGCTCCTGGGCGGGCGTCGGCACGCCGAACGCGCGCCCGAACCAGGCT
>DASSUT010000221.1:0-24334 GCA_035706725.1 Gaiella sp. | reverse complement strand
CGTCAAGGCGTACGTGGTGAACCCCTACAAGATCCCGTCGTCGTCGATGGAGCCGACGCTCCACTGCGCGCGCCCCAAGGAGGGCTGCGAGGCGCGCTTCGACGACCGCGTGCTCGCGAACCGCTTCATCTACCACCTCCGCAGCCCGCACCGCGGCGACATCGTCGTGTTCGACACGCCTCCGGCCGCGAAGGTGGCATGCGGCGAGGGCGGCACGTTCGTGAAGCGGATCGTCGGGCTGCCGGGCGAGACGATCGAGGTGCGGCTGAACGCGAGCGGGAAGGGGATCGTGTACATCGACGGCAAGCGGCTCGACGAGCCGTACGTCCAGCCCGACCGCCGATCCGACAAGCCGTACGGGCCGCAGAAGGTGCCGGACGGCGACTACTTCATGATGGGCGACAACCGCTCGTCGTCGTGCGACTCGCGCGAGTGGGGCCCGGTCCCGCGCGACCACCTGATCGGCAAGGTCTTCGCGACGTACTGGCCGCCGAATCGCATCAGCTTCCATTAGGGAGAGCCTGGTTCGCTGCTATCATCGTCGACCGGCCGTCGGCCGACCCTCCGTATGAGCACGATCGTCGAGAGCCTCGAGCGGCGCCAGCTGCGCGACGTCCCCGCTTTCAAGGCGGGCGACACCGTCCGCGTCCACTTCAAGGTGATCGAGGGCTCGCGCCAGCGGCTGCAGGTCTTCGAGGGCATCTGCATCAAGCGGCAGGGGTCCGGCGTCCGCGAGACCTTCACCGTGCGCAAGAACTCCTTCGGTGTCGGCGTCGAGCGGACGTTCCCGCTCCACTCGCCGAAGATCGAGAAGCTCGAGGTCGCGATGATCGGCGACGTCAACCGTGCGAAGCTGTACTACCTTCGCGGCCGCGTCGGCAAGAAGTCGCGCGTCCGTGAGCTCCGGCAGTCGTAGCCGCGTTCGAGCGATCCTGACGAGACTCCGGCCGATGCGCGCGCTGCTCGCGCTCGGCGCGTGTGCGCTGGTGCTCGCGGGATGCGGCGGCGCCGAGGACGCGACCCAGCGCTTCGCGCGCCGGGCGACCCAGTCGTATCTCGCCGGCAACCCCGCCTACGACCTGGGCCGGATCCATTGCACGGGAAACCCCCGGCCGTGGCTCGTCGAGCGCCAGGCCATGGAGTCGATCTGCGCGGTGCGTCGTTCGGGCGGGGGCTGCGACTGGTACCACGTCGACCTCGTGCCCACCGGCACTCGGGTCACGGCGCGCGTGCAGCTCCGGGCGGAGAACGCCGGCTGCACGGTCTCGTGAGCCGTCACGGAGGCGTGACGATCACGGCGCGATCACGTCCGGGAGCGCCGGTTATCCTCGGCCCGTGCCGCTCTCGACGGGTCAGCGCCTGCTTCGCTTCGACCGGCGGCTCGGCACGCGGTTCGTCGCGGGTGCCGACGAGGCGGGCCGCGGCTCGCTCGCCGGGCCTCTCGTCGTGGCAGGGGTGCTGTTCGACTACGCGACGCTGCGGGCACACCGCGTCCGTCCGCTCGCGCTCCTCAACGACTCGAAGCAGCTCGAGCCGGACGAGCGCGAACGGCTCTACCATGCCGTCCTCGCCGCCGCAAGCCGTGTCGCGGTGCGGGTGATCGCCTCGCGCGAGATCGACCGCGAGGGGCTCCACCGCTCGAACCTGTGGGGGCTGCGCGCCGTGCTGGCAGAGCTCGACTGCGCGGAGGGGGCGTGCCTCGTCGACGGCTTCCGCCTCGGCCCGTCGGCGCCGCCTCACCGTGCGATCGTCGACGGCGACACCAAGAGCGCGGCGATCGCTGCCGCGTCCGTGGTCGCGAAGGTGACCCGCGACCGTCTCATGCGCCGGCTCGACGCGGTCTACCCCCGGTACGGCTTCTCGTCCCACGTGGGGTACATCACGCCGGAGCACACGCGCGCGGTGCTCGTCCACGGGCCGTGCCCCCAGCATCGCCGGTCGTTCGCCGCCCGGGCGTACGGCGTGCCTCTGCCGGCGTGAACCACGGCGAGCGCATCGCGGCGCGGCACTACCGTCTTCGCGGCTACCGCATCCTCGGCGCGAACGTCCGCGCGGGCGCGAACGAAGTCGACCTCATCGCGCGCCGCGGCCGCCGGCTCGTGTTCGTCGAGGTCAAGGAGCGGGCGCGCAACACCTACGGCGGCGGGGTCGGGGCCGTCGACCGCGAGAAGCGGCGGCGCGTCAGGCACGCGGCCGCCTCCTGGCTCCAGTCGCACCCCGACGCCGCCGACCTCGAGGTCCGCTTCGAGGTCGCCGCGGTCACGAACGGACACGTCGAGCGGCTCGAGTTCGCCGCGGATACGTAGGACCGCTCGCGCAGGGAACCTTCTGCGACGCCCGAAAGGGTGCGCATGGCGGCCACCCAGGAGGCCATCTACGGTCGTCTCGACCTGGCGCTCTCATGGTCGGAGGCGGAGCTTCCCGAGCGCGCGCGCACGAAGCACGTGCATCGCCTGCACCCGTACCTCGGGAAGTTCGTCCCGCAACTCGTCGAGGCGCTCCTCGAGCGCTACGTCGAGCCGGGTGGACGCGTGCTCGACCCGTTCGCGGGCTCCGGGACGACGCTCGTGCAGTGCCTCGAGTCCGGGTACGACGCGGTGGGCGTCGACGTGGCGCCGTTCAACTGCCTGCTGATGCGTGTGAAGACCGCCGCGCACGACCTGGACGACCTCGGGGCCGACGTCACGCGGGCGCACGAGCGGGCAGCAGGCTTCACGTGGGACGGCACTGCGCCCGCCGCATCGCCGTTCGTGGAGGCGTGGTACGCCCCGAGGGCGGCCGCCGAGCTCCTCCACTTCCGTTCGCTCGTCGACGGCGCGCGATGCCCTGACGTGCTGCGCGTCGTGCTCGCGCGTGCAGCCCGGTCCGCCCGCCGCACCACGCACTTCGACCTCGACTTTCCGCGCGTGCCCCAGCTCGAGCCGTACCGCTGCCGGAAGCACCGGCGCGTCTGCCGTCCGGTGGACGAGGCGCGGCGGTTCCTGCTCCGCTACACGCGCGACACACTCGAGCGGATCGAGGCCTTCGCCGCGGTTCGCGGGGAGGAGTCGTACGCGACCGTGCTCGACGGCGACGCGCGCGTGGTCGACCTCGGTGGGCCGTTCGACGGCGTGATCACCTCGCCTCCGTACCCCGGCCTGATCGACTACCACGAGCAGCACCGCTATGCGTACGAGCTGCTCGGGCTTCCCGACTTCGGCGACGACGAGCTCGGCCGGCCGGCGGCGGGCCTCGGACGTGCCGCGATCGAAGCGTACGTCGAAGGCGTCGCCGCCGTACTCGGAAACGCTCGCCGGCGGCTCGGGCCCGGCGCGCCGGTCTGCATCGTCGTCAACGACCGCCGGGACCTCTATCCCGAGATCCTGCGGCGCGCCGGCCTTCGGCTCGACGACCGGCTCGAGCGCCACGTCAACCGTCGTACCGGGTTGCGCTCGGGCGAGTACTTCGAGTCGGTGCTCGTCTGCACCGCGGCCTGACGGCCCCCGTCTCGTTCCCGACCAGGGAGGTCACATGCACCGGCTCGTCCAGCACAGACCCTCGCCCGCGATGGTGGTTGCGTGCCTCGCCCTGCTCGTCGCGCTCGGCGGCTCGAGCGTCGCGGCCGTCGACGCCCTCGGTCGTAACACCGTCGGGCCCGCGCAGATCCGGCCGAACGCCGTCGGGGCGTCGGAGCTCCGCAGCAACGCGGTGACCGGCCGCAAGGTCCGAAACCACTCGCTCACCGCCGCCGACTTCGTCGCCTCGTCGCTTCCGCGCGGTGCCGCCGGGCCGGCCGGCCCCGCTGGTCCCGCCGGGCCGGCCGGTCCCGCCGGCGTGATCGGCCCGGTCACCGTTCGGCAGGACAGCGTGACGGTCGCCGGTGGCACGGGCGCGGCCGTGCAGGACGGCGCGTACGCGACCGGCACGGTGTCGGTGAACTGCAACCCGGGCGAGAAGGCGATCTCGGCCGGGACCGGCTGGAGCGACGACGCCGCCGGCCGGGAGCTCTGGGTCCAGCGCCTGACGCCGGTGGTCACGAACGGTGCAGTCACGGGGTACCGCGGCACGGGCGGGAACGACAGCGGCAACACGAGCACGTTCACGCTCTACGTCCTCTGCTACACGGGCTGACGCGGGTGCCGGACTCCGTCCGGCACCCCTAGGTGTCGTTGGGACCCGAACACCCCACGACACCAATTCGACGCACAATCGGCACGGTCCGGTGACGATTTCGGTCGTACGGTCGAGGTGTGCTCGGGCGCGCGGTCACGTTCGCACTCGTCGGCCTCGAGCCGCGTCGCGTCGAGGTCGAGGCCCACATGCGCGGCGGCCAGCAGCCGACGTTCTCGATCGTCGGGCTCGCCGACCGCGCGTGCCAGGAGGCAAAGCATCGTGTGCGGAGCGGCGTCCATTCGGCGCGCCTCCCGTGGCCCGACCAGGTGATCACGGTCAATCTCGCTCCCGCCGCGTTGCGGAAGGAAGGCACGGGCTTCGATCTCGCGATCGCGCTCACCCTGCTCGCCACGTCCGGGGAACTGCCGCTGGAGCGGCTCGCGGAGCACGCGTGCATCGGCGAGCTGGGGCTGGACGGCGCGATCCGTCCGGTCGCGGGAGTGATCGCCGCCGCCGAAGGAGCGGCCGGCGCGGGTCTTTCCCGGATGCTGTGCCCGGCCGCGTCGGCCGGAGAGGCCGCCCTCGCCGGGATCGAGGCAATCGGCGTCAGCCATCTCGTCCAGGCGGTCGGCTATCTGCGGGGTGACGACGCCATCGAGCCGGCACCGCCGGGCGCGAGCAGTCGCATGCCGAGCGCGTTGCCCGACCTCGGCGACGTGCGCGGGCAAGAGCGCGGCCGCCGGGCCCTCGAGCTCGCTGCAGCGGGGACGCACAACCTGCTGCTCGCCGGTCCGCCCGGCACCGGGAAGACGATGCTGGCCCGTCGGCTCCCCTCGATTCTGCCCGAGCTCTCCCAGGAGCAGGCGCTCGAGGTCACCCGGATCCACTCCGTTGCGGGCACGTTGCCGCCGGGTTCGGGGCTCGTCACCGCGCCTCCGTTCCGGGCGCCGCACCACGGTGCCTCTGCCGCGTCGGTGGTCGGCGGTGGGGCCGTGCCGCGCCCGGGCGAAGTGAGCCTGGCCCACCAGGGCGTCCTGCTGCTCGACGAGCTCCCCGAGTTCCCGCGGTCGGTGCTCGAGGCGCTGCGCCAGCCGCTCGAGGACGGCGTCGTCTCCGTCGCGCGCGTCGGCGGGCGAGCGCTCTTCCCGGCGAGCTTCAGGCTGGTTGCGACGATGAACCTGTGCCCATGTGGCGGACGCGGCGACCCGCGGGTCGAGTGCACGTGCACGCCGGCGCGCGTCGCCGCGTACCGCGCCAAGGTCTCCAGGGCGCTGCTCGACCGGTTCGACCTGGTCGTCGCGATGCCACGGCCGCGCGCGCATGAGCTCGCCGCGGCCCCGTCCGAGCCGTCCGCGGCGGTCCGTGCGCGGGTCGTCGAGGCGGCAGAGCGGCTTCGCCGTGACAGTCCCCGCAGGCAAACCGCGTCGTCGGAGCTGCTCGACCGGGCCGTCGACCGACTGCCGCTCTCCGGCCGCGGCCGTGCCCGGGTCGCACGGGTCGCGCGCACGATCGCGGCGCTCGCGAGCTCTCCCGAGGTGCTGCCGGAGCATGTCGCGGAGGCGCTCTCGTACCGGTCGCCCGCGGAGCTCACGGGCCCGTGACGATCCGCCGACTCTCGCGCGGCGAGCGGGGCTATCCACCGCTGCTCGGGCAGATCCCGGACCCGCCGCGGGTGCTGTGGCTCAGGGGCGAGGCCGACGTCGGTCTGCTGTCTGAGCCCTCGATCGCGATCGTCGGCGCGCGCGCGTGCTCCGGTTACGGCCGCTCGGTCGCCCGGATGCTCGCGACGGGCGCCGCGGAGGCCGGCTCGGTCGTGGTCAGCGGCCTCGCTCGCGGAATCGACGGCGAGGCTCACCGCGGTGCGCTCGCCGCACCCGGGGGCCGTACGGTCGCCGTGCTCGGCTGCGGTGTCGACCGCGACTATCCCGCCGCCCATGCGGCGCTTGCCCACGCGATCGTGGCGGCCGGGGGCCTGATCGTCTCGGAGTACGAGCCGGGCGTCGAGCCGGCCCCGTGGAGGTTCCCCGCGCGGAACCGGCTCATCGCGGGTCTCGCCGCGGCGACCGTGGTCGTCGAGGCGCGCGAGCGCTCGGGCGCGCTCATCACGGCGGACTTCGCGCTCGAGGACGGTCGCGAGGTGCTCGCGGTGCCGGGGGAGATCACGAGCGCGCTCAGCACGGGCGTCAACGCGCTCCTCCGTCAAGGTGCAACCCCGGCGACGTGCGTCGCCGACGTGCTCGAGGCGCTCGGCCTCGAGGCGCAGCCGTCGGGCGCCACCGTCCCCGACGACGCGGCCTCGGCTGCAGTGCTCCGCGCACTCGCCGTCGGGGCCGGCACGGCGGACGAGCTGGCCCGCGCGACCGGGCTCGCCGCGGGCGACCTCGCAGCGGCTCTGGCGGTGCTCGAGCTGGCGGGCGCCGTCGCGGTGGAGGAGGGGGTGGTGCGCAGTACGATCGCGCGATGACGACGCCGTACTGGCTGGAGGAGCCCGCGCCGCCCCTCCCTCGGATGGAGACGACGGGGCACGTCGACGTCGGGATCGTCGGTGCGGGCATCACGGGGTGCTCCTGCGCATTGGCCCTCGCGGAAGCAGGGCTGCGCGTCCGACTCGTCGACGCGCGGCGCGTCGCGGAGGGGGCGAGCGGGCGGAACGGCGGCTTCGCACTGCGGGGGACCGCTGCGCCCTACGACGCGGTCGTGGCGTCGCTCGGCCGGGATCGCGCCCTCGAGCTGTGGCGGTGGACCGAGGCCGAGATCGACGCGATCGAGCGTCTCGCGGGAGGCTCGTTCCGGCGGCTCGGCAGCCTTCGCCTGGCGACCGACGGGGAGGAGCGCGAGGAGCTGCAGGACGAGCTCGAGGCGCTCCGGGCCGACGGGCTCGAGGCGGAGTGGGTCGACGTGCCTTCGGGACCGCTCGAGGGCCGTTTCACGGCGGCGATCCGCCATCCTGCCGACGGCGTCCTGCAGCCGGCCCGCCTGGTGAGGCGGCTCGCGCGCGCCGCGGCGGAGCAGGGAGCGGAGATCATCGAAGGGCATCGCGTGCACGACGTCTCCGAGCTCGACGCCGACTCGGTCGTCGTCGCGACGGACGGGTACCCGAGCGGCCTGCTCGGCGAGCTCGAGGGGCTCGTCGTCCCCACGCGGGGGCAGGTGATCGCGACGGAGCCGCTCTCCGAGCGCCTGTTCGAGGTACCGCATTACGGCAGGCACGGCTTCGACTACTGGCACCAGGACGAGCACGGCCGGCTCGTCGCCGGAGGGTTCCGAGACGTCGCGCTCGACGCGGAGTTCACGGCCGAGGAGGCGGTCACCGACGAGGTCCAGCGGTCGCTCGAGCGGTTCGTGCGCGATCTCGTGGGACGCGAGCTACGGGTCGACTACCGCTGGGCGGGCATCTTCGGGCTCGTGCTCGATTTCCTCCCGGTGGTCGGTCGCGTCCCCGGGCTGGACGGCACCTGGGTGGCGGGTGGCTACTCGGGCCACGGGAACGTCCTCGGCTTCGCCTGCGGGCGCCTCGTCGCGCGGGCGATCCTCGGCGACCGCGATCCGCTCCTCGGCGACCCCGATCCGCTCCTCGGCGACCGCGATCCGCTCCTCGGCCTGTTCGATCCGGCCCGTCTCCTCGGCTGACGTCGGCCGGCGTACCTCCTTGTGACACAGTGTTGCAAGTGCTTCGACGCCCCGTGGTCGGATGATTGATGCCACGAGATCGCCTGTGCCGGGGCGCGGGCTCGCTGCTCTGGGGCGCGGGGGGGCGCTGCAATGCGGCCGGCGCGGCCCGGGAAGCGACCCAGACGCGCGAGATCGCGCAGCCGGACGCGCGAGATCGTGGCATCGAGCATCTAGGGTGCAGCCGTGCCGGAGGAGGCGAGGATCGAGCGCACGGAGACCGGGCTCGTGCCGGCCGGCGACGGCTGGTTCGTCCTGAACCTCGCCGACATCGGCTGGGAGCGCGTCGACGGGGGAGGGACGTGGTGCAGCTTCGAGGCTCCGTCGTCGCGCTCACCGCTCCTCGGCATCGGGGTGCACGTCCTCTGGCCCGGTGAGACGCCCGGCTTCTACCACGCCGAGTCGAACCAGGAGGGATTCCTCGTCCTCTCGGGCGAGTGCATCGCGGTCGTCGAGGGCGAGGAGCGTCGCCTGCAGCAGTGGGACTACCTGCACTGCCCTCCCGGGACGGCTCACATCACGATCGGCGCCGGTGACGGGCCCTGCGCGATCCTCATGGTCGGCACGCGGGCGGCCGACAGCACGATCCACTACCCGGTCGAGCCCGCCGCTGCGGCCCACGGGGCCTCCGTCGACGTCGCGACGGACGTGCCGAAGGAGGCGTACGCCAATCGGCCCCCGATCGAGCACGCACGCTCGCCCTGGCCGCTGCCCTAGGCGGCACGGCGAGCGCCGGCCGGCGGAGCGCGATCGACGAGACCCCCGCCCCGCCGGCCGACGGCATGTTCGGCTACTGGTCGCCGATCAGGAACGCGATCTGCCTGTCGTCGCCGACGCGGGCGTCGAGCGCCTTGTCGTCGAGCAGATCCGAGGCGTTGCTCTCGAGGAAGACCCGGGCGCCCTGCTCCTCGATCACCTCGTCGTCCTCGCTCGGGACGGACGCGATGCTCAGCTCGAACGACGCCCGTCCGTCGGGCATCTCGCTGGCCACGATCCTCATCCCGCTGGACTCCTGCGCATCGGGCGCCGAAGCCACGATCTCTCTCACGGCCTCCACCGCGTTGTCGGTGAGTGTGAGCGACATGCTCACACCTCCTTCCTCTCGGGTGTGGTCGGTCACGAATCACGCTAGCAGCGGGCCTCCGGCCCCCCGGGAGGCTTAACCAGGCCTTTTCAACCGCTAGAGCGCCAGTCGTGGCAGCTCGAGCCTGCCGGCCTCGCCGAGCGCCGCTGCCGCGATGGCGAGATCCTGGATCGCGAGCCCCGTGGAGTCGAAGAGCGTGATCTCCCGGTCGTCCGTGCGGCCCGTCGCCGTTCCGGCGAGGACCAAGCCGAGCTCTGTGACGTCCTCGCGCCGCACGACTCCGGCCTCGACGCCGGCGGCCAGCTCGCCGCCGTGGCTCGCCTGCTCCCACTCGTCGCAGAACACGCGTCCCCGGGCGAGCTCGGCCACGGCGATCTCCGCCTTCCCGGGCCCGTCGGCTCCGACCAGCGAGACGTGCTGCCCGGGGCGGAGCGAGCCCTCCTCGAAGAGGACCGTGCGGCCCGGCGTCACGGTGATCACGTCGTCCGCGGCGAGCCCCTCGTCGAGGCTTTCGGCGGGACGCACCCCGAGCTCCTCGACCGCCGACGCGAGACGCTCGCGGTCGACGTCCCACACGAGGGGCTGCTGCCCCCGTGCGACGAGCATGCGCGCGGTCTCGGCGCCGTTGACGCCGCAGCCGATCACGGCGCACGACCCGCCTCGTCCGAGCGTCTCGGCCGCGATCACCGCGGCGGCCGCGGTCCGGAGCGCGGTCACGGCAGCGGCGTCGAGCACCGCCTCCAGCTCGCCGGTCTCCGCGTTCGAGAGCAGCACGAGGCCGGTCACGGTCGGCAGGCCCCGGGCCGGATTGCCCGGGAAGGACGTCACCCACTTGAGCAGCGCGTGACCCCCGCCGAGCGCGGGCATCGCGCGGAAGTCACCCGCCGGGTAGCACTCGACGTAGAGCTTCGGCTGCATCGTCCACTCCCCGTGTGCGTGCCGGACGAACGCGTCGCGGACGGCGTCGTACGCACGGAGCGGCGGCACGGCCTCGCGCACGGCCGCGCCGGAGAACACCGGGACGCCGTGGCTCACTGGGCCTTGACGGCGGCGATCAGCTTCACGACGGAGTCCTTGGCGTCGCCGAACAGCATCGTGGTGCGCGGGTCGAGATAGAGCTCGTTGTCGATCCCCGCGAACCCGGGGTTCATGCTCCGTTTCATCACGATCACGCTCGCCGACTTGTCGACGTCGAGGATCGGCATCCCGTAGATCGGGCTCGACGGGTCGCTGCGCGCTGCCGGGTTCGTGACGTCGTTGGCTCCGATGACGAGCGCGACGTCGGTCTGCGGGAACTCCGGGTTGATCTCGTCCATCTCCTTGAGCTGGTCGTAGGGGACGTTCGCCTCGGCCATCAGCACGTTCATGTGGCCCGGCATGCGACCCGCGACCGGGTGGATCGCGTACTTCACGTCGACGCCGCGCTCTTCGAGGAGCTCGGCGAGCTGGCGCACGTCGTGCTGCGCCTGCGCGACCGCCATCCCGTAGCCCGGCACCACCACGACCTTGCGGGCGAACGAGAGCTGTACGGCGACGTCCTCGGGGGTGGTCGCGCGAACCGTCCGGCCGTCGTCCGCACGTGCTCCGGCAGGGGTCGCCTGCACCTGCCCGAACGCGCCGAACACGACGTTCGTCACCGAGCGGTTCATCGCGCGTGCCATCAACAGCGTGAGCAGCGTCCCCGACGCGCCGACGAGACCGCCCGCGACGATCAGCACGGTGTAGTCGAGCACGAATCCGGTCGCGGCCGCCGCCAGCCCCGTGAACGCGTTCAGCAGCGAGATCACGACCGGCATGTCCGCGCCGCCGATCGGCAGCACGAACATGACGCCGAAGAGGAGCGCGAGCACGATCAGCACGATCAGCGCCCACTGCTCGTCGAGCCCGGCCACGAGCGCGATCCCGAGCCCGACCGCGGCGAGGATGATCGCGCCGTTCACGAAGTTCTGGCCGGCGAACACGATCGGTCGCCCCGAGACGAGCTCCTGCAGCTTCGCGAACGCGACCATCGAGCCGGCGAACGAGACTGCGCCGATCAGGCTCGAGAGCACGATCGAGACGATCTCGTCGCCCGACACGTCGCCGCCCGAGACGTGGAACTCCGAGAACGCGATCAGCGCCGCAGCGCCGCCACCGACCCCGTTGAACAGGGCCACCATCTGCGGCATCGCGGTCATCTTCACGGTGCGCGCGCCCACGAGCCCGACCACCGCGCCGATCGCGGCGCCCCCCGCCAGGAGGCCCCAGTTGCCGATCCCGTCGAGCGCCAGGGTCGTCCCGATCGCGACGAGCATCCCCGCGCCGCCGACCCAGTTGCCCCGCCGCGCGTGCTTCGGCGAGGAGAGGAACCGCAGCGAGAGGATGAAGCAGACGATCGCGACGAGGTAGAGAAGCCCGACGACGTCGGGATCGGAGATCAGGAGGAGGGGCACTAGTCTCGCTCCCGGTCGGCCGGCCGCCGCTTGAACATCTCGAGCATCCGGTCGGTGACGAACCAGCCGCCGACGACGTTGGCGGTCGCGAGCACCATCGCGACGAACCCGATCGCCTTCGTCGTCCCGTCGTCCGCGAACCCGAGCACGACGATCGCGCCCACGATCACGATGCCGTGGATGAAGTTCGTGCCGGACATCAGCGGCGTGTGGAGCATCGTCGGCACCTTCGAGATCACCTCGAACCCGAGGAAGATCGCGAGCACCAGGATCGTCAGCTCGATTACGAGACTCGTGCCCGTCACGCCGCGGCCTCCGTGGGCCCGCCGGCGACGCAGGCGCCGGACGTGATCTCGTCGGAGAAGTCGAGGGTGAGCTCGCCCCCCGGCGCGAGGTGCTCCAGGAGCGCGACGACGTTCCGCGCGTACAGGCGACTCGCGTCCTGCGGCATCAGGGAGGGGACGTTCGTCAAGCCGACGATCGTCACGCCCGCGTGCGCGGTCTCGCGACCGGGCGACGTGAGCTCGCAGTTCCCGCCGGTGTCCGACGCAAGGTCGACGATCACCGAGCCCGGCCGCATCGACTCCACCGCCGACGCCGGGATCAGCCGCGGCGCGGGCCGCCCGGGAATGGCCGCGGTCGTGACCACCACGTCGAAGTCGGGGATCCGCTCCTCGAGCGCGCGCTGCTGCGCCTGCTGCTGCTCGGCCGTGAGCTCGCGCGCGTACCCGCCCTCGGTCTCCTCTCCCCGGATGCCGAGATCGAGGAACGCCGCGCCGAGCGACTCGACCTGCTCCGCGACCGCCGGCCGGACGTCGAAGGCGGAGACGACCGCGCCCAGGCGCCGGGCCGTGGCGATCGCCTGGAGCCCCGCGACGCCCGCGCCGAGCACGAGCACCCTCGCCGGCGCGATCGTGCCTGCCGCCGTCATCAGCATCGGGAACAGCTTCGGGCTGCGGTCGGCCGCGAGCAGCACGCCCTTGTAGCCGGCGACCGTCGCCTGCGAGGAAAGCGCGTCCATCGACTGCGCCCGTGTGATCCGCGGGATCGACTCCATCGCGAACGCGACCACGCCGCGCTCTCGCAGGCGGGCGATTCCCTCCTCGTCGGTCAGCGGCTGGAGGAAGCCGATCAGCACGAGCCCCTGCCGCATGGCCTTCACGTCGTCCGCCGCCGGCGTTCCGACCCGCACGACGCCCTCGACGTCGTCCAGCGGCTGCGTACCGTCGACGAGCTGAGCGCCGACAACCGCATAGGCGTCGTCCGGAAAGCCCGCCTGCACTCCGGCCCCCCGTTCGAGCACGACCTCGAACCCCGCCGACCCGAGCCTCGTCACGGTCTCGGGTGTGAGTGCGACCCGGTGTTCTCCGGGCCCGGACTCCCGGGGCACACGCACGCGCATCGCGCGGAAAAATACGGGAAGGGTTCCGGCCGCGCAGCGGGAACCAGGCATCCCGTGGTTCGTCTCGCCGCCTTTGCCACCGCGATGGACGTGTGCGACCCGGCGCTCGCCTCGCACGCGGCGCGGGTCGGCTCGAATGCAGAGGCCGTGGCGGTGCGGCTCGGCTGGGACGACGCCCGGCTCGAGGGGCTCCGGCTCGGCGCTGCGCTCCATGACGTCGGCAAGGTCAACGTCCGCCCCGAGGTGCTCGGAAAACCAGGTCTGCTCGACGAGGAGGAGCTCGCCGAGATCCGTGCCCACCCCGTCGAGGGGACGTGGCTCATCGCGGGCGTCCCGTCGCTCTCGCCGGCACTCCCGTACGTGCTGTTTCACCACGAGCGCTGGGACGGGGCCGGCTACCCCACCCGCAGGGCCGGGGCCGCGATCCCGCTCGAAGGGCGCGTGCTGGCGGTCGCGGACGCGTTCGACGCGATGACGTCGGCACGGCCGTACCGCCGGACGCTCTCCACCGACGAGGCGGCGGGTGAGATCGCACGCTGCACGGGCACGCAGTTCGACCCCGACGTGGCAGACGCGTTCCTCGAGGCGCTCACCGCGGGCGAGATCCTGAGCGGCGAAGCGGCGGTCGCGGCCTGAGAGGCACTTCGCGCAGCGACGTGCCAGACCTACAAGGCCGCCCACACGTCGAGCTTCGTGCGCGTCCGGCGGATGACCTCGTCGGTGAACGCGGTCGTGCCGTGGTGGCCGCCGAGATCCGCGGTGCGGATTCCCTCCGCGACCGCCTCGAGCGTCGCCTCGCGGATCGCCCGGCCGGCGGCCTGGCACTGCTCGTCCTCGGTCTGTCCGAGGAGCGCGGCTGCAGCGAGGATCATCGCCATCGGGTTCGCGACGTCCTTGCCCTCGAGGGCGGGCGCCGTGCCGTGGGCGGCCTCGGCCATCACCGCCGTCGGCCGGTCGACGCCCTCGTCGCCGAACGCGACGAGCAGGGACTCCGAGCCCGCGATCGAGCCGAAGAGCGGCAGGACGAGGTCAGAGAGGATGTCGCCGTCGCGGTTCAACGCCGGGATCACGAGCGGGGCGCCGCTCGAGGAGATCAGGAGCGCGAACGTCGCGTCGATCAGCTGCGGCTCGTAGGGCACGTCCGGATGGCGCTCGGCCGCGGCGTCCATCTCCTCCTTGAACATGCCTTCGTAGACGGGACTGACCGTGAACTTCGGCCCGCCGAAAACCTTCGCCCCCGCCCGCTCCGCGTGCCTGAACGAGAACTCGGCGACCGCGCGGCAGATCCGCCGCTCGATGCGCTCCGTGCGGAACGCGATCTCGTCGTCACCCTCGCCCTCCCGCCACTCGCGCGCCCCGTACGCGTCGCCGACGGCCATCCGCACCACCGAGATCGGCGCATGGACGCCGCCCACCGGCACGACCCCCGGGATCCGGCGACCCGTGCGGACGATGACCTTCCCGCCGATGTCCTCGCGGAGAATCCGGTTCGGCGAACCGACGTCGCCCGCTCCCTCCGGCGTGATCGTCGCCGCCTTCAGGCCCAGCCCGTGCTTCTCGACCGCACCCGCGGCGTCGTGCACGACGCCGTTCCGGGTCGCGCGCCGGTTGGCGAGCGAGAGGTCGAATTCCGGCAGCGAAAGCTCGACGCCGATCACGTCCGCGTGGAGCACTCGCAACGCGGCTTCGAGCAGCTCCTGACCCGTCTGGTCTCCACCGAGGATCACGATTGTGCGCGCGTCCATCGTGCGGGAGTGTAATGGCGCGGTTGTGTTCGTACCCGATACTAGAATTCGGCGAACGACTTTGCGTATCATTCCCGGGCCAAACATCAACCAACGACCCGGCAGAAATCGCAAGACGATTTCTGCTCCTGGAGGGAAATCGTGGCACGAAAGACAGTGCTTGTTTGCGATTCGTGCGGCAAGGAAGTTGAGGAGGGCAAGGGCGCGGTTCTGCGCGTGACATTCAACGACGCGCGTCGCGGCGCGAAGGCCGCAGATCTCTGCGACTCGTGCGCGGGCGGGATGCCCGGGGCCGCCGTCGCGCGCCGCGGCCGGAAGCCGAAGTCGTTGGCGTGACGACACCGGCCTTCGGCCGGAATCGCCTCTAGGTACTCAAGCGCACCGCGGCCTTCGGCCGGGGTGCGCTCTACCATGCACCGGTGGGTCTCTCCCTCGTCGTGGGGCCGGCGCACGCCGGCAAGGTCGCGCTCCTGCTCGACCGGTTCGTCGCGACGCTCGATCGAGACCCGTGGCTCGTCGTCCCGAACCGGTCGGACGTCGACCGTGCCGAGCGCGAGCTCGTCCGCCGCTGCGACGGGCTGCTGTCGGGCACGGTCGGGACGTTCGACACCTTGTTCGAGGCGCTCGCCGCAGGCCGTGACGGCAGGCCCTGGCGGCTGCTCGGGGACGCCGAACGGCATCTGATCCTACGGCGCGTCGTCGACGAGGCGGCTCCGCCGGGGAGTCGCCATCCAGGCTTCGCCGACGCGCTCGCGCGCGCGATTTCGGAGCTCGACGGCGCGCTCGCCGAGCCGGACGACCTGTCCGATCCGCTTTCCGGTCTCGTCCGGCGGTACCACGCCGAGCTCGAGCGGCTCCATGCCTGGGACCGCGGCGCGCTCCGCCGCCACGCGATCCGGCGCCTGACCGGCGACCTCGACGCCTGGGACGGCCGGCCAGTGCTCGCGCACGGCTTCGAGGACCTGACCGCGGCGGAGTGGCGCCTCCTCGAGGCGCTCGCGGCTCGGACGGAGGTGCACGTCTCGCTGCCGTACGAGCCGGGCCGGGCGGCCTATGCGTCGCTCTCCCGGTCCGCGAACGACCTCGCGGCGCTTGCCGGCCCTTCGGTGGTCGAGCTCCCGGCGAAAGGCGCCGAGTACCTTCCACCCGCGCTCGCGCATCTCGAGCGCGCGCTGTTCTCGGAGGCGCCGGGGCGCGAAGCGCTGGACGGCGCGATCCGCTTCCTCGAGGGCGCGGGAACACGCGGGACGCTCGAGCTCGTCGCGGAGGAGATCCTCGCGCTCGTCCGCGCGGGCACGACGCCGGAGGAGATCGCCGTCGTGTGCCCTTCCGTCGACGCCGCACGTGTGCCGCTCGAGGCGGCCTTCGCCGCGGTCGGCGTGCCCGTCGCGATCGAAGGGCGACTGCCGCTCCGCGCAACCCCGTTCGGCGCCTCGCTGCTCGCGCTCCTGCGCTTCGCGTGGCTCGGCGGAGAGCGCCCCCAGCTCTACGCGCACCTTCGCTCGCCGTACTCCGGTGTCCCCCGACGCGACGTCGACTGGGTCGAGGGCAAGTTGCGCGGCCGCGGCATTCTGCGGGGCGACCGCACCGTCGAGGTCACGGACGACGTGCGCAGCGGCCGGACGCTGCCGCTGTACGACCTCGCCGTGGGCGAGGCGCCGCCGATCGGGATCGTCCGGCTCTTGAGCGACGCGATGCTCAGGAACGCGCACGGGACGGCGGCGCCGCCGACCGGGCCGCAGGTGCAGTCGGACCTGCGCGCCCACGATGCGGTGACGCGCACGCTGGACGAGCTCGAGGCGCTCGGCAACGGGGGGGCCGCGGTAGAAAGGCTCAGCGTGCTCGCGAGCCTCGAGCGCGCGGACGTCCGTGGAGACCGGCCCGGGTCGCCGGGACGCGTCGCCGTCCTCGACCTCCTGCGCGTCCGAACGCGCCGCTACGACACCGTGTTCGTCCTCGGTCTCGAGCAGGGAACCCTCCCGCGCCGGGCCCGCGTCGAGCCGTTCCTCGACGAGGACGAGCGACGCCGGCTCGACGAGCGGCACGGCGGGAGGCTGCTCCGCCCGGAGCCCGCGAGCCGCGACCGCTACCTTTTCGCGACCGCGTGCACCCGGCCGACGCGCAGGCTCGTGCTCGTCCGGCAGGCGGTCGGCGACGAGGGGACGCCGCGCGAGCCGAGCCCGTTCTGGGAGGCGGTGAAGGATGTCTTCGACCCGGACGACGTCCGCCACCACACGACGAGGCGGCCTCTCTCCTCGCTGACACGGGAGCTCGAGGCGGCCCCCACCGAGCGGGAGCGGCTGCGCGCCCTCGCGCGGCTGGCCGTGACGGCGCCCTCCGAGGCACGCGCGCTCGCACGCGCGAACGGATGGGAGCGCCGACTGCGGCGCGCGACGACCGCGTTCGAGCGGCCGACGGAGCTGACCCACGAGCGCGCGCTCCGCCTCCTGGGGAGCCGGGAGGCCTACTCGGTCTCGGAGCTCGAGCGGATGGCCTCGTGCTCGTCCGCGTGGTTCGTGGAGCGGTACCTGCGGCCCGCGACCATCGACAAGGAGATCGACCGCATGATGCGCGGCTCGATCCTCCACGCCGCGCTCCAGCGCTTCTACCAGCAGCTTCCGAGCGCGATCCCCGGGGCCGAGCGCGTGGACGACGGGAACGTCGAGGCCGCGGTCGCGCTCGTCCGGGACTGCGTCGTCCAGGCGGTCGAGAGCGGCCTGCGGATCGACGCGGGCGACCTCGACCGGCGCGAGCTCGAGCAGAGCCTCCAGCGCGACCTCGAGCAGCTCGTACGCGACGAGGCAGCCTCTCCGTCTCCGTTCGTCCCTCGCCATCTCGAGGTCTCGTTCCGGTCGTACGAGCTCGCGCAGGGCGTCGTGGTCAGCGGGAAGATCGACCGTGTCGACGGCGACCCGATGGGGGCGCGCGGGATCGTGGTCGACTACAAGTCCGGCGCCGCCTCGTCGGCCAGCGAGATCCGCGAGCGCGCGCTGCTCCAGCTTCCGCTGTACATGCTGGTCCTCCGCGATCAGCTCGGCCTCGAGCCGGTCGGCGGCATCTACGTCCCCGTGGGTGGAGGCAGGCGGCCCCGGGGGATGCTCCGCTCCGGCGACGACGGCATCCCCGGCTTCAGCGCCCGTGACTACCTCGATCACGAGGAGTTCGAGGAGGCGGTCGAGCGGGCGCGCGAGACCGCCGTCGGCCTCGTCGAGCGGATCCGCGCGGGAGACGTGCGCCACGATCCGCAGGGCGGCGACTGCCCGCACTGGTGTGACCTCTGGCGCGTCTGCCGCAAGGAGCGCGCATGAGGCCGGTGCCCAACGACCAGCAGCGTGCCGCCGTCGATGCCCGCGGCAACGTGTTCGTGGCGGCGGGCGCCGGGACGGGCAAGACCGCCGTGCTCGTGGAGCGGTTCGTCCGCGCGGTCGTGGACGACGGCCTCGACGTCCAGTCGCTGCTCGTGATCACGTACACGGAGCGCGCGGCAGGCGAGCTGCGCGCGCGCATCCGCGGGCGCCTGCTCGAGCGCGGCCGGCCGGACCTCGCGCTCGAGCTCGACGCGGCCTGGGTCTCGACGATCCACGGGTTCTGCCGCCGGCTCCTCGGCACGCACCCGCTCGCGGCAGGCGTCGACCCGTCGTTTCGCGTGCTCGACGAGCCGCAGGCGCTCGTCGTCCAGGCGGAGGCGTTCACGACCGCGCTCGAGCGGTTCTGCGCGATCGACGAGCCCGACCGCTGGCGCCTGCTCGCGACGTACGGCGCCGCCGGTCTGCGGCAGATGCTCGTCGGTGTCTACGCGACGCTGCGGTCGGCGGGGCGCGAGCTCGTGCTCGAGCCGGGCGCCCGTGCAGGGCTCGCGGAGCGCGTCGGGGAGCTCCGTGAGGCGGCCGCCTGTCTCGTCGACGACAGCCGTGCGACGGAGCTCCAGCGCGGCTCGGCCCAGGCGGCGCTCGACCTCGTCGCCGTCACCACGCTGCCCGAGCGGCTGCTCGCGCTCTCCGAGCTGAAGACCCGCGGGCCACGGGCCGCGACGTTCGTCGAGGCGCGGGACGCGGTGGTGGCCGCGGCGCTCGAGGAGCTCGCCGCACGCGACCGCGAGCTGCTCCAGGAGCTGCTGTCGGAGTTCGCGGCGGCGTACGGCGAGGCGAAGGACCGTGAGGCCGCCCTCGACTTCGAGGATCTGCAGCTGCTGGCACGCGACCTTCTGCGTGGAGACGGGGAGGTCCGGGAGCGAACGAGACAGCGGTTCCGCTCGATCATGGTCGACGAGTTCCAGGACACGAACCGCCTCCAGACGGAGCTGCTCGACCTGCTCTCGGAGGGAACCGGCGGAGACCTCTTCGTGGTCGGCGACGAGTTCCAGTCGATCTACGGCTTCCGGCACGCGGACGTCGCGGTCTTCCGGGAACGCCGCGCCGTCGCCGAGACCGTGCTGCCGCTCACCCGGAACCACCGCTCGCGACCCGAGGTGCTCGCGGCCGTGAACGAGCTGTTCGCGGCCGAGTTCGGCGACGAGTTCCAGCGGCTCGAGCCCGCCGAGGGGCTGGATGCGCCCGGCCTCTCGAGCGCGTTCGAGCTGCTCGTGACGGACAAGGAGGCCGCCGCCGACGCGGGCGTGCACTGGCGGCGGTCGGAGGCGCGGCACGTCGCGCGCCGGGTGCGCGAGCTCGTGGACGCCGGCGACGCGACCCCCGGCGAGATCGTGCTCCTGTTCGCGGCCGGGACGGACGCAGAGTGGTTCGAGGAGGAGCTCCGGGCGCTCGGCCTCCCGACGTACAGGGCGGCGGGCCGAAGCTACTTCGGCCAGCAGCAGGTCGTCGACATGCTCTCGTACCTGCGGCTCCTGCACAACCGCTACGACGACGAGGCGCTGCTGACCGTGCTCGCGTCCCCGTTCGTCGGCGTCTCGAACGACGCGCTCGTGCTCGTGCGTGCCGAGGCGTCGCGCCAGCCGATCTTCCGGGGCCTCGAGCGCACGTTGCCCGCCGACCTGTCCGAGGACGATCGCCGCCTGCTGCTCGCGTTCCGCCAGCGCTACGAGCGGCTGCTCGAAGTCGCGGCCCGGGCGCCGCTCGAGCTCCTCTGCGAGCGCATCCTCGCCGAGCACGACTACGACCTGGCGGTCCTCGCGCGGCCGGACGGAGCGCGCCGCTACGCGAACCTCCGCAAGCTCGCACGGCTCGCGCGCTCGTACGAGGAGCTGCGCGGCGCCGATCTCGAGGGCTTCGTCCACTTCGTCGAGGGCCAGGAGGCGCTCGGGGCGAAGGAGTCGGACGCGGTCGCCGAGGAGGAGGGGGGAGACGCCGTCCGCCTGCTCACGATCCACGCCGCGAAGGGGCTCGAGTTCAAGGTCGTCGTGGTCGCGGACGCGGGACGCAGCCGGCCGCCGGTGTCGGACATCCTCGCGCTCTCGGACGGGCGCTTCGGCTTCAAGGTCGCGCATCCCGCGACGGGGACGCGGGTCGGGACGGCGTCGTACCGCGACGTGAAAGGCCGGCGCGAGCGCGCCGAGCATGCCGAGCGCCTCCGCCTCTACTACGTCGCGATGACGCGCGCGATGGACCGGCTGATCGTCTCGGGCTCCATCGGGCCGCGAGAAGACGCGGGCGAGGAGACGCCGATCTCGTGGGTCCTCGGCCGTCTCGGGCTCGCGGACGAGGTCAGGCAAAGGGTCGCGGGCGAGCCGTACGAGGTCGAGCGGGGCGGTGCGACGGTGCTCCTGCGCCTCGACCACGGACAGCCCGAGAGCGCGCCCGCGCCGGAGCCCGAACCGGAGGAGGCGCTCGAGCCCGAACCCGGCCAGCTCGCACTCTTCGACGGCGTCGGGGAGAGCCTTGCGCCGCCCGCGCCGCGCCTCCGTGAGCTGACCGTTCTCCCCGAGCCGCCGCTCCACCACGTCACGCGCCTGTCGTTCAGCGCGATCTCGCTGTTCGAGCGCTGCTCGTACCGCTACTACGCAGAGCGGGTCGTCGGAATGGCTCCCGCGCGGTGGGACGTGAGCGGCAACGGCGGAGGCCTCCACGCGACCGAGATCGGGGACGCCGTGCACCGTCTGCTCGAGCGGGTCGACCTCGCGCGCCCCGAGCCGCCGGCGCAGCTCCAGGAGCTCGTGCGCGGCTGGTACCCGGTGATCCAGGACGCCGAGGTCGAGCAGGTCGAGGCGCTCGTCGCGGCCTACTGCGGGTCCCACCTCGCAGCGCGCATCGCGTCGCTCGAGGGCGTCCGGGTCGAGCGTCCGTTCGCCTTCCTCCTCGACGACGTGCTGCTGAACGGCCGGCTCGACGTCCTCTGGCGCGCGGGGGAGGAGGCCCTCGTCCTCGACTACAAGACCAACGTGCTCGGCGGGAGGGAGCCGGCGGAGATCGTGGAGCACGAGTACCGCGGCCAGCTCGGCGTATACGCGCTCGCGTGCCTGCGCGCCGGCGCACGCGAGGTCGAGGTCGTCTACCAGTTCCTCGAGGCGGGCGAGACGCCCGTGTCGGCCACCTTCACGACGGCCGACGTGCCGATGCTCGAGGACGAGCTTCGCACGGTGATCGGCCGCATCCGCGAAGCGGAGTTCCGGCCGACCCCGAGCCCCTTCGCCTGCGCCGGCTGCCCTGCGCTCGACCGGGTGTGCGCCGGCCCCCGCCTCGGCTCCGACCCCGAGGCTCTGGCGATTCCCGAGCTGACCGCGACGGGGTAGCGTCCGCCCGGTGAGGGTCGCGGCGCTCTACGACGTCCACGGCAACCTGCCCGCGCTCGAGGCCGTGCTCGCCGACCCGCGGTGCGCCTCGGCGGACGTGGTGGTCTGCGGCGGCGACCTCGTCGTCGGCCCGTGCCCCGCGCAGTGCCTCGACGCCCTCGAGTCCCTCGGCGAGCGGGCTCGGTTCCTGATGGGAAATTGCGACCGGGAAGCGGTCCTCGTGCCCGCGGACGGCTCGCTCGGCCCGGTCGCGCGCTGGTGCAACGAGCGGCTCGGGCGCGAGCGGGTGTCTCGTGTCGCACGCTGGCCCGCGACCGTCGAGCTCGAGGTCGACCGGTCCGGGTCGGTGCTGTTCTGCCATGCGACGCCCACGTCGGACCTGCCGATCCTCACGCGCGCGACGCCGGAGGAGGACGTCCTGGACGAGCTCGGCGAGATCACCGCGGACCTCGTGGTCTGCGGGCACACGCACGTCCAGTACGACCGGCGCGTCGGCGGCATCCGGCTCGTGAATGCGGGCAGCGTGGGGATGCCGTACGAGGGTTCGCCGGAGGCCCGCTGGGCGCTTCTCGACGACGAGGGGCTCGAGCTCGTCACGACGGCCTACGACGCACGGGCCGCGCTCGAGAGTCTGGAGCGAACCCGGTTCCCGCTGTTCCGGCAGTGGTTCGTGCCGATGCTCAACGGAGAGGTGACCGCGGAGGAGGCAACCGAGTCCTTCGAGAGCCGCCGTGGTGCATAGTGCGTAGCTACGTCGCGGAGGCGCGCCGGCGCGGCCTCGGCACGCGGAAGGAGCGGATCGGGCCGATCGTCGAGCGCCTCGCCGCCGAGCACGAGGATGCGACGATCGCGCTTCGGTTCAGGAGCGACGTCGAGCTCCTGATCTCCGTGATGCTGTCCGCGCAGACGACCGACGTGAACGTGAACCGCGTCACGGCGAGCCTGTTCCGCAAGTACCACCGGCCCGAGGACTACCTCGCGGTGCCGGTCGAGGAGCTCGAGCAGGATGTCTACGCCACCGGGTTCTACCGCCAGAAGGCGAAGTCGATCCGCGGCGCGATGCACGTGCTCCTCCAGGAGTTCGACGGGCAGGTGCCGCGCCGGCTCGAGGATCTCCTACGCCTGCCCGGCGTGGCGCGCAAGACCGCGAACGTCGTCGCCGCGGAGCTCGGGCACGCGCAGGGCATCGTCGTCGACACCCATGTGCGGCGCCTGTCCCAGCGGCTCGGTCTCACTCGACACGACGACCCGGTGAAGATCGAGCGCGACCTGCAGCGCGTCGTCCCGCGCGCGGACTGGGGACGGTTCCCTCATCTCCTGATCTGGCACGGAAGGCGCGTCTGTCACGCCCGGCGCCCGTTGTGCGAGGAGTGCGTCCTGGCCGACCTCTGCCCCGCCGCGAGGGTCTTCTAGAGGCTTGATGTGGGTTGGAGGTGCGTGCGGGGAGGGCATGCGCCAAGCAGCGGCGTCGGCTCGGGCGGCGTGGAGGCTGGACGCCTGGATGCCAACCGAGACGGCGGCGATGCGCCGCGCGCAGGCCCCCATCCGTGCGTGCTTGCAACCCGCATCAAGCCTCTAGGCAGGCCGCGAAGCGGCATGCCCCCTACGGCCTGACCCAGCGCTGGACGACGAGGTTGTCGCCGGCGTGCTCCTCGGAGAGGAGTGCGTACCGCGGCGGGGCGGCTACCCGGCGCCCGGTCGCGGCCGCGTCGGCCGGGTCGCCCGCGATCACCACGAGCACCGCCTCGCCGCGGCCCACCTGGCTCAGCCGCTGATCCGGCGCGTAGTACGAGAACACCGTCCGCGCGCGATCGGGGATCACGACCACCGTGTCCCTCGGGGTCGCGCTCCCGCGCACGAGGTCGGCCGCGGCACGCCAGTTCTCCGGCTGGTCGCGTGCGGCAGCCGCTGCGAGCGCGGCGATCGCGACGACCGCGACGGCCGCCCCCGCCGCAAGCCGGACGGCCCTGTCGGCGATCGAGAACAGACCGATCCCCGCGCCGAGCGCAAGCCCTCCCGCCGACACGGCGATCGCGGTGTCCGGATAGACCGGCAGCGCGATGCCCGCCGCGAGCACGAACAGCACCGGCATCACGGCGAGACCGGCGACCAGCACGGCCTTCCAGCGGCCCGCGCCCGCCTCGGGGCGCCGCGCGAGCACGATCACGCCCCAGACCGCGAGCGCGCCGACGAGCGGGCTCCACCCGAGCGCGCGGCCGATCCCGGCCGCGACGTCGCCGAGCTCGAGGGGCCCGGCCCCGTCCACGGCGTCCGCTCGGTCAAGCCCGGCTGCGGCGAGGAAGAACCCGCACTCGAGGACCGCGATCCCCGCTGCGGGAAGGGCGAGCCGGAGGTCGATTCCGCGCCGGCCGACCGCGAGTGCGACGAGTTGGGCGGCGAGCGCGCTCGCAGCGACGGGATGCGTCAGCGGCAGCAGCACCGCGCTCAGCGCGTATGCGACCCACCAGAGCGCGTTGCCGCGGTCGGCCGCGCACGCGAAGAGCGCGCTCGAGACGAGCATCGCCGCGAGCGCGAGCGCAAGCGGCTCGGCCGTGCGCGAGAGCGAGACGACGCCGGCCGACGAGGCGAGGATCAACGAGGCGGCCGCGCCCGCGTGGCGCCCCGCGAGGCGGCGGCCGAACCGATACGCGGCGATCGCCGCGACGACGCCGGCGAGGACGGACGGCAGGCGCAGCCACACCTCCGAGCCTCCGTGCGCCACGACGGGCTGGAGGAGCGCGAGGTACCCGGCCTTCGCCGGGTCGTCCGAGAGAGCGCGGTCGACGACGTCGTGGAACGACCCCTGCGCCGCGACGAGGATCGCGGCCTCGTCGACGCCGAGAGAGCGCCGGCCGAGCGCGACGAGGCCGAGCACCGCCGCGAGCGCCGGTCCCAGATACGGGACCGCACGATCGAGGGCGGCGATCGACCGCCCCGCCACGGCGATCCCCTCCTCCTGCGGCCTCGTGGTGTGGGCGGGAGCACTCACCCGCCTGCGAGGGTAGCGGCGCGACCGGCGGGCGCCGCGGGCCGCGCGGCGGCCGCGATAGCCTCCGCAGTCATGTCACGCAGGTGGCTCGTTGCGGGTGCCGTGGGCGTGATCTCGGCGGCTGGACTGGCGGCACTCGCCGTCTGGTGGTTCTTGCTGCGCGACGTCGCGCGGCCCGCGAGCCTCACGGACGCCATCGCGGCGTTTCGCGAGTCGGAGGCGGCCGGCTCACCCGG
>DASSUT010000220.1:0-2304 GCA_035706725.1 Gaiella sp. | reverse complement strand
GGCTCGGTCTCGTCGTACAGTCGCTCGAGGGTGCGAAGCAACGTCGTGCCGCCCCTGCGGATGATCACCGTCTCGTCCCCGGCGAGGCACGAGCCGCCGAAGCCGATTCCCGCGCGGAGGAAGCTCTTGCCGATGCGGCGGTCGAAGCCGATCCCCTCCGCCACCTTGACGACGTCCGCGCCGGTCGCCTCGCACACGTTCGCGATCTCGTTGATGAACGAGATGCGCGCCATCAGCGCGGCGTTCGCGGCGAGCTTGATCATCTCCGCCGACGCGACGTCGGCGCGCACGACTGGTGCGTCGATGCCCTCGTGGAGCGCCGCGACCGCGTCGCCGTCTGCCTCCTCGAAGGCGCCGATCACGATCCGGTCGGGCTCCATGAAGTCCCGCACGGCCGTTCCCTCCGCGGTGAACTCGGGGTTCGAGACGTACCCCACGTGCGCGAGGCCCCGCGCGTCGAGACGGTGACGCACCCTCTCCCCCGTCCCCACCGGCACGGTGCTCTTCATGCAGACGACGATCCGGTGCCCGACGTCCGGGAGCTCGTCGATCACCGTCCACACGGCCGAGAGGTCGGCGTCGCCCGAGTACGTCGGCGGTGTCCCGACCGCGACGTACACGAACTCCGCCCCCTCGATCGCCTCGTTCACGTCGGTCGTGAACGCGAGCCGCTCGCGGTTGCGGGCGATCAGCTCGTCGAGGCCGGGCTCGTAGATCGGCAGCTCGCCCTGCTTCAGCGTCTCGATCTTCTCCGCGACGACGTCGCGCACCGTGACCCGGTGCCCGAGCTCCGCGAAGCAGGCGCCGGTGACGAGGCCGACGTACCCGGCGCCGAAGACCGCGACCCGCTTCCCGCTCCCGTCCATCGCGGGGCGGAGCATAGTCACGCCCGCGGCCGGGGAACGCGCTCGCTCAGGCGGCCTTGTTCACCTGCGCGAGCGGCCGGAGGCCCTTCGCGATCGCGATCATGGTCTCGTTCGAGAGCCGGTCGAGCAGCGTGTTCACGACCCAGTACGACGCCCCGTCGGTGCGGAGCACGACCATGTGGAGGTGCGGGCCGTTGTAGTAGAGCTCGTAGCGGCGACCTGCGATGTGGCGCACGAAGTTGCGGTCGTGGAGCACAGGGGCGTCGTCCCAGTCGGTCATCTCGACGCCCCAGTACTCGTTCGCGCCGGCGAGGCGGTAGGTGAGCCGGATCGCCTTGTGCTTGCCGGAGGGGTCGATCCGGTAGACGCGGATCGGCTTCTCGGGGTCGAGGCTCGAGCCGTCCGCGATCTTCGTCGGCACCATCATCGTGTAGTCGATCCGCCTGCGCCAGTCGCGCAGGACGTCGACCGCGTCGCTCGCGCCGTACGTCGTGACCGCCGCAGGCTCGCGCTGCGGCGTCTGGTCGACGGGGGCCGACGCGAGACGGCCATGGAACGTCTGACCGACGATCGCGACGACCATCGCGCCGTTCCCGAGCCTGCGGATCGGCGGGGTGAGCTTCTTCACGTCGGCCGAGCCGAACAGGTTCGCGAGCTTGCGCGCGGCGGCCTTCGCGCCGGCGGCCCGCGCGTCGAAGAACACGGTCGTCCGGAAGAAGCCGAAGCTCGGCGCGTTCGCGGGCAGACCGTTCGGCGGCAGCACCATCGTGTACCCGCGCTGATTGAGCAGGTAGTTGGCGGTGGACGCCGAGCCCTCGATTCCATTCCCGTTCAGCACGGCGACGCTCGTGTCCCGCGGAGCAGGAGCGCGGCGCTTGACCTTCTCACCGAGCGCGACCGCGGTCGCCTTCTCGGGTGAGTCGACGTCCGGGTTCGTGAAGTCGCGGACCGCGCTCTGGATGTTCTCCTGCGAGGTCGTGAGGTCGGAGAAGCCCTCGAGGCCCTCGATCCGCTCCTGGAACACGTGTCCCGGCGGCAGCGAGTACGCGAGGAGCCCGTAGGAGAGCACGGTCTTCGCGGAGACGTTCTTGCCCCCACCCTGGCCGACCTCGACGTTCGAGGTGACGACCTTGATCACCTGCGGCAGCTTCGTGAGCGAGAACGCGGAGTCGATCTGGTTCTTGAACGCCCGGATGAACTGCTGCTGGCGCGCGTTGCGGTAGATGTCCGAGTCGGTGTGCCGGAAGCGGACGAAGTCGAGGGCCTTGTATCCGGTGAGGAGCTGGTAGCCCGGCTGGAGGTTGATCTTCGCGTAGCCGTACGGGCCGCCGTGGTCGTTGAAGTACCGCCGGTCGACGTCCATCCACACGCCGCCGAGCTTGTCGACGAGCTGGCGGAAGCCGCGGAAGTTCACCGTGATGATGTAGTTGATCGAGAG
>DASSUT010000219.1:0-3927 GCA_035706725.1 Gaiella sp. | reverse complement strand
CACTCCTCGAAGACGTCCCCGAGAGCCTCGCCGTCGAGGCGGCGGGCCTCGACTTCGGGGACCGGGTCGAGGGGTCGTGCTTCGCCCTGCTCGAGCGTCTGACGGGAGTTCCCGTCGGCGAGCGCTGGCTGCTCGAGGAGCCGCACCTCAGGGTCCCCGTGCCGTCGCCCTACTGAGCGGTTTCGACCGTGGCAGGATGACGCGGTGACCTGCTCCTGCTGCTCCGGCGAGTCGCTCGACATCTTCGGCGAGCGAAGCGCCCGCCGAGAGCTGCGACGCTACCTCCGCAAGGGGCTCGGCGGAGACGACGCCAGACAGATGGCGGGATGGGCCGAGGACACCGGTCTCGACGGCGCGACCGTCGTCGAGGTCGGGGGCGGCATCGGCCAGGTGCAGGCCGAGCTCCTGCGCCGCGGCGCCGCACAGGGCACGGTCGTGGAGGTGGTCGACGCGTACGCCGGCGCGGCTGCCGAGCTGGCCCGTGCGACCGGTATCGCGGGCAAGAGCACGTTCCTGCTCGCCGACCTCCTCGAGACGCCGGAGGCCGTTGAGCCGGCGGACATCGTCGTCCTGCGCCGCGTGGTCTGCTGCTCGCCGGACGGCCCGGCGCTTCTCGGGGCCGCCGCCGGGAAGGCCCGCCGGACGCTCCTCGCGAGCTACCCCCGCGACCGGGTGATCACGCGGGCCTTCGTCCGTGTCCAGAACGGGCTCTTCGCGCTGCTGCGCAGGCGGTTCAGGGTGTACGTCCACCCACCCGGCCGGCTCGAGGAGGCCGCTTCGGCGCACGGCCTGCGCCGGGCTCGCGTCGCGCGCGGTGCGATCTGGGAGACCGTGCAGTTCGAGCACGCCCCGTCCTGACCGTTTCCGAACAGATCGCTCAGGCCCTCCTGACCGGCGGCTCGTATGGTCGAGTCATGCGCCTCCTCGCCATCGTCGGGCTCCTCGCGGCAATCGCGATCCTGCTGTTCTAGATCCGGTCAGCCCGGCTGCTCCCAGCCGGGCGTACGCTTTGGCACATGGAGGAGATCGGGCTCTTCCCCCTGGGGCTCGTCCTGCTCCCCTCCGAGCAGGTGCCGCTCCACATCTTCGAGCCGCGCTACCGCGAGCTGATCGGAGAGTGCCTCGAGGCGAGCGAGCCGTTCGGGCTCGTGTTCGCCGACGACGACGGCCTGCGGCGGATCGGCACGCTGGCGTCGGTCGTCGAGGTCACGGACCGCTTCGAGGACGGCCGGCTGAACGTCGTTGTCGAGGGCGGCGACCGGTTCCGGTTGAAGGAGCTCACCCGGGGACGCAGCTTCCACACCGGCACGATCGAGACGCTCGGCGACCGCGACGACCCCGCGAGCGCCGAGGAGGTCGATCGCGCGCTCGCGGTGTTCACGCGACTCGTCGACCTGACAGGGGCCGAGGTCGAGACGCCCGACGTGTCGGGCGGCCAGCCCTCGTTTGCGCTCGCCGCACGGTTCGAGCTCGGGCCGGAGCTCAAGCTCGAGCTGCTCGAGCAGACGAGCGAGCGCGTGCGGCTCGCGCGGCTCTGCGAGATCCTCGAGGCGGCCGAGGCCTCGGTCGAGCGCCAGCGAGCGACTGCAGAGCTCGCGCAGACGAACGGTCACGCGCGTCCCGCCTGACGCGCACGCGCGGGCCGCCGAAGGGACACGGCTACGATGGCTCAGATGGCCTCCACGGCTCTTCCCGTGCTCGACGCGCAGCGCCTCCGGAATGACTTCCCGGTCTTCGAGGAGCTCTTCGACGGCAAGCCGGTCGCGTTCCTCGACTCCGCAGCGTCGACGCAGAAGCCGCGTCAGGTGCTCGACCGGATGCGCACGTTCTACGAGCACGAGTACGCGAACGTCCATCGCGGCGTCTACCGCCTCGCCGAGCGCGCGACCGAGGGCTACGAGGCTGCTCGCCGCACGGTCGCCGGTCTCCTGAACGCGCCTTCGGAGAGGGAGGTCGTGTTCACGCGGAGCGCGACCGAGGCGCTCAACCTCGTCGCGTACGCATGGGGCCTCGACAACCTCGGCCCGGGCGACCTCGTCGTGATCACCGAGCTCGAGCACCACTCGAACTTCGTGCCGTGGCAGTACATCGCGCACCGCACCGGGGCCGGCTTCCGTCACATCCCGATCGACGACCGCGGAGAGCTCCAGCTCGACGCGCTCGACGGGATCGCGAAGGAGGGCGCCGTCAAGGTCGTCGCCAACAACCTCGTCTCGAACACGCTGGGGACGATCAACCCAGTGCCGGCGCTTGCCGCGTGGGCGCACGAGCAGGGCGCGATCATGGTCGTGGACGCCGCTCAGGCCGCCCCACACCGCGTCGTGGACGTGCAGGCGCTCGGGGCGGACTTCGTCGCGGTCTCCTCCCACAAGCTGTGCGGCCCGAGCGGCGTCGGCGCGCTGTGGGGCAGGCGCGAGCTGCTCGAGGCGATGAGCCCGTTCAACCTCGGCGGCGAGATGATCCGGTCGGTCGGGCTCGAGCGGACGACGTTCAACGAGCTTCCGTACAAGTTCGAGGCGGGGACGCCGGCGATCGCGGAGGCGGTCGGGTTCGGCGCCGCGATCGACTACGTGACCTCGGTCGGGCTCGAGGTGATCGAACGCCACGAGCACGCGCTCGTCGAGCAGACGATGGCCGCGCTCGAGGAGCTCCCGTGGGTGCGGGTCTTCGGCCCACCGCCCGAGCGCCGCGCAGGCATCGTGTCGTTCGACGTCGAAGGGATCCATCCGCACGACGTCGCGCAGATCCTCGACTGGGAGGGCGTCGCCGTGCGCGCCGGCCACCACTGCACCCAGCCGCTCATGACGCGTCTCGGCGTCGCCGCGACGACGCGCGCGAGCTTCTATCTCTACTCGATCCCGGAGGAGGTCGAGCGGCTCGTCGCCGGGCTCCACAAGGTGAAGGCGTCGCTGGGCTAGTCGCCGTGAGCGAGTTCGAGCAGCTCTACAGGGAAGTCATCCTGGACCACTACAAGGCTCCCAGAAACCACGGCGTCCTGGACGAGCCCGACGCGGTCGCCGAGGGCCAGAACCCGCTCTGCGGCGACGAGGTGACGGTCTCGGTCCGTTTCGGCGACGGCGACGTGATCGAGGAGGTCGGCTTCGAGGGTCGCGGCTGCGCGATCAGCCAGGCGGCGACCTCGATGCTCACCGACCTGGTCAAGGGTCGGACCGCGCAGGACGTCTCGTCCATGCCCAAGGAGGAGCTCCTCGACGAGATCGGCATCCCGCTCACCCCAGTGCGCCTCAAGTGCGCGCTGCTCGGCCTCGGCGTCCTGAAGGTTGCGCTGCACCGCGCGAAGGGCACGCCGCTCCCCGAGGAGTGGGGCACGTCGTCGGGAGAGATCACGCTCTCCTGAGCCGCGCCGGGATGGAGATCGAAGCACTTCCCCTCGACGAGCTGCCGGACGGGTCGATGCGGCTGATCCCCGCCGACGGCGCCACTGTCGGCCTCTATCGCTGCGGGGGCGCGCTCTACGCGATCGAGGACCGCTGCTCGCACGACGACGGCCCTCTCTGCGAGGGCGAGTGGGACCAGGCGGCCTGCGAAGTGGAGTGCCCTCGGCACGGCTCGCGCTTCGACCTCCGCACCGGCATGCCGCTCAGCCTCCCCGCCTACCTGCCCGTGGACGTCTACGCGGTGCGGGTGCGCGAGGACGGGATGATCGTGATCGACCTCGGAGACTGAGCCGCCGCGTCCGCGCGGTAGGCTCGAGCGGTGCTCGACGATCGGATACTTGCCGTGCTCGCACGACTCGAAGCCGAGGACCGCGACGACGACGCGGCGGGGCTTCCGTTCACCGAGCGCTCGCTCGCGGTCGGGCCCGACTCGGGACGCCTGCTGTTCGCGCTCGTCGCGCCGAACCCGGGCTGCGAGGTGCTCGAGATCGGCGGCTCCCGGGGCTATTCGACCATCTGGCTCGCCGCG
>DASSUT010000218.1:0-15153 GCA_035706725.1 Gaiella sp. | reverse complement strand
CGGTGGAATGGCTCAGGGAGGAGACGGGCGGCTTCGGCGTCGACTACACGTTCGAGGCGACCGGGAACGTCACGGTCATGCGTCAGGCCGTCGAGGCGGCGCGCGAGGCGTGGGGGCTTGCGACGATGTGCGGCGTCGCGGCCAAGGGGGAGACGCTCGACGTCGTCCCCCGTTTCCTCATCACGGGCCGGCGGGTCACGGGCACGTCGTTCGGCGGCGTCAAGGGTAGGACCCAGGTGCCGCGGCTCGTCGATCGCTGGCTCGCGGGGGAGATCGACGTCGAGTCGCTGCTCTCGCACCGGCTGCGCCTCGACGACGTCAATCACGGCTTCGAGCTGCTCGAGGCCCAGGACGGGATCCGGAGCGTGATCACGTTCGACTGAGCGCGTGCCCGGCGCCGCCAGGCGCCGAGCGGCAGCTCCGCGCGGTCGAGGGCTCCGGGGGTGTGGACGGACGGCTGGGCAGACGCCGGACGGCTGCCGTCGAGCGGAACGCCGCGCGCGTCGAACCGCCGAATGTCCTCGCTCCTTCTCTGCGTCGGCATCGCGTTCTCCTCTCCGTCAAGTATCTTGAGCTGGAGTAACTTCGAGACAAGCTACTACGCCAGGTACCTTGACGTCAAGTATCTTTAGATGGAAGATCATCCCGTGACCGCCAGCCTTCCTCACGACTCGGTGGACGCGAACCTGGAGGTCTGGGCGCGCGAGCTTCCCGACCTCGATCTGGAAACGGAGGGAATCGTCGAGCGGATTCACCGCCTCGAGCGGTTCGTCGACCGCGCGATGCAGGAGACCCTCGACGCGTTCGACGTCTCCCACGGCGAGTGGAAGGTGCTCGCGAACCTCCGGCGCGCCGGTCCGCCGTATCGCGGCAAGCCGGGGAAGCTCGCCAAGCGCCTCGACCTCTCGAGCGGGGCGATGACGAATCGGCTGGACAACATGGAGGAGCGTGGGCTCGTGCGCCGCCTCGACGACCCCGACGACCGGCGTGGCGTGATCGTCGAGCTCACCGAGGCAGGGAAGCGCCTCTGGGACGACACGGTCGCGGCCCAGGCGGAGAAGGAGTCGATCGTCTCCGCGGCCCTCGGCGCGGGTGAGAAGCGGCAGCTGAACGAGTTGCTGCGCCGGCTCATGCACGCGTTCGAGGACGCGCACGGGCCGGTGCACCCGCCGCACGAGTAGGCCGCGGAGCGTTCGAGGCGTAGCCGACTATCCTGGCTCGGCGTGAACGTGACGCTCCCAGACGGCTCCGCGCTCGAGCTGCCCGACGGCGCGACGGCGCTCGACGCGGCTCGGGCGATCGGCCCCCGGCTCGCCGAGCAGGCGGTGCTGGCGCGCGTCGACGGCGAGCCGCACGACCTGCGTCTCCCGCTCCCCGACGGGGCGGCGCTCGAGATCCTCACGACCCGTGACCGCGACGATCCCGACGCACTCTACGTACTGCGCCACTCGGCTGCCCACCTCCTCGCGGAGGCGGTACGCCGGTTGCACCCGGGCGTGAAGATCGCGATCGGGCCGCCGATCGAGAACGGCTTCTACTACGACTTCGAGTTCCCCGAGCCGATCCGCGAGGAGGACCTCGCCGCGATCGAGGACGAGATCCGGCGCGAGATCGGCGAAGGCCGAGAGTGGAGCCGAGAGGTCTCTGGCCGCGATGAGGCGCGTGAGCGCTTCAGCGCGCTCGGTGAGCCGTACAAGGTCGAGCTCGTCGATACCGCTGACGGGGAGATCTCGCTCTACACCCAGGGAGACTTCACCGATCTCTGCCGGGGGCCGCATCTCCAAGACGCGAGCCCGATCAAGGCGCTCAAGCTGACGGGGCTCGCCGGCGCCTACTGGCGCGGCGACGAGCGCAACACGCAGCTCACGCGGATCTACGGCACCGCGTTCTTCGCACAGGAGGATCTCGACGCGTACCTGCGGCGTCTGGAGGAGGCGCGCGCGCACGACCACCGGCGGCTCGGGCCGCAACTCGACCTGTTCCATCTCCAGGACGCGTCGCCGGGCTCGCCGTTCTGGCACCCGAAGGGCATGGTGGTCTGGAACGAGCTCGAGGACCTTCGGCGGCGCGAGAACCTTCGCCGCGGCTACCTCGAGGTGAAGACGCCCCTGATCTACGACAAGTCGGTCTGGGAGACCTCCGGCCACTGGGAGAAGTTCCGGGGCGAGATGTTCCTCGTCGCGGGCGAGGGCGAAGAGCCCCACGCCGGGCTCAAGCCGATGAACTGCCCCGGGCACATGCTGCTGTTCGGGAGCCAGCTCCGGAGCTACCGCGACCTGCCGCTGCGTTTCGCCGAGTCGTCGACGCTCCATCGCAACGAGCCGACCGGGACGCTGCACGGCCTCCTCCGCGTGCGCCACGTGACGCAGGACGACGCGCACATCTTCTGCACGCGAGAGCAGATCGAGGGCGAGATCTTCGGGTGCCTCGACTACGCGGCCGACCTCTACGACCTGTTCGGCATGGAGGCGCGCTTCGACCTCTCGACGCGGCCGCCGAACCGGCTCGGCACGGACGAGGAATGGGACTTCACGGAGAGTGCGCTCCGTGCCGCGCTGGAGCGGCGGGAGATCGACTACGTGCTGAACGAGGGAGACGGCGCGTTCTACGGTCCGAAGATCGACCTCCACATGCTCGACGTGCTCGGCCGCTCCTGGCAGATGGGCACGATCCAGCTCGACGCGCTCATGCCGAAGCAGTTCGGCCTGACGTACATGGGCCCGGACAACCTCGAGCACACGCCGTACGTCGTCCACCGAGCGCTGCTCGGCTCGCTCGAGCGCTTCATGGGGATCCTGATCGAGCATTACGGCGGTGCGTTCCCGACGTGGCTCGCGCCGGTGCAGGTGCGCGTCCTGCCGGTGGCCGAGGCGCATCGCGCCGCTGTCGACGCTCTCGTCGCCGAGCTCGCGGACGCGGGCGTCCGCGTCGAGGCCGACGAGCGCGACGAGACGCTCGGCAAGCGGATCCGCGACGCCGAGCTCCAGAAGATCCCGTACATCGCGGTCTGGGGCGACCGCGAGAGCCGCGACGCGATCGCGGTCCGGCGGCGCGGAGGCGAGGGGGTCGCGACGAAGTCGGTCGACGCGCTCGTCGAGGACATCGCGTCGCAGCGCCCGGATTCGTAGCCGCGAAATGGGGAATACGGATGGCGTGCTCCGCTGCTACGCTCAGTGCCTGCAAAGCAGGAGCGGCATCGCCCCTCACCACGCCGGCCGCGGGCCGCGCGTGGTTCAACCGAGTCGAATCCGACGAGGGAATGCCGCGGCTGCGTGCAGTGGTGTTTCAACGAACGAGGAGGATCGACTCGGCTTGGTGACAGCCCTTTGAGACCGCGGCGCCGTCCGGAGGACAGGACGCGTCCCGTCGTCCAGCAGGATCGGATCAACGAGCAGATTCGCGTCGCGCGGGTCAGGCTCGTCGGCGAGGACGGGGAGCAGATCGGGATCCGCGACACGAAGCAGGCGCTCGAGTACGCGTACTCGAAGAACCTCGACCTCGTGGAGATTGCGCCGAACGCCGATCCGCCGGTCGCCAAGGTGATGGACTACGGCAAGTGGCGCTACGAGCAGGAGCAGCGGCAGAAGCAGGCGCGGAAGCACCAGTCGACGATCAGCATCAAGGAGATCAAGCTCAGGCCGAAGATCGGAATCCACGACTACGAGACCAAGAAAGGCCACGTCGTCCGCTTCTTGAACCAGCGGGCGAAGGTCAAGGTCACGATCATGTTCCGGGGGCGGGAGAACCTCCACCCGGAGCGCGGCCGGATGCTTCTCGACCGCCTCGCAGAGGACTTGAAGGAGATCGGCCAGGTCGAGCAGCAACCGACGCTCGACGGCCGGAACATGGTGATGGTGCTGGGGCCGACGAAGAACGCAGGGGTGAAGCAAGATGCCGAAGACGAAGACAGCGAGCGGGGCAAAGAAGCGGTTCAAGGTGACCGGCGCAGGAAAGCTGATGCGCCGGCACGCGATGAAGAGCCACAACCTCACGAAGAAGTCGTCGAAGCGTAAGCGCGACTTCGCGAAGGACCATCCCGTCGCCCGGGCCGACGTGAAGGCCGTCAAGAAGCTGCTGGGGAGGGGCTAGTGGTCCTCCCGGCAACAATTAGTGCGTCTCCGGCGCGCCATCCGCGGCGCATCGCCGCGTCCTCAGTCGCATCCATGTCTCATGACATGGACGCTTCTTGCGTCCTTGCCCTGCTTGCGTCTAGCGCCCCAGAGACGCGAAATCGTCACCGGGAGGAACACTAATGGCTCGGGTCAAGCGCTCGGTCGCAGCGCGCAAGAAGCGCCGCAAGGTGCTCGAGCAGGCGAAGGGGTACTACGGCCGCAAGAGCACGCACTACCGCTACGCGAAGGAGCAGGTCGAGCACTCGCTCGTCTACGCGTACCGCGATCGGAGAAACCGCAAGCGGACCTTCCGTTCGCTCTGGATCATCCGCATCAACGCGGCCGCCCGCGTGCACGGCCTCTCGTACAACCAGTTCATGAACGGCGTGCACAAGGCCGGGATCGAGCTCGACCGCAAGTCGCTCGCCGACCTCGCGGTCGCGGATCCCGCCGCGTTCGCGGTCGTCGCCGAGAAGGCCAAGGCGGCGCTCGGAGCGGCGGGCGACGGCGCGAAGGCCGGTTGAGCCCGGCGCGCCGTCAGGCGCCGCGGGAGGGTGATGGAGAGGCGCTTGTGACACTGTGTTGCAAGTGATCTCGTCGCGGGACAACGCGACGCTGAAGCTCGTCCGAAAGCTCCTCGCCGGGCGGAAGCATCGGGACGAGACCGGGCTGTTCGCTGCCGAGGGCGAAGACCTCGTGAACGCCGCGCGCGGGGCCGGGGTCGAGCCCGTACACCTGCTCGTGGCCGGGGAGACGGTCGAGAGCGAGCTTCTCGCCCGCCTCTCGACGCTTCCGCATGCCGCGCGCGCCATCGGCGTCTACCGCCGCGCCGACCTCCCTGCCGAGCCTCGCACGGCGTGCCTCGCGCTGTGGCGCGTGGCCGACCCGGGGAACGTCGGCACGCTCGTCCGCACCGCGGACGCGTTCGACGCGTGCGTCGCGCTCTCGCCGGGCTGCGCCGACCCGCTTTCGCCGAAGGCGCTGCGGGCCTCAGCCGGCGCGATCTTCCGCGTCTCGCTCGTGCCCTGGGACGAGTCGCCCGGACGGCAGATCGCGCTCGTGGCGCACGGAGGAGAGCCACTCGCCGAGCTCGACCTCGCACGGCCGGTGAGCTTCCTCCTCGGCGCGGAACGCGCGGGGCTGCCCGACGACCTTGCAACACGGTGTCACAAGGCCACGATCCCGCTGACAGGCACCGCGGAGTCGTTGAACGTGGCTGCGGCGGGCGCGATCGCGCTCTACGAGCTCTCGCGCAGGGGCTGAGGCGGCACGACCGGACACGACGGGGCGGGCTGACGCCACGGACCCGGGCCGGCGCCTCGCTACCAGGCGCCGCCTCCGCCGCCGCCTCGCTACCAGGCGCCGCCTCGCTACCAGGCGCCGCCTCCGCCGCCGCCGCCGCCTCCTCCGCCTCCGCCGGAGAAGCCGCCGCCGAAGCCGCCCGACCCGGACGACGGGGGTGCGAGCGCCGAGCCGAACCCCGAGGCGAGGTCGCCGATCGCGAGCGACGTCGGCCCGGAGCCGAGGTTCCCGCCGCCCGAGATCCAGTAGATCGACGAGGCCTGCGCCATCGCTTCCGGCATTGCCATGTGCGCCGCCTGCAGCACGCGCTCGGCGATCCCGAACGCGATCCCGTACACGAGGAGCCGTTCCCAGAGCGCGAGCGTGGCGGGCGGCGCGTCCTGCAGCCGCGGGAAGTCCGTCAGGTAGCGGCGGAACGCCTCCCACCGCTCGGCCTCCTGCTCGCCGTCGCGCGAACGGCGTCGCCACAGCCGGCGCTGCGTGAGCGCCCCGAAGATCACCGCCGCGTTGATCAGTGCCGCCACCCCGAGCCCGATGAGCACGATGTCGCTCCACCGCGGGTACACGGAGCGCCAGCCCGAGATCGCGAGGTAGAGGAGCAGCGCTCCGATCCCCGCGAACACGACCAGCGCGAGCCCGAGGGGCAGCGCGCCGCGCGACACGAACCAGCGCCGGTTCCCGACCGCCGTGGTGACGTTCGCCTTGAACGCCGTAAAGTGCTTGCTCATCGCCTGGCGATCGTCCTCGATGTCCTCGCGGAACTTCGAGAGGCGCTGCGGCCCGTCGGAGATCACGCCGTCGACGACACGGGCGACCGCGTTCTCCCAGGGCGTCATCTCGTCGCGCGCGCCCTGCGAGATCTCGAGGTCGGCGACCTGCTCGTTGCGAAGGCCACCCCAGGTCGAGCGCTCCGTCGTCACGGGCTTGGCCGTGAAGACCCCCCGGCGGATGAGGTCGAAGAGCGTCGCGGTGAACTCGAAGGAGCCGGCCTCGCCGCCTTGGCGCAGGAGCGTCGGGACGAGCGCGGGCTGCGTGTCGGTCGGCGGCTCCTGCTCGTACTCCCGGTCGTAGGCGGTCTTCCGCTCGCGTCCGTAGACGAGGAACACGAGCGCGACCACGGCGAGGCTCGGCAGCACGCCGAGCAGGAAGACGTACAGCACGTAGCGCCAGGGGTGGCGCTTCGCGTTCTCGATCCGGTCGTGGTCTTTCTCGTACGCGGCCGCGTCCTGCTGCTCGGCGCCGACGATCGCCTCGAGCCCGTTCCCCGACTTCACCTTCATCCCCGCCGTCGAGGCGAACGCCGCGCGGGGGATCAGCGCGCGCAGCTCGACGAACTGGTGCGCCGGCACGTCGAGCGCACGCAGCACGGCCTGCCGGCCCGCGAGCTGCACGTCCCCGCGCACGTAGACGGGGTGCCCCCAGGCTCGCACGATCTTCGCGGGCGCGGTCTCGGTCGCGGTCAGGCGTCCGAGGGGCTCGGCCCACTCGTCGCCCCACACCTGGAGGTTGACGTCGACGACGTCGTCGTACGCGACCGCGACGCCGCGCAGGCGGTAGTGGATCCGGAACGTGCGGAGCTGGTCGGTCGCGTCGTAGTGCCACACGATCCGCTGCACGTCACCGACCCGCGTGGTTCCGAAGGTCCCGGGTGCGTCGCTGCAGCCCAGCTCGACACAACCGCCGGGCCGGTACGGCCGGCCGGCCTCCGAGACCGAGACTCGGTCGATCGACTCGCCCGAGCGGAGCGGGATGTCCCGGTAGCCGCCGCTGAACGAGCCGCTGAACGCGTACGTGATGTCCTCGTCGACGACGAGCGACCCGTCCTTCGCGACGTGGACCGCGACGTTCGCCTGCGGGAGGTCGAAGGACTTCGCCTGCGCTCCGCCGGCGAGGGCGAGCGCGGCGACGGCGGCCGCCGCGAGAGCGAGCGATCTACGTGCCCGGGCCACCGGTGGCGCCGCCGGCCCCCGGCTCGGCGTGCTCGGCCGGCGGGGCGGCGGGCGACGCCGTCGGAGCGCCCCCCACCGGGGTGAAGTCGACCTGCGGTGCCTCGCGCTCGGCCTCGTCGGTCTCGAAGAACTCCCGCTTCATGAACCCGAACGGCCCCGCGATCACGACGCCGGGGAACGTCTGGACCGCGTTGTTGTACGTGAGCACGGTGTCGTTGTAGACCTGCCGCGACACCGCGATGCGGTTCTCGGTCTCGGCGAGCTCCGACTGCAGCTGGCGGAAGTTCTCGTCCGCCTGCAGCTCGGGGTACGCCTCGGCGACCGCAAACAGGCGTCCGAGCGCCTGGCTCAGGAGGCCTTCGGCCTGCGCCGCCTCGGCCGGGCTCTGGGCGCGCTGCGCAGCAGTCCGCGCCTGCGTGACCGCCTCGAAGGTGCCGCGCTCGTGCGCCGCGTACCCCTTCACGGTCTCGACGAGGTTCGGGATCAGGTCGTGCCGCCGCTTGAGCTGGACCTCGATCTGCGCCCACGAGTTGTCGACCCGGTTGCGCAGCCGGACGAACCGGTTGTAGAGGAGCACGAACGAGAGCGCGATCAGCAGGATCAGCGCGAGGATCACGATGATTGCGATCACCACGAGGGGCCACCCTAGCGGCCGTGACGAGGCCCGTCCAATGGGGTGGCTAGCATCGCGCGAGCATGACCGGGGCCCGCGTCGCAGGGATCAACGTCACGCCGGTCAAGAGCCTCCGGCTCGTCCATCCGCCCGAGATCGAGCTCCTCCCGGAGGGCGCGCGCGAGGACCGGCGGTTCCTGCTCGTCGACGAGGGCCGACGCCTCTACAACGGCAAGCGCGACACGACGCTCGTCCGAACGGCTGCGGAGTGGGACGCCGCATCGCGGCGCCTCGAGCTGACGCTCCCGGACGGCTCGGCCGTCACGGGCGAGGTCGACGGCGGCCCTCCGACAGTCGTGGACGTCTACGGCCGGCGGCTCCGCGGGCGAATCGTGCAAGGCCCCTGGGCCGACGCCCTGTCCGACCTCGCCGGCCGATCGCTGACGCTCGTCGAGCGGGAGGACGGCGCCTGGGCGACCGATGCTCGCCCCGCAACGCTGATCTCCCGTGCCTCCCTCGGCGCGATCGACGGGGACGGCCGCCGGTTCCGCATGCTCCTCGAGCTGGACGGCCCGGCCGTGTACGGCGAGGACGGCTGGCGCAACCGGCAGCTGCGGGTCGGAGACGCCCTGCTGCTGGCCGGCGACCCGACGCCGCGCTGCGCGGTGCCCTCGGCGAGCCCGGACACCGGCGTCCGCGACCGCGACGTCCTGCGCGAGCTGCTCGAGCGACGGGGCCCGATCGAGGGCGAGGCGTGCCTCGGCGTGTACGCGGAAGTGCTCGAGCCGGGGGTCGTGCGGGTCGGCGACCTCGTCAGCCTCTAGTGGTCTCTCCGGGAGAGACCACTAGCGTCCCGCCTCAGCAGGCAGCCGGCAGACCCAGATCTGGTCCTCGCCGTCGTCGTACGGCCGGCGGTCGAACCAGCCGTGGAGCGCCTCGACGAGGAGACCGGCGTCCTCGATCAGCGCGTTCCACTCGGGGGCGGAGAGCCAGTGGAGCTCCATCGTCACCGTCCGCTCGGCGGCGCGCACCGAGAGCGCGAGCGTCCGGTCGCGGGGGGCCCAGTCGGCCCGCTCGAAGATGCCGGGCTCGCGCTCGAGCCAGATCCCGTCCGTCTCCTCGATGTCCTCGCGGCTCGGCGCGAACACGTCGAACACGAGCCGTCCCTCGTCCTCGAGCAGCGCTGCCGCGGCCCGGAGCGCGCGCGACTTCTCGGCCTCGGTCGGCAGGTGGAGCAGCGAGCGGAACGGGACCGTCACGAGCCTCGCCCGCTCGGTGACGGGCGGCTCACGCAGGTCGCCGACCCGGAGGTCGACGAGGTCGGCGACGCCCTCGCGCTTCGCGTACTCGCGCGCGACCTCGAGCATCCCGGGGGACTGGTCGACGCCGATCACCGGGACGCCGGCGAGCGCCGTCGGCACCGCGATCCGGCCGGTCCCCACCGCGAGCTCTACGACGGGGCCCCCGGCGGCGAGCGCGTGGTCGACGTAGAAGCCGATGTCCTCCGTGACCGACGCCGACCAGGGGTCGTAGATCCGCGCGATCCGGTCGTAGAGCGCGCCGACGCTCATGCGCCCGGCCTGCGCGCGACGTAGACGAGCTCGCGGCTCTCGTCGTGGAGCGGCTGCCGGTCGAACCAGCCGTAGAGCGCCTCCACCTCGAGCCCCGCGACGTCCACGAGGCCGTCCCACTCCGACCGGGTGACCCAGTGGAGGCTGATCGTCCCGCGGTCCGCGATCGTGATGTCGATCCGCGAGTCCGCGGGGACGTGGTCGACGCGGTGCCTGACGCCGTTCTGCTCCTGCCAGCGCCCTGCCTGCTCCGCCGCGACGAGCGGGTCGAAGGCGAAGCTGTTCCACGCGAAGCGTCCGCCCGGGACGAGGGCGGTGGCGACCCGCTCGAACACCCGTCGCCGGTCGGCCCACGTCGGCAGGTGGAGGAGCGACCGGAACGGGCAGATCACCAGGTCGGTCGGCTCGTCGAGGGAGAAGGCACGCATGTCTCCGTGGCGGAGCTCCAGCGCGACGCCCGCAGCGTCGGCGCGCGCGCGTGCGGCATCGAGCATGGCTTCCGACGCGTCGATCCCGATCACGCGCCGCCCGGTGCGCTCCGCGACGGGCACGGCGACTCGGCCGTTCCCGACCGCGAGCTCGACGACGGGGCCCTCGGCTTCGGCCGCGAGCGACACGTAGAAGTCGACGTCCTCGGTCATGTGGGCCGACCAGTCGTCGTAGACCGGGGCGAAAGGGTCGTACGCGCTCACGTGGCCGATTCAAGCAGCTTGGTGGCCTGGCTTAAGCCAGGCACCTCACTTGCTAGCCTCGATCCTCCCATGGATGTCGAGGCGCTCGAGCGGGCTGCCCTCGCGGCGGTCGCCGCCGCGTCGTCGACGGACGAGATCGAGGCGGTCAGGCTCGAGTACCTGGGTCGCAAGAGCGCGCTCCCGCTCGCGCTGCGCGAGGTGCGCGACGCGGAGGCCGGCCGTCGGCTGAACGCGGCGCGCGAGCGGATCGAGGCCGCGGTCGCGGGCAGGAGAGACGAGCTCGCCCGTGCGGAGCTCGACGCGCGTCTCGCTGCCGAGCGCGTCGACGTCACGCTCCCCGTCGGTGGTCATCCCCGGGGCCGCCTGCACCTCGTCACGCAGATCCGGCGGGAGGTCGAGGACGTGTTCCTCGGCCTCGGCTACCGCGTCGTCGACGGACGGGAGGTCGAGACGACGCACTACAACTTCGACGGGCTCAACTTTCCCGCAGCGCACCCGGCCCGTTCGTCGCTCGCCACGTTCTTCGTCGAGGAGCACACGGTGCTCCGTACGGAGACCTCTCCGTCCCAGATCCGCACGATGGAGGCGCAACCGCCGCCGGTCTACGTCGTCTCGCTCGGCCGGTGCTACCGGCGCGACACGCCCGACGCGACGCACACGCCGATCTTCCACCAGGTCGAAGGACTCGCGGTCGACGAGGGGATCACGCTGGGCGACCTGACCGGCACGCTCGACTTCCTGCTCAAGGCGCTGTTCGGTCAGGAGCGCCGAACGGAGTTCCGCACCCACTACTTCCCGTTCACCGAGCCCTCGATCGAGGCGTACGTCTCGTGCCACGTGTGCGACGGCGCCGGGTGCCCGGTCTGCCGCCACTCGGGGTGGATCGAGGTCGGCGGCGCCGGCATGGTCGACCCGGCGCTGTTCGAGTTCGTCGGCTACGACCCCGAGCGCTACACGGGCTTCGCGTTCGGCTGGGGACTCGAGCGCATCGCGATGCTGCGGCACGAGTTCCCCGACCTGCGCGAGCTCTGGCGCAACGACCTCCGCTTCTCGGAGCAGTTCTAGCGGCATGCGCGTTCCCCTGTCCTGGCTGCGCGAGTACGTCGAGACGGACGCGAGCGTGCAGGAGCTCGCTCGAAGGCTCGCGATCTCGTCGCTCGAGGTCGACCGCGTGATCGACGCGGGCGTCTCCGACGTCGACGACAACCTCGGCCACTTCGTCGTCGGGCGGGTGGTCTCGGCGGAGCGGCACCCGAATGCCGACCGCCTCCAGCTCTGCCAGGTCGATGTCGGCAACCCGGACCTGCAGCAGATCGTCTGCGGCGCGTGGAACTTCGCGGCCGGCGCGACGGTCGCCGTCGGCCTGCCGGGCGCGCTCCTGCCGGGCTTCCCGGGGCCGCTCGAGGAGCGGCCGCTCCGCGGCGAGGTGTCGCGCGGGATGATCCTCGCCGAGGACGAGGTCGGGCTCGGCGTCGACCACTCCGGGATCATGCTGCTGCCTGCCGGACTGGAGCCCGGCACGCCGCTCGCCGACGTCCTGCCGCTCGTCGACCAGGTGCTCGACGTGACGCCGACCATGAACCGGCCGGACCTGCTCTCGATGGTCGGGCTCGCGCGCGAGGTTGCCGCGCTCTTCGGCGGGCACTTGCGGCCCCCGGATCCGGACGATCCGCGCGTGATCGGCGGTGAGACGCCTGACATCGACGTCGAGGACTTCGGCGGCTGCCCGCGCTACATCGGGCGTGTGTTCCGCAACGTCTCGGTGGGGCCGTCGCCCCAGTGGCTTCGCACCCGGCTGCACCTGGCGGGGATGCGCTCGATCTCGAACGTCGTGGACGTCACGAACTACGTCATGCACGTGTGGGGGAGCCCGCTCCACGCCTTCGACCGGTCCAGGCTTGCGGGCGGCCGGATCGTCGTCCGTCGCGCGCACGAGGGCGAGTCGCTCCGCACGCTCGACGGCACGCTCCGCGAGCTTCGCCCCAGCGACCTGCTGATCACCGACGGCGAGAAGGCGGTTGCGCTCGCCGCGATCATGGGCGGCCTCGAGTCGGAGGTGTCGGACGAGACGACCGAGGTGCTGCTCGAGGCGGCGAACTTCGAGCCGATCGGCGTCCTGCGGACGTCGGAGCGGCTCGGCCTCCGCACCGAGGGGTCGAACAAGTGGGAGAAAGGCGTCGACCCGTACGCAGCCGAGCCGGCCGCGGTGCTCGCGAGCCACCTGCTCGTGGACGTCGCCGGGGCGGAGCTCGTCGGCTCGGTCGACGTCAACGACGGGCTTCCCACGCGGCCTCGCGTGGCGCTTCGCCCTGGGCGCACGAGCCGGCTGATCGGGCTCGACGTGCAGGATGACGAGCAGCGCTCGATCCTCGAGCGGCTCGACTTCGACGTCGAAGAGGACTGGGCCGTGACCGTTCCGACGTTCCGCGCGCGCGACGTCACGCGCGAGGTCGACGTGATCGAGGAGATAGCGCGCGTGGTTCTCGACCGCATCCCGGGCACGATGCCGCTGCGGCGCTCGGTCGCCGGCCATCTCACGAAGGAGCAGCGCTTCCGCCGGGCGCTCGAGGACGTGCTCGCGGGCGCGGGCTACTCGGAGGCGTACACCTGGAGCCTGACCGCCTCCGACCCCGATCCCGCCGCGCTACGGCTTCCCGAGCCGATGAGCGGCGACCAGGCCGTCCTGCGCACGACGCTGCTGCACGGGCTCCTCGAGGCCGCCCGGATCAACCTCGACGCCGGCAACGAGGGCATCCGCCTGTTCGAGCTCGCGCGTGTCTACCTCCCCGCCGGAGAGGGGCTCCCCGACGAGCGCTGGCACGTCGGAGGCATCGCCGAGGGCGGCTTCGAGGCCGCGAGGGCGGCGGTCGAGGCCGTCTACCGGACCTTCCACGTGCCGCTCGAGGTGCGGAGGGCGTCGCACCCGCACCTCCACCCGGGGAAGGCCGGCGAGACCGACGCCGGCTGGCTCGGCGAGCTCCATCCGACGCTCCTCGAGGGACGCTGGGGCGTGTTCGAGCTCGACGTCGTGCGACTGATGGAGCCGCTGCCCGAGCGGATCCTCTACGAGGACGTGATCACGTTCCCGGCGGTGCGCCAGGACATCGCAGTGGTGGTCTCGGAGGACGTCGAGGCGGGCGCGCTCCTGGCGGTGGCGCTCGAAGCGGGTGGGAGCGAGCTGCACGAGGCCCGCATCTTCGACGTGTACCGCGGTGAGCAGGTGGGGGAGGGGAGGAAGTCCGTCGCGCTCCACCTCGCGTTCCAGGCGGCCGACCGGACGCTGACCGACGAGGAAGCCGCCGCAGTCCGCGACCGCATCGTCGCAGCACTTCGCGACCGCTTCCACGCGGAGCTCCGCGGGTAGACGCCGCCCCGGAACGGTTGTCAACGCTTGTGGTGATTCACCACAAGCGTTGTCGCGCCGCGCCTCGAGCAGCAGGACCCGGGCTGTCGGTCAGAGGACCTTGCCGCCGACGTACCAGACCGCGCCCTGCGTGGCGACGTTGTCCGTTTCCGACAGCGAACGAACGACGGAGACCGTGCCCGTGATCTCCTCCGCGTCGAGCTGCTCGAAGCAGCGTCGCGCCATGCCCGGCGAGACGCCGTAGCCCTTCGTCCGCGCGCAGCGGAACAGGAAGGCGACGCCACCGCGGTCGCGTGTCGGGTTGAGCGGCGCGCAGATGAGCGCGGCACGCGGCAGAAGCGCGCTCGAGTCGAGCTCGAGCCGGCAGAGGAGGTCGCTCCAGCCGGGCGGGAGCTCGTCGAGGGCACGGTCCCACGCGTCCGCGATCGCCGTCCGGGTCTCGGTCGCCGGCTCGTCGAGCCGCGGCGGCGACCCGGCCACGGCCTGCTGCTCGAGCACGGACCAGATCCGCGCCGCATCGAGCCGTGCGAACAGGCGGCGCACCGCCTCAGGGCCCGACGCGCCGCCCGCGCGCCGAACCGTGAGCGCGAGCTCGTCGCCGACGACTCCCACTCCGGCGGGGCCCAGGATGCGTGCGGCCTCGGGAAGCTGGTCGGGCTCCTCGGTGCGCAGTCGGAGGGCGATCGATTCCCAGTCGGTCGGGAGCCGTCGCTCGAGCGCCGCCCACTGGTCTGACAGCTTCACGGCGGTCAGCATAATGCCCGGTGTGAGACGGGCTGCCGCCCAGCCGGATCGCGTCGCCCGCGTCGCGAGGACGCGATGAGCTCAGAGGTCAAGCTGCCGCGTCTCGGGCAGGGTATGGAGTCGGGCGTGATCGTCCGCTGGCTCGTGCAGGAGGGTGACACGATCGCGAAGGGCGACCCGCTCTACGAGCTCGACACCGAGAAGGTGACCCAGGAGGTCGAGGCCGAGACGGACGGCGTCCTGCGCGAGATCGTCGTTCGCGACGGTGAGGTCGCGGTCGGTACGACCCTCGCGCTGATCGACGCGGACGGCGAGGGGCCCACGGCCGCCCCCGCACAGCGTGACGCCGCGGGCGCCGACGCGCCGACCGACGGGCCGACGGGGCCGGAGGCCGAGCCGGTGGCCGCCGAGCCCGAGCCGGAGACCGCACAGCCGGCCGCCGTGGAGACGATCTCGCCGGCGGCCGCGGCGCCTGTCGAGGTCGAGCCCGCCGCGCGGGCTCCTGCGAAGGGCCGGCCGCTCAAGGCCTCGCCGCTCGCGCGGAGGATCGCACGAGAGCGCGGAGTCGACCTCGCGTTGCTGACGGGCACGGGACCGGACGGGAGGATCCTCGCCGAGGACGTCGAGAGGGCGCCTGCCGCCACGACGGCCGACGCCCCTGCCGCGGCTCGGGTCGAGGCGTCCGACGAGGTCGCAGAGGTCGTCGAGCTCACGTCCGTCCGCAAGACGATCGCGAGGCGCCTCATCGAGGCGTGGGCGGCGCCGGTGTTCCAGCTGGGCGTCTCGGCCGACATGGCCGAGGCGCT
>DASSUT010000217.1:0-11482 GCA_035706725.1 Gaiella sp. | reverse complement strand
CGTCGACGTCCAGCCGCTGCCCCACTCGCTCGGCCTGTTCTACGAGGAGGCGACCGAGCACCTCGGCTTCCGCCGCTCGTCGGACGAGTACAAGGTGATGGCGCTCGCGGCCTACGGCCGACCGCGGTTTCTGCCCGAGCTGCGCGAGGCCGTGCGCCACGAGGGGCCGCACCGCATCGCGTGCGGCCGCGTGGACTGGGGGTCGCTCGTCCCGCCCCCCGCGGGCCGGTTGGCGACCGAGCACGCCGACCTCGCGGCGAGCGTCCAGCGTCGTCTGCAGGAGGTGCTGCTCGAGCTCGCCGAGGACCTCTACGCGGAGACCGGCGAGACACGCCTCGCGCTCGCCGGCGGCGTCGCGCTCAACTGCGTCGCGAACAGCTGGCTCCTCGAGTCCTCGTCCTTCGAGGAGCTCTGGGTGCAGCCCGCGGCCGGCGACTCGGGCACCGCGCTCGGCGCGGCGCTCCACGCGGCCGCCGAGCTCGGCGACGGGCGCACGCGCATGCACACCGCGGCGCTCGGCCGGTCGTGGACGGACGACGACGTCCGCGGCGTGCTCGACACGGCGAAGGTCCGCTACGAGGAGGTGGACGATCCCTCGGAGCCGGTCGCCGACGCGCTCGCGCGGGACGAGATCGTCGCGTGGTTCCAGGGCCGGAGCGAGTTCGGGCCGCGCGCCCTGGGCCACCGGAGCCTGCTCGCGCATCCCGGCGCCCGCGACAACGTCCGGCGTCTCAACGACGTGAAGGGACGCGAGCAGTTCCGTCCGGTTGCGCCGATGGTGCGCGCGGAGCGCGCGGCCGACGTCTTCGAGGGCGGGCCGCTGCCGAGCCCGTTCATGCTCTTCACCCACCGCGTGCGCGAGGAGTGGCGCCGGCGGGTCCCGGCGGTCGTCCACGTGGACGGGAGCGCCCGCGCGCAGACCGTCGACGCCGAGTCGGAGCCCCTCGTGAGCCGGCTCCTCGAGCGCTTCGAGGAGCGGACGGGCGTGCCGGTGCTCGTCAACACGAGCCTCAACACCGACGGCCGGCCGATGGTCGACGACCCTCGCGACGCGCTCGAGTGCTTCGGCTCGGCGCCGATCGACGTCCTGGCGATCGGCAGGTTCCTCGTCCGGAGGGCCGCGTGATCGCGGACGTCGTGATCCCTTCGACGCGGCCCGACCGGCTCGAGCGGCTCCTCGAGTCGCTCGGGCCGCCGCCGGGAAGGGTGGTCGTCGTCGACGGCACCGGACGCTCGCCCGCGTCCGCGCGGAACGCCGGCTGGCGGCAGGCGACGACCGAGTGGGTCGTGTTCCTCGACGACGACGTCGTGCTCTCGCCGTCGTGGCGGGACGACCTCGAGCGCGACCTCCGGCGGGCCGACGCCGCAGGTGACGTCGGCTCGCAGGGCCGGATCGCGGTCCCGCTTCCCACCGGCCGGCGCCCGACGGACTGGGAACGCGCGGTGAAGGGCCTCGAGTCGGCGCGCTGGGCGACCGCGGACATGGCGTACCGCCGCTCCGCCCTCGAGGAGCTCGGCGGGTTCGACGAGGGCTTCCCCCGCCCGTACCGGGAGGACGCCGACCTCGCGCTCCGCATGCTGCGGGCGGGGTACCGGCTCCGGCGCGGAACGAGAGTGACCGTGCATCCCGTGGGGCCCGCACGCACGTTCGTGAGCGTGCGCCGGCAGCTCGGGAACGCCGACGACGCCCGGATGCGCGCGAAGCACGGGCGCGCCTGGCGCTCGGCGGTCGAGGCGTCTCCGGGACGCCTCCGCCGCCACGCCGCGATCACCGCCGCCGGAGCGGTTGCGGCGCTCGCGGCCGGCAGCGGGCGCAGGCGCACCGCGGCCGCGCTCGGCGTGGTCTGGCTCGCGGGGACGGCAGAGCTCATGCTCGCGCGGTCGCTCCCCGGCCCACGCACCGCACGCGAGCTCTCCACGATGACGGTCACGAGCGTCGCGATCCCGCCCGCCGCGACCGCGTGCGCGGCGGCCGGCTGGCTGCGCTCGGCGCGCCTCGCAGCGCGACGCCGGCGGCTCGCGGCCGTCCTCTTCGACCGCGACGGCACGCTGGTCGAGGACGTCCCCTACAACGGCGATCCCGCGCTCGTCGCCCCGCGGCCGGGCGCGCGGGCGGCGCTCCGCCGCTGCCGGGCGGCCGGGCTCTCGGTCGGGGTCGTCACGAACCAGAGCGGTGTCGCGCGCGGCCTGCTCACCGCCGCGCAGGTGCAGGCGGTCAACGACGAGATCGAGCGGCAACTCGGCCCGGTCGACGCCTGGCTCGTGTGCCCGCACGGGCCGGACGACGGCTGCGGCTGCCGCAAGCCCGAGCCCGGCCTCGTCCGGGAGGCCTGCCGCGCGCTCGGCGTCCGGCCCGAGCGCTGCGTCGTGATCGGCGACATCGGGTCGGACGTCGAGGCCGCCCGGCGCGCCGGGGCGCGGGCGGTGCTCGTCCCGACGCCGCGTACCCGGGTGGAGGAGCGCGCCGCTGCGCCCGCTCTCGCCCCGCACCTTTGCGCCGCGGTCGCCTACGCGATGGGCCCCGGACGATGAGGCCGCGCGTGCTCGCCGTCCGGCTCGACAACGCCGGCGACGTGCTGCTCACCGGACCGGCCCTCCGCGCGATTGCGGCGGGGGCGGAATCGGTCACGCTGCTTTGCGGGCCGCGCGGCCGGGCGGCTGCCGACCTCCTCCCCGGCATCGACTCCGTGCTGGAGTTCCGCGCTCCCTGGATCGATCCCGAGCCCGACGCCGTCGAGCGGACAGCGATCGACGAGCTCGTCCGCAGGCTCCGCGGCGCGGCGTTCGACGAGGCGGTCGTGTTCACGTCCTTCCACCAGAGCCCGCTTCCCACGGCGCTCGTGCTGCGGCTCGCAGGAATCCCGCGCGTGGCCGCGGTGAGCGTGGACTACCCCGGGTCGCTGCTCGACGTCCGCCACGCGGTTCCGGACGACGTCCACGAGGTCGAGCGCGCTCTCTCGCTCGCCAAGGCGGCCGGGTACCCACTCCCCGCCGGCGACTCGGGCGCGCTCGCGGTCCGTCCCCTGCCCCCGCAGGTCAGGGCCGAGCCGTACGTGGTCGTCCATCCGGGCGCCTCGGTGCCCGCACGGGCGTGGGCGCCCGACAGGCACCGGCGACTCGTGACCGCGCTCGCCGAGGACGGACGCCGCGTGCTCGTCACCGGCGGCCCGGACGAGCGCGTGCTCACGGAGTACGTCGCGGGCGGCGACGGTGTCGACCTCGGCGGCCGGACGTCGCTCGCCGACCTGGCGGTCGTGCTCGCGGGAGCCTCCGTGGTGGTGACCGGCAACACCGGCCCCGCCCACCTCGGGGCCGCCGTGGGAACCCCCGTCGTCTCGCTCTACGCGCCCACCGTGCCGGCCGTCCGCTGGCGCCCGTGGGGCGTTCCGCACGTCTTGCTCGGCCGCCAGGACATCGCGTGCGCCGGCTGCAGGGCCCGCACGTGCCCGTACGACCACCACCCCTGCCTCGGCGAGGTCGAGGTTACGGACGTGATGGACGCCGTCGACCTGCTGGCGCCGCTCGAGCCGCCGCCCGCGACGCCGACAGCCGCGCTGGCCAGGAGGGCGTGATGCGGATCGCGATGGTGTCGGAGCATGCGAGCCCGCTCGCGACGCTGGGCGGCGTCGACGCGGGAGGACAGAACGTCCACGTCGCCGCGCTCGCCACGGAGCTTTCCCGGATGGGCCACGAGGTCGACGTGTACACCCGCAGGGACGATCCGAGCGCGCCGCCGTCGGTCGAGCTGCGTCCGGGCGTGACCGTGCACCACGTCGACGCGGGGCCTGCGGAGCCGCTCCCGAAGGACGAGCTCCTGCCGTTCATGCCCGCGTTCGGGAAGGTACTGCTGGAGGCGTGGGCCGACCGCCGGCCCGAGGCCGTGCACGCGCACTTCTGGATGTCGGGCCTCGCGGCGCTCGACGCCTGCCGCCCGCTCGAGCTGCCGCTCACGGTGACGTTCCACGCGCTCGGGGTCGTCAAGCGGCGCCACCAGGGCTGCCGCGACACGAGCCCGCCGGAGAGGATCGAGCTCGAACGGCAGCTCGCGAAGGCAGCCGACCTCGTCGTCGCGACGTGCACGGACGAGGTCTTCGAGCTCGCGCGCCTCGGCGCGCCGGTGCGGCGGGTGCGCGTGGTCCCGTGCGGCGTCGACCTGCGGCTGTTCCGCCCCGTGGGGCCGGTCGAGCCGAGGACGAACGGCCTCCACCGCGTCGTGATCGTGACGCGGCTCGTCGAGCGCAAGGGGGTCGGGAACGTGATCGAGGCGCTCGCGGACGTTCCGCACACGGAGCTCGTGGTCGCGGGGGGCGGCGAGCGGGAGCGGCTCCTGCACGACCCCGAGGGACGGCGACTGCGCTCGCTCGCCCGGGCGCACGGCGTCCTCGACCGTGTCCAGCTCCTCGGCGCGGTCCCACGCCACCGCGTGCCGCCGCTCCTCCGCTCCGCGGACGTCGTCGCGTGCGTCCCCTGGTACGAGCCGTTCGGGATCGTGCCGCTCGAGGCCGCCGCGTGCGGCGTGCCTGTCCTCGCGTCGGCGGTCGGCGGGCTGATCGACACCGTCGTCGAGGGCGTCACGGGCATGCACGTGCCGCCGCGCAGCCCGGAGCGGATCGCCGAGGCGCTCCGCGAGCTTCTCGCCGACGACGAACGCCGTGCGGCCTTCGGCGCCGCCGCGGCGGCGCGCGCCGAGCGATACGCCTGGAGCCGCGTCGCCGAGGCGACGCTGCGCGCCTACGCAGCGATCCTTCGCCGACCCGCCGCCGCGGAGGCAGCCCTGTGATCGCGACGCTGCACGGCCGCGCACACCTCGCGGCGCTGATGGCCCCGCTCGGCCGGCTCGAGGACGAGCTCGACCGGATCGCGGCCTGGGGAACGCTGATCGCGCGGACCTGCACGGCGGGCGGGCGGCTGCTCGCGGTCGGGAACGGAGGAAGCGCGGCGGAGGCGCAGCACCTGACCGCCGAGCTCGTCGGGCGCTTCGAGTCCGAGCGGGCACCGCTCTCCGCGCTCGCGCTCCACGCCGAGACCTCCTCGCTCACCGCGATCGCGAACGACTTCGGCGCGGCGACGGCGTTCGCGCGCCAGGTGCGCGCGCACGGCCGGGCGGGTGACGTGCTGATCGCGCTCTCGACCTCCGGCTCGAGCCGGAACGTGCTCGCCGCGGTCGACGCGGCCCGGGAGGCCGGCCTCGTGACGCTCGGGCTGACGGGACGGCTGCCCAACCGGCTCGCGGACGCGTGCGACGAGTCGGTCGCGATCGACGCCGCACGGGCCTCGACCGTCCAGGAGATCCACCTCGTCGCGATCCACCTGCTCTGCGCGGCGGTCGACTGGGCCGTGCTCGAGGAGGTCGCGTGAAGCCGCGCCTCCTCGTGGTCGGCGACTCGATGCTCGACTGCGACGTGCTCGGGCGAGCCGAGCGCCTGTGCGCCGAGGCACCCGTTCCCGTGCTCGACGAGAGCGCGGTCCGTCTCGCGCCGGGCGGCGCAGCGCTCGCGGCCTCGCTCCTCGCGCGCGACGGCCACGAGGTGACGCTGCTGACGGCGCTCGCCCACGACGAGGCAGGGATCGCGCTCGCCGATCTGCTCGCGGAGGCCGGCGTCCTCACCGTCAACACCGGGATGCGCGGGACGACACACGAGAAGCTCCGGCTGCGCGCGGGCGGCCAGCTCGTCTGCCGCCTCGATCGCGGTGGGGGCCGCCCGCAGGCGCTCGGAGACGGTGTCGGTCGGCTCGTAGAGGACGCCGAGGCCGTCCTGGTCTCGGACTACGGCCGCGGCGTCTGCGACGACCCGACGCTCGCCGGCGCGCTGGCGTCGGCCGGCGCGCTCGTGTGGGACCCGCACCCGCGCGGATCGGGCCCGCGCCGCGGCGCGACGCTCGTCACCCCGAACGAGTCTGAGGCGCGGCAGGCGGCGGGCGGCGGCCGGGACGCCGCAGAGGCCGCCGTCCACCTGCGACAGCGCTGGGCCGTGCGGGCGGTCTGCGTCACCTGCGGGGACAAGGGCGCGGTCGTCGCGGACGGGACCGGACCACCCCTCACGATCACGGTCGACCCCGTGCACGGCGACCCGTGCGGCGCCGGCGACCGCTTCGCGGCGACCGCAACGGCCCTCGTCGCCGCCGGCGTCCCGCTCGTCGAGACGGTCGAGGCGGCGGCCGCCGAGGCTCGCACCTTCGTCGAGCAGAGCGGCTGGCACGGGACCGTCCTCCCGAGCTCGGTCGAGAGCGCGCTCGACCGGACGCGTGCGCGCGGAGGGAAGGTGGTCGCGACCGGAGGCTGCTTCGACCTCCTTCATGCCGGTCACGTCGCGTTGCTCGAGGCCGCGCGGCGGCTCGGCGACTGCCTCGTCGTCTGCCTGAACTCCGACGCGTCGGTCGCACGGCTCAAGGGGCCGGACCGGCCGCTCGTCGCCCAGCACGACCGCGCCGCCGTGCTGCGGTCGCTCCGCTCCGTCGACGACGTGCTCCTGTTCGACGAGGACACCCCCGTCGAGGCGATCCGCCGGCTGCGACCGGATGTCTGGGTCAAGGGCGCAGACTACGACGCTGACGAGCTGCCGGAGGCCGACGTGGTCCGGCGGCTCGGCGGCCGGGTCGTGACCGTGCCGTACGTCGCCGGGCGCTCCACGACCCGCCTGATCGAGCGTGCCGGTGTCGGCGCCCGCTGAGCCCCACGTGGTCGCGGTGACCGGCGGTGCGGCGGGTCTCGGCGCGGCGGTCGTCGAGCGCCTGCAGGCGCAGGGGTCGGTCGCGGTGGCGCTCGACCTGCGTTCTCCGGCGGAGGGCGTGGCGCACGTCGAGGTCGACCTGGGCGACCCGCGTGCGGCGGAGCGTGCGGTCGACGAGGCCGAGGCTCTCGCGGGCCGGCTGGACGCCGTCGTCTGCGCGGCGGGGATCGACGCCTGCGGCCCGCTCGACGGCGTGCCGGCGGAGCAGTGGGAGGCGGTCGTGGCCGTGAACCTCGTCGGCACGGCGGCCGTGGTGCGGGCCGCGCTCCCCCACCTCGAGCGGACCGGCGGCCGGGTCGTGACGGTCGCGTCCACCCTCGGGCTCCGCGCCCTCGGTGACGCGACCGCGTACTGCGCGAGCAAGTTCGGCGTCGTCGGCTTCACGCGGGCGCTCGCGGCGGAAACGGCCGGCCGCGTCGGCGTCACGCTCCTCGTGCCCGGCGGCATGCGAACCGGGTTCTTCGACGGACGCGAGGAGCGCTACCGCCCGCCCGCGGACGCGTCGCTCAACGACCCCCGCGACGTCGCGGACGCCGTGCTCTTCGCGCTGACACGGCCGCCGGGCTGCGAGGTGCGCGAGCTCCTGATCGCACCCGACCGCGAGCCCTCGTGGCCGTGAGCGCTCCCGGCGCCGTGCTCGCGCTGCGGGCTCTGGGCCTCGGCGACCTGGTCACGTCGGTCCCGGCGCTCCGCGCGCTGCGACGCTCGTTCCCCGACCGGCGGCTGCTCCTCGCGTGCCCCCGGCCCCTGCACGGGCTCGTGCGCCTGTGGCGGCTCGCCGACGAGCCTGTCGACGCGCGGCCGCTCGAGCGGGTGCCGCTCGAGCCCACGGAGCGCGTGGAGGTCGCCGTGAACCTCCACGGGCGGGGGCCCCAGTCGACCGAGCGGCTGCTCGAGACGCGCCCCGGCCGCCTCGTAGCGTTCGCGCACGACGCGGTGCCGTCGACCGCGGAGCTGCCCGCGTGGGACGCGGAGGAGCACGAGGTTGTGCGCTGGTGCAGACTGCTCGCCGAGTGCGGCATCCCGGCGGACCCCGACGCGCTCGAGCTCCCGGTGCGCGGTGGCGACGCGTCGTCGGGTGCGGTCGTCGTCCATCCCGGAGCGGCAGCGCCCGCGCGCCGGTGGCCGGCGTCCCGCTGGGCTGCCGTCGCACGTGTCCTCCGCGACGAGGGTCACGAGGTCGTGCTCACCGGGTCCCGGGCCGAGCGGCCGCTCTGCGCGCGCGTCGCCGGCGCCGCGGGGCTCTCCGCGGAGTCCGTGCTCGCCGGCGACACCTCGCTCGTCGAGCTCGCCGCGCTCGTCGGCCGCGCACGGGCAGTGCTCTGCGGGGACACGGGCGTCGCGCACCTCGCCACCGCCCTCGCAATCCCGTCGGTCGTGGTCTTCGGCCCGACGTCGCCGGCGCGCTGGGGCCCGCGCCCGGCCCGTGACCGGCACCGCGTCCTGTGGGCGGGCACGACGGGCGACCCGCACGGCGAGCGCCCCGACCCCGGGCTCCTCGAGATCGGGGTCGCGGACGTCGTGCTCGCTGCACGCGAGGTCCTGGACTGATGGCCGAGTCACGGAACGGCCCCGGGCGGGATACGCTGTCGTCGGCTGGCCGGCAGGAGCAGGGGGCCGAGCAGCCGCTCTCCGTACCCGATCGCGGCAAGGTCGCCGAGGGGCAGATGGCCGGACACACGCTGGACGGACGCGACATCGTCGTGATCGGCGCGTCGGCGGGCGGGGTCGAGGCGCTCAAGCTCCTGGTGGCGCAGCTGCCCGCCGACCTCCCTGCCTCGCTGTTCGTGGTGCTGCACCTTCCGCCCGAGGGACGGTCGGTCCTCCCCGCGATCCTCGAGCGGTCCAGCGCGCTGCCGGCGAGCCATCCGAGTGACGGGACGCCGTTCGAGCGCGGCCGCATCTACGTCGCGCCACCCGACCGGCACCTCGAGATCGAGGGCTCCGCGGTACGGCTCTCGAGCGGCCCGCGGGAGAACGGCTACCGTCCGGCCATCGACCGGCTGTTCACGACCGCCGCCGCGACGCAGCGCGAGCGCGTCACGGGCGTGATCCTCTCGGGCGCCCTCGACGACGGCACCGTCGGGCTGAACAACGTCGTCTCGGCCGGCGGCGCGGCGCTCATCCAGGACCCCGAGGAGGCGCTGTATCCCGCGATGCCGTCGAGCGCGGCCGCATACGTCCCGGACGCGCGGATCCTCCCGCTCGACGAGATCGGCGCCGCGATCTGGACGCTCGCCACGAAGCCCGTCCCGCTTCCCGCGCGCCCGAAGCTCGTGCCGAGCGAGGAGCAGGCGCCCAACCCGACGTCGCCGTACGACGCCCAGGCCGGCCGGATCTCCGGGATCACGTGCCCGGAGTGCAACGGCGTCCTGTGGGAGCTCGACGACGACGGCATCCTCCGCTTCCGCTGCCGCGTCGGCCACGCGTACACGCTCGAGTCGCTGGTCGCCTCGCAGGGCCTCGCGCTCGAGAACGCGCTCTGGACGGCGCTCCGCGCGCTCGACGAGCGGGTGGCGCTGTCGGAGCGGCTCAGCAGGCGGTTCTCCGTACTCGGGAACGCGCCCACGGCCGAGCGCTACAGAACGCAGGCGGACGAGTCGCGGGGGCAGGCCGCGGTCGTCCGACGGGCGCTCGAGGAGCTGATTCCCGAAGAGGTCGCAAGCGGCAACGACGAGCGCTAGTGTCGCCGCATGGGGTCGAGGGACGAGAGCTTCGAGAACGTCCTCGAGTTCATCCGCACGAACCGCGGCTTCGACTTCACCGGCTACAAGCGCCCGAGCCTCCAGCGCCGCATCGGGAAGCGGATGCAGGCGGTGGGGATCGAGTCGTACGAGGACTACCTCGTGTACCTCGAGACGCACTCCGAGGAGTTCGTGGACCTTTTCGACACGATCCTGATCAACGTCACGTCGTTCTTCCGTGACGCCGAGGCGTGGGAGTACCTCGCGCGCGAGATCCTCCCGCAGGTCGTCGAGAACGCGCACGGAGACGAGGTGCGGGTGTGGACTCCGGGGTGCGCGTCCGGCGAGGAGGCGTACACGATCGCGATGCTCCTGTGCGAGGAGTTGGGCGACGAGCGCTTCCGCGCACAGGTCAAGGTCTACGCGACGGACGTCGACGAGGTGGCGCTCCGCCAGGGCAGGCACGCCCGCTACACCGCGAAGCAGCTCGAGCCTGTGACCGCGGAGCTGCGCGAGCGGTACTTCGAGCATGTCGACGGAACGAGGACGTTCCGGAGCGACCTGCGGCGGAACGTGATCTTCGGCCGCCACGACCTCATCCAGGACCCGCCCATCTCCCGGATCGACCTGCTCGTCGTGCGCAACGCGCTCATGTACTTCAATCCCGAGACCCAGAGTCGCATCCTGAGCCAGCTCCACTTCGCGCTGCGCGACTCCGGCTTCCTCTTCCTCGGCAAGTCCGAGGTGCTGCTCACACGCTCGAACCTGTTCGTGCCGGTCGAGCTCCGACACCGGATCTTCGCGAAGAAGGCTCGGGGGGACGGCCGCGAGCGGCTCGTGCCGGCCGCACCGGACCCGACACGGATCGACGTCCCCGCTCTCGGCGCGGAGGAGCATCTGCGGCATGCGACGCTCGAGATCACCCCCGTGGCGCAGATCGCCGTCGACCTCGAGGGCCGGCTCGTCCTCGCGAACACCCAGGCGAGGGCGATATTCGGCCTCAACGCGCACGACGTCGGCCGGCTCGTCCAGGACCTCGAGCTCTCGTACCGCCCGCTCGAGCTGCGCTCGCTCATCGAGCGGTCGCTCGCCGAGCGCCATCAGGTGACCGTCCGCGAGGTCGAGCGGCGCTCGGGCACCGACGTCGCCTACTTCGACGTCCAGGTCGCACCGCTGCAGAGCGCGCAGGGGACGTCGATCGGCACAAGCGTGACGTTCGTCGACGTCACGCGCTACCACCGGCTGCAGGAGTCGCTCGAGGACTCGAAGTCGAAGCTCGAGACCGCGTTCGAGGAGCTCCAGTCGACGGCGGAGGAGCTCGAGACCACCAACGAAGAGCTCCAGTCCACGAACGAGGAGCTCGAGACGACGAACGAGGAGCTCCAGTCGACGAACGAGGAGCTCGAGACGATGAACGAGGAGCTCCAGTCGACGAACGAGGAGCTCGAGACGATCAACGACGAGCTGCGCGAGCGCACGATCGATCTCCACGAGGCCAACGCGTTCCTCGAGTCCATCCTCGTGAGCGTCGAGGCCGGCTTCGTCGTCCTCGACCGCGAGCTCCGGGTGCGGACCTGGAACGACCACGCGCGCGAGCTCTGGGGCCTGCGGGTCGACGAGGTCGAGGGACAGCACCTCGTCAACCTCGACATCGGCCTGCCGACCGACGGGCTCCTGCCGCTCATCCGGGCGACGCTCGCGGGCGAGGAGAACCGGCACCAGGTCGTGCTCGACGCGACGAACCGGCGCGGGCGACCGATCCGCTGCCGCGTGACGTGCTCCCAGCTGCTCTCCGCCACGAACGAGGTGCAGGGCGCGATCCTCCTCATGGAGGAGGTCGCCGGCACCGACTAGCGCTCGCGGGCGCGCTCGAGGCGCCCCTCCGCACGGGCGAGCGCGCGTCGCGCGGTCTCGACCTTCGCGCGCGCGTCCCGCGCCGCGCGCTCCGCCTCCGCGGCCGCCCGCTCGAGCCGGCGCACCTCGTCTCTCGCCTCGGCGACGTCCGCGCGGGCGCGCTCGACGCGGGCCTTGTCCACCTTCGGGCGGTGCGGCCCCGACCGGCGGCCG
>DASSUT010000216.1:0-9261 GCA_035706725.1 Gaiella sp. | reverse complement strand
TGCGGGGAGGGCATGCGCCAAGCAGCGGCGTCGGCTCGGGCGGCGTGCAGGCTGGACGCCTGCATGCCAACCGAGACGGCGGCGATGCGCCGCGCGCAGGCCCCCATCCGTGCGTGCCTGCAACCCGCATCAAGCCTCTAGGCACTTTCGCGCCAGCGCGAAACGTGCCAGGTCAGGCCAGCGTCCTCAGCCGAAACCCTCCGTGATGCTCGTAGGAGGACGTCACGACCGCGAGCGCTTCGCGTGACGCGCGCTCGCCGAGCCCCAGCGCGGGCGCGTCCGCGATCGGAGCGCCGAGGAGCGCCGCCAGCCCGCGCAGTCCTTCTGGCGTGAGCGGGATCGCGCCGTGGTCGCACGCGGCGCACACCGCGCCGCCCGCGGACGGGTCGAACCCCACGAGCCGCTCCTCAGCACCGCACTCCACGCAGGTCCCGAGGTGCGGGAGGAACCCCGAGAGCCACAGCAGCTTGAGCTGGAACGACAGCACGAGCGGGTCGAGCGCGGCCCTCGCGGCCCGCGCGGGCTCGTGTTCGTCGAGCGCGTCGAGGAACCGCGTGAGCGCGAGGAACGCCCGCTCGTTCCGCTCCTCCTCGGTGAACAGCCGCAGCATCGCCTCGAGCCCTACGAGCCCGATCGCGAGGCGGCGCGGGTGGGCGCGGACGCGGTCGTGGGAGCGGACGAGCGACGCCCCCGTCACGGTCGCGAGCTCGCCACGCCCGCGGTGGAGCGACAGCTCGACGTGCGAGAACGGCTCGAGGCGGCCACCGAAGCGGCTCTTCGTGCGCCTGACGCCCTTCGCGATCGCGCCGATCCTCCCGCTCGCGGCCGTGTAGACGTGCAGCACCCGGTCGGCCTCGCCGAACGGGAACGAACGGAGCACGACCGCCTCGGTGATCGACGGCGCCGCCATGGGTCGAGTGTACGAGCCCGGCGGGACGCGGCCCCTCCGGCGCGTCCGACCGGCGAAAGCCGCTTGCAACAGAGTGTTGCAAGGTCGTGGTCTAGAGACGCTGGCAGTGCGGGCAGAACCAGGTGCCGCGCCCGCCCACGACGATCCGCTCGATCGGCCGGCCGCAGCGGTCGCACGGCTTGCCCAGGAGGCCGTAGACGTGGAACTCGTGCTGCATGCCGCCGGTCTCCCCGTCCGGCGTGACGTAGGTGCTGAGGGTCGAGCCCTGGAGCTGGATTCCCTTGCGGAGAGCCGCGCGGAGCGCGCGATGCAGCCGGGCGATCTCGTCGCTCGCGAGCTCGCCGGCCGGCCGCAACGGGTGGATACGAGCGCGCCACAGCGCCTCGTCCGCGTAGATGTTCCCGACGCCGGCAATGCGGCGTTGGTCGAGGAGGAAGGCCTTGACCGGCGCCCGCCTTGCCTCGAGAAGGCTCGCCAGGCGACCCGCGGTGAACGACGACGCGAGCGGCTCGGGCCCGAGCCGTGCCGCGAGGTAGGGGCGCACGTGGTCGGGATCGAGCAGCTCCCAGGTGCCGAACCGCCTCACGTCCCGGTATCCGAGCCGCGCGCCGGTGTCGAGCCCGAGCGTCGCGCGCCGGTAGGCGTCCTCCGGCAGGTCACCCGCCGGTGCGTGGCGGAGGGAGCCCGTCATCCGGAGGTGCACGACGAGCGTTCGGCCGCTCCCGAGCCGCCACAGCAGGTACTTCCCGCGCCGCTCGAGCGCGGCGATTCGCTCGCCGACGAGCGCGTCCGCGACGAGCTGCGGGTCGACGGGCCGGGTGAGCAGCGGATCGAGGATCTCCGCCGACTCGATCGTCGCGCCCTCGAGGACGGGCGCGAGGCGGCGCCGGATCGTCTCGACCTCGGGCAGCTCGGGCACGCCGCCATCGTACGGCCGCCGCCCCGGCACGAGAGGACAACGACCCCCAGGGGCACCCCGGGTGCCCTATGGACACCGTATCGCCGGAGGTCATACGGGTGTGTGCCGACTTCGTGCCGACTCTGTGTCGGGCCCGAAGGTGAGCGCGACGTTCGCGAGTAGGCTCCTCGGGATGGACCGCTGGGCGACGTTCGACTGCTACGGGACGCTCGTGGACTGGAATGCGGGGCTCGCGGCAGCGCTCGGAGATCGAGCCCTCCTCGCGCGCTACCACGAGGTCGAGCCGGTCGTGCAGGCCGAGCGCCCCGGCCTCTCCTACCGCGAGGTGCTTCGCGAGACCGCGCGCCGGCTCGGGGTCGACGCGGATCCCGCCGAGACGCTGCCGGACTGGCCCGTCTTTCCGGACGTCCGCCCGGAGCTCGAGCGCGCGCGGTCACGCGGCTGGAAGCTGGCGATCCTCTCGAACTCCGACCGAGACCTGATCGACGCCTCGATCGCGGCGATCGGCGTGCCGTTCGACCTCGCGATCGTCGCCTCCGAGATCGGCTCGTACAAGCCTGCCCACCGGCACTGGGAGGCGTTCGCGGAGCGCACCGGCCGACGGCCGGACGTCCACATCGCGCAGAGCCACTTCCACGACGTGGTGCCGGCCAGCACCCTCGGGATCCCGACGGTCTGGATCAACCGGCTCGGCGAGACGGCAGAGCCCGCCCCGACCCGTGAGCTGGCAACGCTCAGGGGGCTCGCGGACGTGCTCGACGAGCTCGTACCGTGACCGACCGGCTGCCACGCCTCCTCCTCCATCTCGAGGGAGCCGTCGTCGCCGTGGCGGCGATCGCCCTCTACTTCCATTTCGGCTACCCGTGGTGGCTGCTCGTCGTGCTCGCGCTCGCGCCCGACCTCTCGATGCTCGGGTACCTCGCCGGGCCGACCGCCGGTCGGGCGACGTACGACGCCGCCCACACCTACGCCGCACCCGTCGCGCTCGCTGCGATCGGCATCTTCGCGGACATCGACGTCGCCGTCCAGGTCGGGCTGATCTGGACCGCGCACATCGGGATCGACCGTGCGATCGGGTACGGCTTGAAGTACCGCACGGGGTTCAAGGACACGCACCTGCAGCGCGTCTAGACCACGTCGAGCACGATCCCCCGCTCCGGGGGCGGCTCGTCTCCGACCTCGTAGGCCGCGAGCACCGCTGCGACGGCGCGGTCGGCAGACGCGTCATCGCGCGCGTGCACCTCCGCGAGGTCGTCCCCGGCGAGCACGGTGTCGCCGCGCTTCGCGAAGCACAGCACGCCGACCGCGTGGTCGATCTCGTCGGCCTTCGTCCGCCGGCCAGCGCCGAGCTCGAGGGCGGCGACGCCGACCGCGCGTGCGCCGAGCCGTGTGACGACCCCGTCGCGGGGGGCGGCGACGGGCTTCCGCACAGGAGCACGTTCGAGCGCACCGGGGTCCGGGTCGCCCCCCTGCGCGCGGATCCAGCGCTCGTACGTCTGGAGAGCCGTGCCCGTCGCGACGGCCTCCTCCGCCCTGCGCCGCGCTTCTGCGACGTCGATCGCGAGATCGGAGTACGCGAGGAGGCGCGCGCACGCGTCGAGCACGAGCTCGGTGAAGTCCCCCGGGCCGTCGCCTCGGATGGTGTCCCGTGCCTCGTCGACCTCGAGCGCGTTCCCGACCGCACGGCCGAGCGGTTGGTCCATGTCCGTCAGCAGGCAGGTGACCGCCCGGCCCGCGCGCACGCCGATCTGCCGCATCTGCTCCGCGAGCGCACGGGCGTCGTCGAGCGTCTTCATGAACGCACCGTCGCCGACCTTGACGTCGAGCACGATCGCGTCGGCCCCCCCGGCGAGCTTCTTCGACATGATCGAGCTCGCGATCAGCGGGAGCACGTCGACCGTTCCCGTGACGTCGCGCAGCGCGTAGAGCTTCTTGTCGGCCGGGACGAGGTCGGCGGTCTGCCCGACGATCGCCATCCCGACGTCGCGGAGCTGCGCGACGAGCTCCTCGGTCGTGAGCTCGACCCGGAAGCCGGGAATGGACTCGAGCTTGTCGAGCGTGCCGCCCGTATGACCGAGGCCCCTCCCCGACATCTTCCCGATCGGGACGCCGCACGCCGCGACGATGGGCCCGACGGCGATAGACGTCTTGTCCCCGACCCCGCCGGTCGAATGCTTGTCGACGACCTTGCGGCCGAGCGCCGCGCCGAGGTCGAGAGTCTCCCCGGAGCGGATCATCGCGTCCGTGAGCGCATCGGTCTCGGCGACCGTCAGCCCCCGGAAGTACACAGCCATGCACCACGCGGCCATCTGGTAGTCCGGAACCTCGTCGCGCGCGTAGGCGAGGACCAGCTCGGCGAGCTCGTCGGGATCGTGCTCCCGGCCGTCCCGCTTCTGCTCGATCAGCTCCGCCGGCCGGATCATCGTGCCTTCCTACCAGAGCCGGGCGGCTCACCGGCTCGTGCAACTGCGGCGTGTGCGCGCGCCGAGCCGCGAGCTGCGTCGCGGTTCCGGCACAGAGGCGTCGCCCTCTGGGCAAGGCTCACTGCCGAGGATGACCGGATGGTCGTCTCGTCGGTGAGGGCGGCATCCGCGTCGTTCGGTCGTCCGCCGCTTCGAGAGCTCGTCTACCGGCTCACCGCTCGAGAATGGGGCGGCCCGGGGCGCCCTTCCCCGGGTGCTTCGCGCCGAGCCACGCGCAGACGGTCGCGCCGACGTCGGCGAACTCGCCGTTCTCGTGGATCTTCCCCGCAGCGTTCTTCCCGGCCGCGTACGCGAGCAGCAGCGCGTGCTCGCGCGAGTGGTCGGTCGACGGCGTCGTCGGGTCGCAGCCGTGGTCGGAGGTGAGGATCAGGAGATCGCCGTCGCGCAGCGCGTCGAGGATGTCGGACAGACGCCGGTCGAAGTCCTGCAGCGCGCGGTGGAAGTTCACGGGGTCGTTCCGGTGACCCCACAGCTGGTCGGTCTCGACGAGGTTCACGAACACGAGCCCCTCCTCCACGTTCTCGAGGAGCTCGATCGTCCGGTTGATGCCGTCGACGTTCGACTTCGTCGGGAACGACTCGTCGATGTCGCAGCCCGCGAAGATGTCCGAGATCTTCCCGACGCCGTACGTCGTGTTGCCGGCGTCCCGCACGGCGGTGAGGTAGTTCGGGCGTCGCGGCTCCAGCGAGAAGTCGTGCCGGTTCGCGGTGCGCTCGTAGTGCCCCGGCTCCCCGACGAACGGCCGGGCGATCACGCGCCCGACCGCGTGCTTGCCCGTGAGCACCTCGCGCGCTACACGGCACCCGGCGTAGAGCTCCTCGAGCGGGATCGTCTCCTCGTGCGCCGCGACCTGGAAGACCGAGTCCGCGGACGTGTACACGATCCACTTCCCCGTGCGCTGGTGCTCCTCGCCCAGCTCCTGGATGATCTCCGTCCCGGAGGCGGGCTTGTTCCCGATCACGCCGCGGCCCGTGCGGTTCATGAAGGGGTCGATCACCTCGTCGGGAAAGCCGTAGGGATAGGTCGGGAACGGCGTCGGCGTGACCACGCCCATCAGCTCCCAGTGCCCGGCCGTCGTGTCCTTCCCTTTGGAGCGCTCGACGAGCCGGCCGGCGACCGCAGGAGCGTACGGCTGCGGCGGGCATCCCAGGAGCTCCTTGACGTTGCCGAGCCCGAGCGCCTCGAGATTCGGGAGATCGAGGCCGCCGACCGCCTTCGCCACGTTGCCGAGCGTGTCGGAGCCCTCGTCGCCATAGTCGGCCGCGTCCGGCAACTCGCCGGCACCGACGGCATCGAGCACGATCACACAGGCACGAGGCATGGCCGAGGTATCCTAGTTGGGCGATGGACACCGTCATCGGCCTTCTCGAGCTCGCCGTCTACGTGCTGGGGATCCTCGCCCTCTCGATGGCGCTCACCTGGGCGGTCATCAAGATCTCGCCGTCGGAGAGCGCGAAGGAGCAGCGGGCGAAGGCCGAGGCCAACGGCTAGGCCGAGGCCGCCCGGCTCACACGAGCGCGGCCTGCGCGTCGCCGAGCGGCGTGTACGGAAGCCCGTGCGCCTCGGCCACCGCCTCGTACGTCAGCTTCCCGGCGATCGTGTTGACCCCACGGGCCAGTGCGGGGTCGTCCGCGATCGCACGTGAGAGGCCCTTGTCGGCGATCGCCTCGACGTACGGGAGGGTCACGTTCGTGAGCGCCTTCGTCGACGTGACCGGCACCGCGCCGGGCATGTTCGCGACGCAGTAGTGCACGACGTCGTCAACCACGAACACGGGGTCGTCGTGGGTGGTCGCGTGTGACGTCTCGAAGCAGCCGCCCTGGTCGATCGCGACGTCGACGAGCACCGCGTGCGGTCGCATATGGCCGAGCATGTCGCGCGTGACGAGCTTCGGCGCACGCGCGCCGGGCACGAGCACCGCGCCGATCACGAGGTCCGCGTCCGCGAGGACCTCCTCGATCTGCAGCCGGTTCGACATCGCGAGCGTCACCCGCCCGTCGAGCGCGATCTCGAGGTCGCGCATCCGGTCGACCGAGGTCTCGAGCACCCACACGTCGGCCTGCATGCCGAGCGCGATGATCGCCGCGTTGAGCCCGACGACGCCGCCGCCGAGCACGATCACGCGCGCGGGCGGGACGCCGGGGACGCCGCCGAGCAGGATCCCGCGGCCGCCGTGCGCCTTCTCGAGCGCCCAGGCGCCCATCTGCGGCGCGAGGCGGCCCGCGACCTCGCTCATCGGCGCCAGCAGCGGCAGCCGGCGGTCGGCCGTCTCGACCGTCTCGTACGCGACCGCCGTGATCCCGGAGTCGAGCAGCGCCCGGGTGAGCGGCTCGTCCGCGGCGATGTGCAGGTACGTGAACAGCGTGAGGCCCTCGCGCAGGAACGCGTACTCGGAGGCGATCGGCTCCTTCACCTTGAGCAGGAGCTCGCACGACCCCCAGACCTCCTCGACGCTCCCGATGCGGGCGCCGACCCGTGCGTAGGCCTCGTCGGCGAACCCGGAGCCCGTGCCTGCTCCTACTTCGACGATCACCTCGTGCCCGTGCCGCTCGAGCTCGAGGGCGCCGGCGGGCGTGAGCGCCACGCGGTGCTCCTGCGCCTTGATCTCTCTCGCGACCCCGATCCGCACGGCGCGCGAGACGATAGCGCACGTCCGAACGCGTCACGTACCGCGGAGCGGGCCCTGCTCGCCTGCCGCCAGACGACCCGCGGCGAACGCGGCCGCGAAGAACCACGGGTCGTCGCCGGGCCCGCGGCCCATGTGCGAGAGCGGAAGCGACGCGCACGCGTCCTCCCACGCCGAGGCGTCGACCTCCACCACCCCGATCCCGTCAGGCGGCGCGAGACCCTTGGGCCAGGCGACCCGTACGTCGCCGAGGCAGAGCTCGAGCGCCGAGCGGGTGTGGTGCGAGAGCCCACGGTGGCGCTCGCGCTCGTCGCCGAACGAGACCCGGGCTGCGACGACCGGGCTGCCGCCGAGCGCGGAGGCGGCATTCGCAGCGTCGGCGACCGCGAGGCCGCCGTGCCCGAAGCGTGAGCCTGTGCCCACGATCCCAGGCCCGATCCCGCACACGACGGCCTGCGCGCCCCGGATCGCCGCCTGCACGAGCGCCGCCGCGACCGTCACGCACTGGACGTCACCGTCGACGCAGGGCGAGACCGCGATCGCGGTCTCGACGAGCTTCCGCGCCTTCAGCGTCCGCAGCGTGTCGGAGAGCGTGACCGGGAGCGCGCCGCCGCCCAGCTGGACGTAGACGACGCGTCGCCCCGCGAGCGCCGCGCACACCGGGGCGAGCTGGCTGTGAAGGCCGGTGCAGACGACCGGGAGCCTCGACAGGCGCGCGGTCCGGTCCCCTTGCTCCTCCTCCGCGAAGCGGCTCGCGAGCTGCCCGGGCGTGTACGGGAGCGCCATCACGTGCGCGCGCTCGGCGGCCGGCAGCCGAAGACCGCGCGTGAGGTTCGCGTACAGGACGTCGAAGCCGCCGGAGCCGAGCTCGAGCTCGCCCGCCTGCGTGTTCACGAGCACCACGTCCCCCACCTCGACCGGTCCTGTGATGCGGGTGTATGCCACACACGGCCGGCCGTCCACGTCGAGTCGTACGAGCCCGTCGAGCCGCTCCGTGACCGCGCCGACCGTGCCCCACTCCAGGCCGAGCGGCATCAGAGCTCCGCGAGGTCACGCGCGGCGGCGACGATCCCGAGCGTGATCTCGACCATCAGCTCGAGGTCCTCGACCGCGATCCGCTCGTCGGGCGTGTGGATGTCCACCATCCCGTTCGCGAGGTTCACGCACTGGAGGCCGCGTTCGTTGAAGACGTTCGCGTCGGCTGCGCCGCCCGAGAGCACGTGCCGCGGCTCGACGCCGCCGCGCCGGAGCCCTTCCTCGGCGAGCCTGACCGGAAGCGCGTCGGGCCGGAGCCGGTAGCCGCGGTACTTCGGCTCGATCGCGGTCTCGAGCGTGCAGTCCGAGACCGCCGCGGCGTACGCCGAGGCGTCGACGAGCTGCTGGACGACCTCCCCGACCCGGCTGAGGTCGTGCGAGCGGACCTCGGCCTGCAGCTCGCACCACTCGGGAACGATGTTCCGCGCCGTGCCGCCCCGCGCGAGCCCGACGTTCGCGCTCGTGCTCTCGTCGATCCGGCCGAGCGGCATGTCCACGAGCGCCCGTGCCGCCGCGAGGATCGCAGAGCGGCCCTCTTCGGGATACATGCCCGCGTGCGCCGCGCGCCCGTGGAAGCGGAGCACGAGCTCCTGCGCCGAGGGGGCGCCGACGACGATCTCGCCGATCGGCGCCGCCTGGTCGTACACGAAACCCGCGCGGGCCTCGAGCTGCGACACGTCGAGCGCGGTCGCGCCGAGGAGCCCGATCTCCTCCTTCGGCGTGAACACGAGCTCGATGCCTGCGTGATCCTGTCCTTCCGACACCACGTGCCGCACGGCCTCGAGCATCGCGACGACCGCGGACTTGTCGTCGGCGCCGAGGATCGTGCCGCCGGCGTTGCGGACGACACCGTCGTCGATCACCGGCTCGAGCGGGCCCTCGAGCGGGACGGTATCGAGGTGCGCGCAGAAGAGCACGGGAACGCCGCCCTCGACGGTCGCCGGGAGCCTGCAGACGAGGTTCCCGGTGCTCGAGCCGAGCCGGGACGCGGCGTCGTCCTCGTGCCATTCGAGCCCGAGCCGGTCGAGCTCGCGCCCGACGCGGTCGGCGACGAGCCGCTCCTCGCCCGGCGGGCTCGGGATCGCGCAGAGCTCGAGGAAGAGGTCGACGAGCGGCGACGTCAGCGGCTGCTGCTGCACGGCGCCGATCCTAGAGGCTTGATGCGGGTTGCAAGCACGCACGGATGGGGGCCTGCGCGCGGCGCATCGCCGCCGTCTCGGTTGGCATCCAGGCGTCCAGCCTGCACGCCGCCCGAGCCGACGCCGCTGCTTGGCGCATGCCCTCCCCG
>DASSUT010000215.1:0-11646 GCA_035706725.1 Gaiella sp. | reverse complement strand
GCGGGCACCGCTACGAATCGAGGACGGTCACGACGCCGTTCGAGCCGTCGACGCGGATCGTCTGCCCGCTCTCGATCGTCGACGTCGCCCGGCCGGTGCCGACGACGGCGGGGAGGCCGTACTCGCGGCAGACGATCGCGGCGTGGGACATCACGCCGCCGATGTCCGTCACGACCGCCCTCACGTTCGAGAAGATCGGCGCCCAGGCCGGGGACGTGATCGGGCAGACGAGGATGTCGCCCTCCCGGACGCGCGCGATCTCCTCGACGTCGATCACGACCCGTGCGACGCCCTCCACGACGCCCGGAGACGCAGCGGCGCCGGTGAGACGGCCGCCGCCCTCCTCCGCGCTCGCCCACTCGTGGACGCGCTGCGTGGTCACGCCCCAGAGCATGATCACCGCAGGGTCGGTGATCGCCTCCGGCGTCGTCCCGAGAGCGGGCGGCGGCGTCCACTCGGCAAGGCGGGCGAGGATGTCCTTGCGGCGCGCGACGATCGGCGGCCAGTGGGCCGGGCCGAGCGGCGCTCCGCCGGTGGCCCACGTCAGCACGAGCTCGTCGAGCGCCTGCGCGACCTCGTGGCGCCCGAGCTGGAAGACGTCCTCCGCGTCCTCCAGGAAGCGGTGCTCGGCGAGCAGGGCGCCGAACTCGCGCAGCTTGTTGAACCAGCGCGTGAGGAACCAGTAGTCGCAGAAGAACTTGTGCTCCTCGACGTAGGGGAACACCGTGCGCGAGAGCGCGAGCAGCTCGTCGAACGTCGCCTGCGCGCCCTCGTCGAGCAGCTTTCGGTACTCCGTCGCGAGACGGTCGCGCTCGCGCGCGATCTCGTCGAGCGGCCGCTCGACCTCCTCGCCGTCCTGCAGCGCCCGGACGTGCCCGACGAGCGAGGCGTACGCGATGCTCGGGTCGTCGTACCAGCTCCGGTAGAAGTGGTAGAGGCCGTCTCCGGTGGCCATGTTGAACCACGGGTCCTTCACCTGCTCGAGGGCCTCGAGCCAGCCTTGCCCCTGCTCGCTCGCGGCGAGCTCCGCCTCGATCTCGGCCGGCGTGCGGCCCTCGACGAAGGCGCCGTCCACGCGCGTGTCGATCGCGAGCTTCGCGAGCTTGCGGAGCTCGGCGCTCGGCTTGAACAGGAGCACGTCGATCCCGGCGATCATCTGCGCGACGTGCTGGTCGGGGATGTCCGGGAGCTGGCTCTTGCAGAACTCCGAGAACGTCATGTAGGCGCCGTACCCGAGGAGCAGGAACTCGAAATGGTGCTGCCACATGAGGTCTCCGCAGCGCAGCGTCCTCTGGTACGCGTCGAGGACCTCGTACACCGCCGTATTCCGGTCGGTCTCGAACGCGACCTCGTCGGGCTCGTACTCCGGGAGGTCCGGCACGCGGAGGTCGGTGATCTCCGCGATCAGGGCGCGCATCTGCTCCTTGAACGTCCCGTAGAGCTCGTCCCAGTGCTCGTAGTAGTAGCCCGCCCGCCGCTGGAAGTACTGAGCCCGCTCGCCGATCTTCTCCGGGTCGGTGACGGGGTTGCCAGAGATGTAGACGTAGCCGTTGACGATGCGGTAGTCGATCCCCATCGCGGGCGGCACCGCGAAGACCCGGTTCTGCCAGACACCGAGGGTCTGGTACGGGCTGTCGGCGCAGAGCACGTCGAAGGCCGGCATGGGCACGGGGAAGTGCATCGAGTTCCAGAACCAGAACCGGTTCTCGTCCGCCTCCCGCCTCGCCTCGTGGAAGAGCGCGTGGTACGGGTACATCTCCTCCCACCCCTCGCAGCCCGGCGGGGTCTCGACCTCGTACGGGCTCGGGAAGGCGGAGCTCGTCTGCGCGGGACTGGCCATGGTCCTCCTCCGTGGGGCGTCCTCCCGTGTATACAACATCGTCGTTCGCCGCCACACGGCACATGACAGCCTCGCCTGCCGACACCGGGACGCCTCCGCCCCCACCGACGATGCGGGCGATCCGGCAGCGCGCGCTGGGTGGGCCGGAGGTGCTCGAGCTCGTCGACGTGCCCCTCCCTGAGCCCGCCCCGACCGAGGTGCTGGTGCGCGTCACCGCGGCCGGCGTCAACCCGGTCGACTGGAAGACGCGGGAGAGGGGCGGGTTCGTCGGCGAGCCGCCGTTCACGATCGGATGGGACGTCGCCGGCATCGTCGAGCGGACGGGGCCGGGCGTGACCCGCTTCGCCGCCGGAGACCGGGTGTTCGGCATGCCGCGCTTCCCGCGCGAGGCGGCAGCCTACGCCGAGTACCTCACGTCCCCCTCGCGCCAGCTCGCGCGTACGCCCGACGCCCTCGACGACGTCGAAGCGGCCGCGCTGCCGCTCGCCGGGCTGACCGCCTGGCAGGCGCTCGTCGAGACCGCCGGGGTCGGGCCGGGCATGCGTGTGCTGGTGCTCGCCGCGGCGGGCGGCGTCGGCCACCTCGCCGTGCAGATCGCGAAGGCCCGTGGCGCGTGGGTCGCCGGCACCGCGCGCACGGAGAAGCACGCGTTCCTTCACGAGCTCGGCGTCGACGAGGCGGTGGACTACACGCGCGACGAGGTCGGCACGCGACTCCGGGAGCTCGACGTCGTGCTGGACGCCGTCGGAGGCGAGGTCGGGGCCGCAGCGCTCGCGTCGCTCCGTGACGGCGGCCTGCTCGTGACGCTCGTCGGCGCCTCGGTCGCCTCGCTCCGCGAGGCCGGGCGCGACCGCGTCCGCGTCACCGGGATCCTGGTCGAGCCCGACCGGTACGGGTTGGAGGAGCTCGCCGCGCTCGTCGAGCGAGGGGAGCTGCGCCCGGTGGTCGAGCGCACGTTTCCGCTCGAGGAGGCGTCCGCCGCGCACGAGCTCGGCGAGACGGGCCGGACGATGGGCAAGCTCGTGCTCGTCACAGGCCGGCACGGCTGATGGCGCGCTTCGTGCTCGTCCACGGCTCGTTCAGCGGTGCCTGGTGCTGGGAGCGCGTGCGGGGCCCGCTCGAGGCGGCGGGTCATCTCGTGGACACGCTCGATCTTCCCGGGGCGGGCGAGGACGAGACGCCGCTCGCCGAGGTCACGCTCGCGCGCTCCGCCGAGCGGGTCGTCGAGGTGCTCGAGTCCCGCCCCGAGCCCGCCGTGCTGGCCGGCGTGAGCATGGGAGGCGTCGTGATCACGCAGGCCGCCTCGAATGCCCCCGACCGGGTCTCGTCTCTGATCTTCGTCTGCGCGTTCATGCCTGCGAACGGCCAGAGCCTGCTCGACCTCACGCGCCTCCCCGAGGGGAAGCACGACCAGATCCAGGCGAACCTCGTGATCTCGGGCGACCCTCCCGTCGCGACGATGTCGAGCGCCGCGGCTGCCGCCGCTGCGGTCTTCAACCGGTGTACGCCGGAGGAGACCGAGTTTGCGCTGGCCCGGCGCCGGCCGCAGGCGGCGGTGCTGTTCTCGACCCCGGTCGACGTCGACGAGCACGCGCTCGACGCGATTCCGCGCTCGTACGTCCTCACCACGCAGGACCGGTCGCTCCCGCCGGTGCTCCAGCGCCGCATGGTCCGCGAGCACCCGTGCCGCACGGTCGTCGAGCTCGACACCGGCCACGCGCCGTACCTGTCGATGCCCGTGGAGCTCGCGACCGTGCTCTCGGAGCTGGCGGAGAGCATGGCCGACTGACACTCAGCCCGGCGGCGCGACGGGAGGCGTGCCGTACGTGTGGAAGCTCTCGATCGTCTTCACGCCCCAGAACTGCCCGCGGGCCCGCTCGGCGGCGGTCCACGTGATCGGCTCGTAGTCGGGGTCGAAGACGAAGTACCCGCCGGTCGTGACCTCGATCCGGTTGCCGCCGGGCTCGTAGCCGTAGAGGAAGAACCCCGCCGCGACCGCGTGCTTCGACGGCGCGGCCTCGATGTAGACGTCGTTGTCGACGAACAGATCGGCCGCCCGGAGGCACTCCTCGCGCGTGTCGACCCAGAACGCGAGGTGGTGCAGCCGGCCCGACGCACCGTACGCGTCCTGCACGTAGATCAGCTCGTGCGCCGCGATCGTGAGGCTCATCCACGCGCCGGTCTCCCTGCCGTCGTCGAGCTCGATCCGCTCGTAGAGCCTGTAGCCGAGCACGTCCTGGGCGAACGTGCGGTTCGCGCGGACGTCCGCCGCGAGCACGTTGATGTGGTCGAGGCGCTTCACGGCGGCGCCGCGTCCGACGTACCGCTGCGGCTGGTTCCTCCACGACGCCCTGAGGTGCTCCGGCGCGACGTACCGCTCCGCCTCGTAGAGCAGCTCGAACACGTGCCCGTCGGGGTCGGTGAAGACGTACGCGGGCCCGTGCCCGACGTCGCCGTCGATCCAGCCCCGGCCGAGCCCGGTCGCCTCGATCGCCGCCACCCGTCGGTCGAGCGCCTCGGCGCTCCACGCCCGCAGCGCGACGTGCCCGAGCCCCGGCTGCGGCGCCTCCGTCAGCTTGAGGCTGTAGCGCAGGTAGTCGCCCCACCCACGCAGGTACACGGAGCCGCCCTCCCGCGCCTCTTCCTCCATGCCCATCACGTCCACGAAGAACCGCAGGCTCTCGTCGGGTGTCGGGGTGAGGAGCTCCGCGTGTGCGATGCGTGCCAGGTCGTGCAGGGGCTCGGCCATCGACGCGACCCTAACGCGCGCGCGGCCGGGCGGCGAGGTCCGCCAGCAGGGCTGCGCTCGCGGACGCGACGCGCGGCTCGATCCCGAGACCGAGGAGGAGCTCGCACGCGGCCTCCATCTCATCGACCCGGCGGGCCGCGTGGGCGTGGCTGCCCGCGACGAGGCGCTCGAGCAGTGGGCGCCCGATCACCTCCGCGATCTCGTCCTCGACCCACGCCGCGTGCCCCGCCGCCTCGGCCGCCTCGAGGCTCTCGACCGCGGCCGCGGCGAGCCCCTTCATGAAGACCGAGCGCAGGAGCTTGAGCGCTGCCGCGTCCCCTGCCTCTTCCGAGACCACCTCGACCGGCATCCCGAGGGGCGTCATCGCCTCGGCGAACGCGCGCGCCGCCGCGCCGGCTGCGAGCGCGGGCGTGCGGAGGCCCCTGCCGGGAACCGGGCCGAGCAGCGCGACGTCCGCGAAGCGCCCGCCCGCGGCGGTGACCAGGTCGGCGAGCCGGCGCTTCAGGTCCGGCGAGGCCGTGTTGAGATCGGCGTAGATCGCGCCGTGAGAAAGGCCGGGAAGCACGCTGCGAGCCGATTCGACCGCGACCGAGGCCGCGGTGACGTTGAGCACGACCTCGGCCTGGGCAACCGCCGCGGTCGGGTCGTCGTGGCGGTCGGGCAGCTCCTCGCCGCGCGAGGAGTCCGGATCGAAGCCCGTGACGTGGACGCCCACGGCCGCGAGCTCGGCGGCGAGCCGGCTCCCGGCCTCGCCGAGGCCGAGCACCGCGACCGTGCGCAGACGGTGGCTCAGAGCTGCTCGAGCGCGCGGCGCACGAGGACCTCGGCGAGGTGCGTGCGATACGCCGCGCTTCCCTGCACGTCGCCCGGCGGGTCGGCACCCTCGCCCGCGCGTGCCGCTGCGTCCGCCGGCGACGCGCCGTCCGCGACCGCCTGCTCGACGGCCGAGGCGCGGAGGGGGGTGGGGCCCATGCTCGTGAGGCCGACGTGCGTCCCACCGTCGACGCGCACCGCGGCGACCCCGACCAGCGCCCAGTCCTGGGCGCGGCGCACGTGCTTGAGGTAGACGCCGCCGCCGACCGCAGGCACGCGCAGCTCGGTGAGCACCTCGCGCGGCCCGAGCGCGGACTCGAACGGACCGACGAAGAACTCGTCCGCCGGGATCGTTCGTTCGCCGTCAGGGCCGTGCGCGACGAGCTCCGCGTCGAGCGTGAGCATCAGGGTCGCAAAGTCGGAGGCCGGGTCGGCGTGCGCGACCGAGCCGCCGATCGTGCCGCGATGGCGAACCTGCGGGTCGCCGATGCCCTCCGCGACGTCCGCGACGAGCGGGCACCGCTTCGCGAGGACGGGGTCGTGCGCGAGGTCTGCGTGCCGCGTGAGCGCGCCGATCGCAATGCGGTCCCCGTCCTCGCGGACGTAGCGGAGGTCGTCGAGCCGGCCGATGTCGACGAGGAGAGACGGCCGCGCGAACCGCAGCCGGAGCAGCGGGATCAGCGAGTGTCCCCCGGCGAGCACCTTCGCGTCCTCGGCGCCGAGCAGCTCGACCGCGTGCCCGACGGAGTCGGCCCGCGCGTACTCGAACGGCGCAGGGATCACGCTCCCGCCCTCGCTGCGGCCTCGACCGCGCGCACGATGTTGTGGTAGCCCGTGCAGCGGCAGAGGTTGCCCTCGAGCGCGTGGCGGATCTCCGCCTCGCTCGGGCTCGGGTTCTCCTTCAGGAGCGACACCGTCGCCATCACGAAGCCGGGCGTGCAGTAGCCGCACTGGAGCCCGTGCTGCTCGTGGAACGCTTGCTGCACGGGATGGAGGCGCTCGCCGTCGGCGAGGCCCTCGATCGTCGTGACCTCGCAGCCGTCCGCCTGCACGGCGAGCACCGTGCACGACTTCGCGGACTCGCCGTCGAGCAGCACCGTGCACGCGCCGCACGAGGAGGTGTCGCAGCCGACGTTCGTCCCTTTCAGCCCGAGCTCGTCGCGGAGGAAGTACACGAGCAGGCTCCGAGGCTCGACCTCCGCCTCGTGCCGCCGTCCGTTGACGTCGAGCGCGATGCGGGTCACGGCTTCGCCTCCTGGAGCGCCTTCCAGACATTCTCGCCGTTGCAGGGCAGGTCGACGTGACGGACGCCGTGGGGGAGCAGCGCGTCGACGACCGCGTTGTGGACGGCCGGCGTCGATCCTACGGTGCCCGACTCGCCGAGCCCCTTCACGCCGATCGGGTTCGCCGGAGTGGGGGTCACCATCTCGACGCGCTCGAACGACGGGAACTCGGCGGCCGAGGGGAACGCGTAGCCGACGAACGTGTTCGTCATCGGGTTGCCGTCCTCGCCGTACACGATCTCCTCGAAGAGCGCCTGCCCGACCCCGAACGCGATTCCGCCGTGGACCTGGCCGTCGGCGACGAGGGGGTTGATCAGCGTCCCGGCATCGTCGACCGCGACGTGCCGCGTGAGCACCACCTTGCCGGTCTCGGTGTCGACGTCGACGACCGCGAGGTGGATGCCGAACGGGAACGTGGGCGGCGCCTGGAACTCGTGCGAGACCCTGAGCTCGCCGAGCCGGCCGTCCTCGAGGGCGCGCGACGCGATGTCCGCCCAGGCGAGCGACGGCTCGGACGTGCCCGCGACGTGAAAGGCGCCCCGGCCGGCGTCGAGCACGACGTCCGCGGCGCTCGCCTCGAGGTAGTCGGCCACGAGCTCTTTGGCCCGCTCGACCACGGCCTCGGCCGCGAGGCCGCCGGCGACGCCGCCGATCTGCGTGGACTTCGACCCGAACGTCCCGGTGCCCTTCGGCACCTGGTCCGTGTCGCCCTTGACCACGGTCACCCGCTCGACGGGGAGCCCCAGGCGCTCGGCGGCGATCATCGCGAACGTCGTCTCGTGGCCCTGGCCGTGGGAGAAAGAGCCCGTGCGCAGGATCGCGCCGCCGTCCTCCGTGATCTCGACCTCTCCGAACTCGGTCTCGCCGACAGGGTTCGAGATCTCGACGTACGCGCCGAGCCCGATGCCGAGCTCGACCGGGTCGCCGGCCTCGCGGCGGCGGCGCTGCTCCGCGCGCAGCTCGTCGTAGCCGGCCGACCGGAGCACGAGGTCGAGCGCGCCTTCGTAGTCGCCCGAGTCGTACGTCGCACCCGTCGCCGTCTGGTACGGGAACGCGTCCTTCGGGATGAAGTTCTTGCGGCGCACCTCGGCAGGGTCCATCCCGATCTCGGCCGCGAACGTGTCGATCGCGCGCTCCATCGCCTGGGCCGCCTCGGGGCGTCCCGCGCCGCGAATCGAGGTCGTGGTCGTCGTGTTCGTGAGGAGCGATGCGGTCTGCGTCTCCACCTTCGGGATCGCGTACACCTCGGGCGCCATCAGGGCCGTGAAGTTCGGAAGCGCGGTGCCGAGCCACGGGTACGCGCCCACGTCTGCGAGCACGTTCAGCCGGTAGGCGAGAAGCGTCCCGTCGCGTGTCCCACCGAGCGTGAACTCGAGCCGCTGCGCGCGCCCCTGGGGCAGGTTCAGCATGTTCTCGCTGCGCGTCTCGGTCCACCGCACGGGTCGCCCGAGCTTCCGGGCGAGCCAGGCGACGAGCACGCCCTCGGCTTCGAGCATCTTCGCGCCGAACCCGCCGCCGACGTCCGGGCTCACGACCCGCACCTGGCCGGGGTCGAGCCCGAGCATGCCGGAGAGGATCATCTTGTCCGTATGGGGCGTCTGCGTCGTGCCCCAGTACAGGAGCCGGCCGTCGGCGTCGACCGTCGCGGCGGACGAGCGCGGCTCCATCGGCGCGGCGGCCATCCGCTGGCTCCAGAACATGCCGGAGACCACCGTGTCGCAGCCGTCGAACAGGCTCTCGTCGTGTTCCTTGCCGCTGCGGCCGGCGACGTTCGTACCGACCTCGGGGAACAGCAGCACCTCGTCGGTCAGCGACTCCTCCGCGGACAGCACGGCGGGCAATGGGTCGTAGTCGACCATGACGAGCTCGGCCGCGTCGGCGCCCGACGCACGGTCCTGGCTGACCACGACCGCGACGATCTCGCCGACGAAGCGCACGACGTCGGTGGCGACGAGCGGCCGCACCATGCCCTCCGTGACGTGCCACTGGGGCGGAGGGCCGAGCGGAGGCGCGTCCACGTCGGCGCCCGTGAAGACCTGGACGCCCGGGAGGGCGGCAGCGGCGGACGTGTCGACCCCCGTGACGCGCGCGTGCGCGAGCGGCGAGCGGACGAACGTCACCGCGAGGGCGCCCTCGAGCGGGATGTTCTCCAGGTAGCGCGCTTCGCCTCTGAGGAAGCGAGGGTCCTCCACGCGCCGCACGCGGTTCCCGAGGATGCTCACCGCCGCGAGCCTATCCGGTCTCGTTCTCCGACGTGACCCGCATCGCTGCGTCTCGCGCCCATCGTCAGGCGGCGACGGGCGCCGAGCCGACGACCTGCTGCACTGCCGCCACGATCTTCGCCTCGTCGGGCAGGAGGTACTCCTCCATCGGCTGGCTGTACGGGATCGTCGCGTCGAGCGCGGTCACGATCCCCACCGGCGCCTTGAGCGTCGCGAACCCCTCGGACGCGGCCTCGGCCGCGATCACGGCCGCCGCCGACCCGTGTCTCGTCGACTGGTCGACGACGACGAGCCTGCCGGTCTTCGCGACGGACTCGAGGATCGTCTCGGCGTCGAGCGGCGCGAGCGTGCGCGGGTCGATCACCTCCGCCTCGATTCCCTCGGCCGCGAGTCGCTCCGCCGCCGCGAGCGCCTTTCCGACGAGCCAGCCGATCGCGACGATCGTGACGTCCCCGCCCTCGCGGGCGACCGCCGCGCGGCCGAGCGGTACCACGTGCTCCCCTTCGGGGACGTCGCCGTGCTCGAGCGTGAGCAGGTAGTGGTGGAAGAAGACGACCGGGTTGTCGTCGCGAATCGACGCGGCCATCAGGCCCTTCGCGTCGGCCGGCGTCGCGGGGACCGCGACCTTGAGGCCGGGAACCCCCATGAACATCCCGTAGATCGAGCCCGTGTGCTGTCCCGCCCAGCCCGCGGTGAAGCCGTAGCCCGCCTGGAGGACGATCGGGACCGTCACCTGGCCGGCGGTCATGTAGTGGAAGCGCGGCGCCTCGTTCACGACCTGGTCCATCGCAACGAGCATGAACTCGGCCATGTAGAGCTGGACGACCGGCCGGTAGCCGGCGAACGCCGCCCCGATCGCCATCCCGATCTCCGCGGTCTCCGAGATCGGCGTGACCCGGACGCGGTCCCCGCCGAAGGCCTGGAGGAACGGGTCCTCGTCGCTCGTCGCGAGGTTCTGGCCGAAGTAGAGGACGGTGGGGTCGCGCTCCATCTCCTGGTGGACCGCCTCGCCGATCGCGGCGATGTACGGAAGCTCGCGTGCCATCGGTCGGTCTCCTCTCCCTAGGCGTAGACGTGCTCGACGGCCCCCTCGGGGGCCGGGAAGGGGCTCTCCAGGCCGAACGAGACGGCCTCGTCCATCTCCGTGCGCGCGGCTTCCGCGATCGCGTCGGCCTCCTCGGTGGTCAGCGTGCCCTCGGTGACGAGCCGGGCGCGGAACCGTGGCACGGGGTCGCCGCGCTTGGCCGCCTCGTACTCCTCCGCGTTGCCGAAGATCGTGATCGCCTCGTGCTGGGGGAAATGGAGCGGGACGCCGGGCGGCGCGATGATGTTGCCGTGGGCGCTCAGCCGGTAGACGCGTGATTCGACGAGCGTCGGCCCCTCGCCGGAGCGCGCGCGCTCGACCGCGGTCGACACGTGCTCGTACACCTCGACCGGGTCGCCTCCGTCGATCGTGACCCCCGGCATGCTGTACGCCTTCGCCTTCACGGCGAGCGGCTCACCGGCGGCGGCGTTGGCGTCCTCCTGCTCGACCCGCGTGTAGACGTTGTAATTGTTGTTCTCCATCACGAAGACGACCGGGAGCTTCCAGAGCGACGCGATGTTGAGCGTCTCGTGGAACGCGCCCTGCTTCGAGGCGCCGTCGCCGAAGAACGAGAGCACCACCTGCCCCTCGCCCCGGATCTGGGCCGCCCACGCGGCGCCGGCGGCGTGGGGGATGCCCTGGCCGACGATCCCCGACGTCCCGAGGAAGCCGCGGTGGACGTCGGTGAGGTGCATCGACCCGCCGTAGCCGCCGCAGAGCCCGGTCTCGCGCCCGTAGATCTCGGCCATGATCGCCTTCGAATCCGTGCCGAGCGCGAGCGGGTAGCCGTGGCAGCGGTACGTGGTCAGCAGCTGGTCGCCGGGCCGGAGGGCGGCGATCGAGCCGACGATCGACGCCTCCGCCCCGTCGGCGAGGTGCGTGTGGCCGCGGATCGTGCCGGGGTGCTCCTCGAACGTGCGCTTGACCCGCTCCTCGAACTCGCGGATCCGCGTCATCTGCGTGAGCATCCAGGTCAGGCGTTCCTTGTCGAGGCCGTTCTCGGGCACGGCAACTCCTTTCACGCTCGGCAGCGGGACCTGCGCTGCGTCTCGGCCAAACCTAGCCTCCTGCTCCCGTGCCCGCCAGGCCGCCGGCGGCGACGTTGAGCTCGACGCGCACGCCGTTCGGGTCGTCGAGGAAGAGCTGGCGCATACGAGCCTCCGGGACGTCGTTCTCGGTCGCCCGGAGTCCGGCCGCGTCGAGCCGCTCCGCGAGCGCGGGGTCGTCCTCGGCGTCGAACGCCAGGTGGTCGACCGGCGCGGCGCCGACGCCGAGACCGATCGTCGCCGCGTGCGCCTCGTACGCGGACCGCTCGGCGACGTGGAGGCACGGGCTTCCGCCGAGGTAGAGCCAGTACCCGGGGAAGGGAAGCTCCGGTCGCTCGCCCGCCTCGAGGCCGAGCACGTCGCAGTAGAACGCGCGGGTCGCCTCGAGCTCGTCCGTGAGCACGAGCACGTGGTCGAGCCGCCTGAGCGCCATCAGGCCTTCGCGGCCGCCGTGCGCGTGCGCGCGTAGGCGGCGAACGGCTCGATCGCGGACGGGTCGACGAGCGCGTCGCTCGCGGCGACGTCCGAGACCGCGGCGCCTGTGAGGATCCGCTTGACCGGCACCTCGAGCTTCTTCCCGGTCAACGTGCGCGGGATCGCGGGGACGGC
>DASSUT010000214.1:0-3000 GCA_035706725.1 Gaiella sp. | reverse complement strand
CGCTGGCGCTTTCGTCTCCGCGGAGAGCCGGGCTTCTCGGGGATCTATGCCTCGACGCCGGTCGTGTCGGCAGGGCGCGTCTACCTGCAGGACCTGAACAGCGACGTGTACGCGCTCTCGCTCGCGGACGGGCGCGTCCTCTGGCGCCACCGCTACGCCCGGCCGAACGGCGGCCCGAACGGAGTGACCGTCTCCAACGGCGTGGTCTACGGCAACACCGACACGACGGCCTTCGCCCTGTCCGCGGGCACGGGGGTCGAGCGCTGGCGCCGGCGGTTGACGCGCCCGGCGAATCCGATCACGACCGCGCCGCTCGTTGCGAACGGCCTCGTCTACACGAGCTCGACCGGGCAGGCTCCGGGCGGCCGGGGGATGCTCTTCGCGCTCGACGTGCGGAACGGCGCGGTTCGCTGGACGTTCGACACGATCGTCGGCAAGTGGCGGTATCCCCGCGAGGCGTCCGGAGGCGGCGCCTGGTACCCGCCCTCCGTGGACGCGGATGGCCGGGTGTACTGGGGCACCGCCAATCCGTACCCCTGGGGAGGGTCGAAAGCCCGTCCGAACGGCGGGATGTATCCCGGGCCGGTGAGGCACACCGACTCGCTCGTCGTCCTCGACGGGAGAACCGGTGCGTTGACCTGGAGTGACCAGGTGACGCCCCACGACGTCCGCGACTACGACTTCCAGCTCTCGCCGCTCCTCGTCGACGGCCTCGTGATCGGCGCCGGCAAGGCCGGCCGCGTGATCGCGTGGGATCGGGCGACTGGGAGACGGAGGTGGACGACCGAGGTGGGTGTGCACCGCAACGACCGCGGCCCGCTGCCGAAGCGGCCGGTCTCGGTCTGCCCGGGTCTGCTCGGGGGCGTGGAGACACCGATGGCCGTCTCCGGGGGGCGCGTCTTCGTCCCGGTCGTCGACCTCTGCTTCCACGAGAGCGCCTACGGCCTCAGCAGCGTGAAGTTCTACGCGACCGACTACTCGAAGGGACGGGGCGAGCTCGTCGCCCTCGACGTCTCGACCGGACAGCGTCTGTGGACGCGGCGATTCTCCTCACCGAACTTCGGCTGCGCAACCGTCGCCGGCGGGATCGTCTACACGGCGACCTACGACGGCCGCATCTTCGGGCTCTCGACGCGAGACGGGTCGATCGTCCAGCGCGCACGCATGCGTGCGGGGATCAACGCGTGCCCTGCGGTTGCGGACGGCACCCTGCTCGTCGGCGCCGGAGCCGATCATCCCGAGCACCCGGCTCCGGTGTTCGAGCTCGTCGCGTACGCGATCGGACAGCGGTAGAGCTCCTCCGCGCCCGGGAGCTACCGCGGCGGCGCGATCCCGGGCGCCGCGTCGAAGCCCGAGTACACGTGGTGCATGAAGTGCGCGGCGGCGGTCATCTCGAGCCCGAGCGTGCGCCCGGTCTGCCTGTCGACCGAGATCGTGTACCACGCGGGGACGCTCCGGTCGACGAAGGAGATCCGCCAGACGGGGCGGCCGCGGACCGACCCAGGACCCAACAGAGCGGCCTCGGCGGGGGCCGCGCCCCAGGTCGGTGCTGGCTGCTTCACGGGTTGTTGCGGCGACTCCAGCCAGTTCGCGCCGGGGCTCCTGTCCCAGCGGCGGTCGCCGACCACGATGGCCTGCTCGCCGCCCTCGATCGAGTACGAGAGCCGATTCGGCGCCTGGAGGCGCCAGATCGTGTGCTGGACGTTCGTCGCGTTCGAGCCGAGGCGCTCGTCGATCGTGAGCGACCGGAGCCGTGCGAACACCCGCGTGGCGCGGGCGGCGATTCGCGTGGCCGACGGCGGCGGCCAGCGGGAGGGGAACGGGAAGCGGACGGTCGACGGCACTCGCCCCAGCCGGCGGATCGTGACGTCCGCGGCGCGCGGCCTTCCCGTGACGGCGAGGGTGGCGGCGTAGCAGCCTGCGCCGCACGGCGCCGCGTGCGCGGTGGAAACCGATCGCGAGCGGAGCCGCACGCGCAGGTCGAGGCCGGTCGCGGCGTTCCCGTCCTGGCCCAGCACCGTCGTCGTGACCGCCAGCCGTCCGCTCCCCGCGGGGCGTGCGGCGAGACCGAGCGCGAGGTCGCCGGCCTCGCGGCCCAGGACGAACGGCCCGATGGGGATCGACCGCGTCGCGACCGGCCCCGGCCCCGTCACGTCCGAGACCGTCGCGCCGTACGAGACCGTGCGCTCGCCGAGGAGGCCGGGGCGGACGATCCGTTCGCGCCGGAGCCGGTCGCGTCCGTCGATCCAGGCGCGGTACCACGCGGTGCCGTCTTCTGTGGCGAAGGACAGCTGTGTGAGACCGTGTTCCCTCCCGAGCACGCGTACGTCGACGGGCGACACGAGAGGGTCGGCGGCGAGAAGCCCCGGGCCGGTCAGGTGGAACGTCGAGGTGGTCGACTGGGTACTCGAGCCTGCGCTCAGGCGCTCCACCACCGTGACGCTCCGCTCGTTGCGGAGCGCCACCTTCATGCGGCGGAGGAGCTCCGGTCGCGCGGCCGTGAGCGGCCCCGGAACCGCGAAGCGGACGGTCGCGGCCGGAGACGAGGGCGAGGCGACCGTCGCCGCGATCGTCGTCGTGCCGGGACGGAGTCGGTAGCGGATCGCGAAGCAGCCCTCGCCGCAGGAGCGCGGGTAGAGCGTGGTGCCCATGCCCCCGGGTCGCTCGGCCTCGGCCGTCAGCTCGAAGCCGGTCGGCGACCGACCCCCGGGGGGCAGCACGAGGAACTCGAGGTCCTGGCGCGTGACGGCGAGCGCGACCGCGACCCGTCCCGCGAAGCCCGCGAGCCGCAACGCGGGTCCGCTCGCCGAGGCGGGCGCGACGCCGGACGCCGTCCCGGCCGCGGTGGTCCTCGGCGGCGCGAGGTTCACGAGAAGCCCCGCGGCCGCGAGGACCGCGACCACGGCGGCGAGCTCGCCGAGCGTCAGACGCCGGAGAAGGGGAAGCTCGATCCCGGGGTTGCCGCGCAGCGCGAAGAGCCTGCTCCCGAGCGCCAGGCCG
>DASSUT010000213.1:0-2995 GCA_035706725.1 Gaiella sp. | reverse complement strand
GTCGTCGAGCAGATCGTTCCGGATGCGGAGGAGCGCGCCTTCGTCGAGCCACGCCTGCAGCACCTGCTAGGGCTCACCGACCGGGTCGCGCCCGATCGGCAGGACCTCTTCTCCGCCTGGCGGTTGTTCCTCGAGCGGATGGCGGAGCAGTACCCGGTGATCCTGGTCGTCGAGGACATCCAGTGGGCCGACGCGGCGCTGATCGAGTTCCTCGAGTACCTGCTCGAGTGGTCGCGCGCGTTCCCGATCTTCGTCCTCACGCTCGCGCGGCCCGAGGTGTCCGAGCGGCACGAGACCTGGGGGGCCGGGATCCGCAGCTTCACCTCGCTCCAGCTCGAGCCGCTGTCCGACGACGCGATCGACGCGCTCCTGCGCGGGCTCGTTCCCGGTCTTCCGGACGACGCGGCGACGCGGATTCGCGAGCGCGCGGACGGGATCCCGCTCTACGCCGTGGAGACGGTCCGCGCGCTGCTCGACCGCGGCCTGCTCGAGACCGTCGAGGGCGAGTACCGGATCGCCGGCGACCTCAGCGACCTCGACGTCCCGGAGACCCTCCACGCCCTCATCGCGAGCCGGCTCGACGGGCTGCCCGAGGCCGAGCGCCGCCTCTTGCAGGACGCTTCCGTGCTCGGCAAGACGTTCTCCGCGCGCGGGCTGGCCGCCCTCTCGCCGCATGCCGACGACGTCGAGGGACTGCTCGCGACGCTCGTGCGCAAGGAGCTCCTCTTTCTCGACACCGATCCGCGCTCTCCCGAGCGCGGCCACTACGGCTTCCTCCAGGCGCTCGTTCAGCGCGTCGCGTACGAGACCCTCTCGCGGCGCGACCGCAAGGCGAAGCATCTCGCCGCGGCGCGCTACCTCGCCGAACAGGCGGGAATCGACCCGGACGAGATCGCGGAGGTCGTCGCGACGCACTACCTCGACGCGCACCGGGCAGACGCAGAGGGTGCGGACGCCGGGTCGATCAAGGACGAGGCACGGAGCTGGCTGACGCGCGCGGGCGAGCGCGCGACGTCGCTGGCGGCGACCGAAGACGCAGTGCGCGTGTTTTCGGCCGCGGCCGAGCTCGCCGACGACCCGCGCGAGCGGGCCCGGCTCCTCGAGCGCGCCGGCGATCGCGCCCGCGCCGCAGACCGGCTCGACGTCTCGGAGACCCTTCTCCGCGAGGCGCACGCCCTCACGGAGGCCGCCGGGGCAACGCACGACCGGGCGCGCGTGGCCGCCGCCCTCGGCCTCACGGTCTGGCAGCGCGGCCACCTGGAAGAGGCGATCACGCTCATGGAGGACGCTTTCGCCGTCCTCTCGGGCGACGAGCTCGACCCCGACGTCGCGACGTTGGCCGCACAGCTCGGACGGTTGCATCACTTCGCAGGGGATTCGGCGCAGGCGGCCGCGCGGATCGAGGTGGCGCTCGACATCGCGGAAGAGCTGCGCCTGTCCGAGGTCGTCGCGTCGGCGCTCAACACGAAGAGCCTGATCGTGCGCCACCACCTGTACGAGTCGGACGCCCTGCTGCGTCAGGCCCTCCGCATCGCGCTCGACAACGACCTCGTGTTCGAGGCGCTGCGCGCGTACAACAACCTCGTCGTGCTCGTGACCTCCCATGACCGCGACGAGGAGGCTCTCGCCCTCCTTCACGAGAGCCTCGCGCTCGCCCGTCGCCGCGGCGACCGGTTCTGGGAGACGCGGCTGACGGTCGGGTTGTGCGAGGACGAGCGCCTGCGCGGCGAGTGGAACCAGGCGATCGAGCGAACGGCGGACCTGCCCCTGGGCGACGCAGCGGCGGACGCCGTGCTTGCGTCGGTCGTCGCGGGACTCGCGCGCATCCACATCGAGCGCGGAGACACCGAGTCGGCTCGGAACCTGCTCGCGAAGATGCCCTCGGACACGACGACCACCGACGTGCAGATGCGTGGCATCGCGCACTGGCGCCACTACGTGGAGGCCGAGCTCGACGAGCGCTACGGCGAGGCGATCGACCTGGTCGCCGCAAGCGTCGTCGACGCGGCGGACCTTCTCCCGGCACAGGTCGTCGCGGAGCTGCTGTGCGACGGGGCGCGCTATGCGACGGCGATGGGCAATCACGACGCCGCGCGCGGCGTGGTGCGCAAGGTGGAAGCGCTGCCTGCGACGATGCACGTGCGGTCCGTGAACGCGCAACTCCATCGCCTGCGCGCGAATGCGGCCGCGGCGGCGGGCCGGGACGACGAGGCGGCCGACGCCTACGCCCTCGCGCTCGCGAACGCGCGCAACCTCGGCTACGCGTACTGGCTCGCGCCCGTGCTGGCCGATTACGGCGCGTGGCTCAACTCGGTCGGCCGAGCCGACGACGGGGCGCCGCTGCTCGCCGAGGCCCGCGCGCTGTTCGAGACAATGGGCGCCGTCCTCTGGCTGCGTCGTCTCGACGCCGTCGCGGCGGTCGCGACGTCGAGCGCCTGAACGGCGGGCCGCCTCAGGCGGCCGCTGCCGCAGGCTCGGCGAGCACCGTCCGGAGGAACTGCCCCGTGTGGCTCTCCTCGACCTCGGCAACCTGCTCGGGCGTACCGACGGCGATCACCTCGCCACCCGCCTCCCCCCCTTCCGGCCCGAGATCGACGATCCAGTCGGCCTGCTTGATCACGTCGAGGTTGTGCTCGATCACGAGCACGGTGTTCCCCGCGTCGACGAGCCGCTGGAGCACCTCGAGCAGCTTCTCGATGTCCGCGAAGTGGAGCCCGGTCGTCGGCTCGTCGAGGATGTACAGCGTCCGCCCGGTCGCCACCTTCGAGAGCTCGGCCGCGAGCTTCACCCGCTGGGCCTCGCCGCCGGACAGCGTCGTCGCAGGCTGGCCGAGCCGGATGTAGTCGAGCCCGACGTCGTGCAGCGTCTGCAGGCGCCGCCGGATCTTCGGGATCTTCGAGAAGAACTCGAGCGCCTCCTCGACCGACATCTCGAGCACGTCCGCGATCGACTTCCCCTTGAAGCGCACCTCCAGCGTCTCCCGGTTGTACCGGCG
>DASSUT010000212.1:0-14414 GCA_035706725.1 Gaiella sp. | reverse complement strand
GACCGAGACGCCGTCGAGATGCGAGATGCGTCCGCCGGCCGCGCCGTAGCGCGCCTCGATCTCGTGGAGCTTGGCGTCGACGTCCGCGACCGGCGTGTTGATCTCGCCGCTCAGGAAGTACCGCTCGCGGAAGGGCGCGAGCAGCTCCGACAGCTTGCGCCCGCCCCTCGAGAGCAGCTCGAGCATGACGAGGAACGGGACGACGCCCGTGTCCGCACGCATGAACTCGCGGAAGTAGTAGTGCGCGGAGACCTCGCCGGCGAAGAGCGCGTCGACCTCTCGCATCCGCTCCTTGATGAACGCATGCCCGACCCGGTTGACGAGCGCCACGCCGCCTGCCTCCTCGATCGCCCGTGGCACGGCCCAGCTCGCGCGTACGTCGTAGATGACCTTTGCGCCCGGCTCCTTCTCGAGCATCGCCCGCGCGAGCAGCGCGGTGACGAAGTCGCCGGGCACGAACTCGCCGGTGTCGTCGACGAAGAAGCAGCGGTCGGCGTCGCCGTCGTAGGCGACCCCTAGCCGCGCGCCCTCGGTGCGGGTCTTCTCGACGATGAAGGCCCGGTTCTCGGGCAGCAGCGGGTTCGGCTCGTGGTTCGGGAACGACCCGTCGGGGTCGAAGAAGCAGCGGACGACGTCGAGCTGCGGCAACCGGTCGAGCACCGGCGGGAGCATGGCTCCTGCCATGCCGTTCGCGGCGTCGACGACGATCCGGAGCGGCGCGACGGAGCCCTCGTCCACGAAGGACAGGACCTTGTCGACGAACCCGTCCCAGACGTCCTCCTGCCGCACCTCGCCGCGCCGCGTCACGTCGCCGAAGCCCTTCTCGGCACGCCGTTTGACCTTCTCGAGCCCCGAGTCGCCGCCGACCGGCAGCGCGCCGCGTCGGACGATCTTCATCCCGGTGTACTGCCCGGGGTTGTGCGAGGCGGTCACGCACACGCCACCGTCGAGGTCGAGGTCCCCGACGGCGTGGTAGAGCATCTCGGTGCCGACCATCCCGATGTCGAGCACGTCGGTGCCGCCGTCCGCTGCGCCCTCGATCACGGCCGCGGCCATGGCGGGCGCCGAGAGCCTCATGTCGCGTCCGACCGCAATCGTGCGCGGCTCGAACTCCTCGACGTACGCGCGCCCGACGCGATAGGCGCCGTCCTCGTCGAGCTCGGCCGGATATACGCCGCGGACGTCGTACGCCTTGAACACCTTCGGGTCGAGCACGGGCCGCATCGTAGTCGTGCTCCCGCCGCAGGCCGGAGGCTGACTCCGGCCTGCGGCCTGCGCGCGTTGCTCAGACGAGCGCCGGGTCGCCGGCGTGACTCGTCGGCGCGACGTTCTGGTTCATCCGGAAGACGTTCTCGGGGTCGTACCGGTCCTTCACCCCGACCAGCCGGGCGTAGGTCTCCACGCCGTACGCATCCCGCACGCGATCCGCCTCGGGCGTGAAGTTGAGGTAGGCGGCGCCCGTCGCGAAGGGTCGCATCGCCTCGGCGCACCCTCGGCCGGCCGCGATCAGCCGGTCGTCGTCCACGGGATCGCTCCAGACCGCGATCGGATGGAACAGGTACTGCGCATCGCGGTGCGAGAACGCCGTGGCGCCCTCCGGGAGCGCAGAGACGCCCTGTCCGATCTTGAACACGACCGCCTGGGTGAGCGGCATGCCTTCGGCGACGAGCTCGGGTGCGCGGTCGAGGAACACGTCGATCGCCTCGTCGGGCATCGCCGCGAGGTACTCGCCGCGCCAGTAGCTGCGCATGCCGGGAGGCGCGAGCGGGTCGAGCGCCGCCTGGAAGACGGTGTACGGCATGGGCTGGATCTGGTCGACCAGGGGCTCGAGGCCCAGCAGCGGCCGGACGACGTCGGCGCCTTCCTCGGCGTCGCCGACGTAGAGGACGGCGATGCCGAGCACGGGGCGACCTCTGAGCGACTCCGGCACGAACGGCTCCGGCGGCGCGGTGATCACCACACATGCGCTCGAGAGCTCGTTCGGGGCGCCGTCGACGTAGTCGCGCCAGCCGCGTACGACGTCGGGAGCCCGCTCGAGCGGCCAGAGCGCGAGACCCGCGAGCACCGTCGGCCCGAGCTCGTAGAGCCGGAACGTGAACTCCGTGACGACGCCGAAGTTGCCACCGCCGCCGCGGATGCCCCAGAACAGGTCCTCGTTCTCGTGCTCGGACGCGGTCACGACGCTTCCGTCCGCGAGCGCGACTTGGGCGGAGACGAGGCTGTCGCACGCGAGGCCGTGCTTCGAGGACGACCATCCGTAGCCCCCGCCGGTCGTGAACCCGCCGACACCGGTCGTGGTCACCCTGCCCCCGGGGACGTGGAGCCCGTGCGCCTGGGTCGCCGCGTCGAGCGCGCCCCAGAGGACACCGCCACCCACACGCGCCCGCTTCGCCCGTCGATCGACGTCGATCCCGTCGAGTCCGCGGAGGTCGATCACGATCCCGTCGTCGCACACGCTCAACCCCGAGACGCTGTGGCCGCCGCCACGCACAGCGACGACGAGCCCGCGCGTGCGGGCGAACTCGATCGCTGCAACCACGTCTGCGGTTGTCTCGCAACGGGCGACGACCGCCGGTCGCCGGTCGATCATCGCGTTGAACACCGCACGATGTGCGTCGTACTCGGGGTCGTCCGGGAGCGTCAGCCGTCCGGAAAACGTTCGGCGGAGCGTATGCACGTCCATGTTCACCGTCCTCGTCGCGTTGGTGACCGAAAGGTCGCCGGAGCGAGGTACGGCCCGCTTCGGCCGTTCGGGCCAGCGAAGTCGTGGCCCGATCGGGCCATCGGCTCAATCGACGAGGCCGTGCCGCGCGGCGTACGCCGCGGCCGCCGCCCTCGACGAGAGCCGCAGCTTGACGAGGATGTTGGCGACGTGGCGATGGACGGTGTGGGGGCTCAGCCCGAGCTCGGTCGCGATCTCCTTGTTGCTGAGGCCCGCCGCGACGAGACGGAGGATCTCCGACTCGCGGCGGCTCAGACCGTCCCCGCGACGGGGTCGGGCCTTCCCCAGCACGTCTCCCGCACGGCGCGCTTCGCCGAGCGCGCCGAGCGCAGCGAGCCGCTCTCGGGCACGGCCGAGCTGCTCCTGCGCGGCGGCCTCCCGGCCGAGTGCTCGCAGCGTCGCGCCGAGGGCGATGCGCGCCCGCGCGGCTTCGAACGGCAGTCCCGCGCGTCCGAGCAGCTCGACCGCGTCCTCGAACGCCTCCCGCGCCGCCTCGTGCTCGCCCTCGGCCGCGCTCGCGTATCCCTCGGCCTGCCGCGCGGCGCCTCGGAGCGGCTCCGTGCCGGCCCAGTCCGCGATCGCGCGGAGCTCGCGCGCGGCGTCCCGCGCGGCGTCACGGTCACCTGCCTCGGCCGCTGCCTCGGCGAGCAGCTCGAGTGCGGGGGCGCGCTCCGTTCGAGCGTCGCCGATCAGCCGCAGGTAGCGCGAGGCGTCGTCGATCGCGGCCGTGCTGTCGCCTCCGTCGAGCCCGATCGTCGACCGGCACAGCAGAGAAAGTGGATGGTGCTCGGCCCGTCCGACGAGTGCGAGCGCCTCCTCCGTCCGCCCTTGGCGCCGCCGGAGCTCGGCCAGACGCGCCAGCGCGTCCGCCGCCTCCGCGGGGCGGGCGGCGAGCACCGCCGCCGCTTCGGTGAGCTCGGTCTCGGCCGTCGACCACTCGCCCCTCAGCACGAGCACGCTGCCGTAGTGCGCCCTGCACACGGACCGGAGCGCGCCGATGTTCCACCCGGCGGCCATGCCCGAAAGGCGCTCGCACCACTGGCCGGCCCGCTCGAGGTCGCGAACCCGCTCGCACGCGAAGATCAGGTAGCAGCACGAGAGGCCGATCGCGAACGGATCGCGCATCTCGCCGGCGGTGGCCGCCGTGGTGGCCTCGTCGAGCCGCGCCATGCCCGCCGCCACGTCGCCCTGGCTGACCTGCGCCAGCCCGTCGAGCGCGATCGCGGTCATCTCGAGGTCGACGTCGTCGAGCTCCCGGCCGAGCGCTTCGGCCTCGGAGCAGCGCGCGAACGCCGTCTCGGGGTCGCCGGGGAGGGAGAACGAGGCCTCGCGCAACGCCACCCATCCCCGCTCGCGCGTGGGGCCGCAGCCGTCCGTAAGCCGGCGGGCGCGGGCCAGCCACCCGTCGCCGACCGCGCGCTCGCCCCGGAACACGCGATAGTCCCATGCGAGCGCGGTCGCCACCCGCGCGGCGTCCAGCGGGCGATCCGCCGCCCGGTACGCGCGGTACGCGCGTTCGCGGGCGTCGACCGCGGTCTCGCCCTCGTCGAGGAAGAACGCGGCGTTGCCGAGCCCCTCGAGCGCGTCGGGCGTCTCCTCGCGCTCGAGCGCCTCGGCGAAGAGTGCCCGCGCCGTCGTCCAGTTCGCTTCCTGCAACGCCCGGCTCGCACGTGCGAGCAGGTCAGCGTGCGCCGATGCGTCAGCGGACACCGCTGCAGTCTCGCCGAAGCGACGACCTGCCGCGCGGCGCCGGGTGTGGAAAACCGCCCGTCCGAGGGCCACTCGCGACCCTAGACTCGGAGTGGTGGAGCGCAAGCTCGCGACCGCGATGTTCGTCGACCTCGTCGACTCGACCGCGCTCGTCTCCGGAAGCGATCCCGAGGTCGTGCGGAGGCGGGTGACCGGCTTCTTCGACCGGGTCGCAGGACACATCGCGGCCTACGGCGGGACGGTGGAGAAGTTCGCGGGCGACGCCGTCGTGGCGGTGTTCGGCGTCCCGACCGCGCACGAGGACGACGCCGAGCGCGCGATTCGCGCGGCCAGCGCGATCCTCGAGACGGGTGACGGAGAGCTTGCGGTGCGGATCGGGATCGAGTCGGGCGAGGTGGTCGCGGAGTCGGGCGACTCGACGTTCGCAACCGGCGAGGCGCTCAACGTCGCCGCGAGGCTCCAGCAGGGCGCCGAGCCCGGCGAGATCCTCATCGGGCCGACCGCCCACGGTCTCACCGCCGGCGCCGTCGTCACCGAGCCCGCCGGCGCCCGGGCGCTGAAGGGGCTTTCCGCGGACGTGCCCGTCTGGCGCGTCGTGTGTGCGTCCGGCCGCGCCGGCCGCCCGCTGCGGGTCGACGCCCCGTACGTCGGGCGCGAGGAGGAGCTCGACCTGTTGCGAAACGCGTACGCCCGCGCGGTGCGCGACCGTCGAGCGCAGCTCGTGACGATCTTCGGCGAGCCCGGCATCGGCAAGAGCCGGCTCGCGCGCGAGTTCTTCGCCTCCCTCGAGCGCACGACGGTGCTCACCGGACGGTCGCTGCCCTTCGGGGAAGGCCTCGCGTACCGCCCGCTCGCGGAGATGGTGCAGGACGCCGCGGGGATCTCCGAGGACGACTCGCCCGAGGAGGCGATCGAGAAGCTGCGCGACGCGTGCTCGAGCGACGCGATCGCGGATCTCCTCGGCTTCGCCTCGGGCGTCCTCGACACCGTCTCGGGCGACCGGCGCGGCCAGGAGATCGCGTGGGCCGCGCACGAGTGGGCGGCGAGCCTCGCAGAGGCGCAGCCGCTCGTGCTCGGCTTCGAAGACCTGCACTGGGCGGAGGAGCCGCTGCTCGACCTCGTCGAGCACCTCGCCGACCGGATCGACGGCGCGCCGGTGCTGCTCGTGTGCCTCGCGCGACCCGAGCTGCTCGACGTGCGGCCCGGATGGGGCGGCGGTCGGAGGCGGGCGATCACGGTCGAGCTCGGACCGCTGCCCGACCACGAGACCGGTCGGCTGATCGACGCGCTCGTCGACGGCCTGCCGCTGCCCGACGACCTCCGCACCGCGCTGCTCGACAAGACCGAGGGCAACCCGCTGTTCGTCGAGGAGACCGTGCGGCTGCTCGTCGAAGAAGGCGACGGCGCCGCGGTACGCATCCCCGACACGCTGCAGGCGTTGATCGCGGCTCGGATCGACCGGCTGCCGCCCGGATCGCGCTCCGTGCTGCGCCACGGCTCGGTGATCGGACGGGTGTTCTGGCGCGGGGCGATCTGCGAGCTCGACCCCGAGCTCGACGTCGACACCGCGCTCGCCGATCTCGTCGACCGCGAGCTCCTCACACGCGAGCCGCTGTCGACCGTCTCCGACGAGGTCGCGTACCGGTTCCGTCACGTGTTGATCCGCGACGTCGCCTACCGCGGTCTCACGAAGTCCGAGCGCGCGCGGCTGCACCGTGTGTTCGCCTCTTGGCTTCGCGCGCACTCGCCCGACGAGCTCGTCGAGACGCACGCGTACCACCTCGATCGCGCCGCCGCGCTGACCGCCGAGCTCGAAGGACGGGTGCCGGACGATCTCCGGACCGAGGCCGGAGCCGCGCTCGAGCGCGCCGGCCGGCGGGCGCTCACGCGGGAGGCGAACCGGACGGCGCGGCGCCTGCTCCTCCGCTCGCTCGAGCTCGACGCGACGCTCGAGCGGCGATTCGAAGCCGCCCGCGCCGCATGGCGCCTGTGGGAGCTGCCCGCCGCCGCGGACGAGATGGAGCTCGTCCGCGAGCTCGCGCACGAGGCCGGCGACAAGACGATCGAGGGGCTCGCGCTCACCGCCCTCGCCGAGGTCGCGCTCAACCGGAACGCGGACGTCGCACAGGCCCGCAGGCTGGGCAGGGAGGCGGACGGCCTTCTGGCCGACGCGCCCGGCGACGCGCGCGCAGAGGTCCTGACCCTCCTCTCGAACGTGGGTTGGTGGGAGGGCGACCTCGACAGCGTCGAGCGGTACACGAACGAGGCCCTCGAGATTCGCGAAGGGCGCTCGGACCTCGAGAGCCTCGCGCTCGTCGAGCTCGCGGGCGCCCACCTCGCGCGGCTCGACCTCGTCCGGGCGGAGAGCGTGCTCGCGGAGGCGTCCGCGCTCGCCGAATCCAGCGGGAGCCTCTCGGCGCGGGCCTGGAGCGCGCGCGTCAAGGGCTCGATCCTGCTGCGCAAAGGCCGGTTCGAGGATGCTGCCGCCGCGTTCCGCACGGCGTTCGAGCTCTTCGACGAGGTCGGCGCCGCGCCCGACGCTGCGCGCTCGCGCCAGCTCGAGGGCGTCGCAGTGTGGCGGGCGGGCGACCCGGAGCGCGCCGAGGATCTCGTCCGCGACACCGTGCGCACGCTGCTCTCGCTGCAGGAGCGCGGGAAGGTCGTCGAGGCGCAGAGGACGCTCGCGGAGATCGTGCTCGCGCAAGGCCACGTCGAGGAAGCCGAGCGCTGGGCGCTCTCCGCGGTCGAGTCCGTCGGGATGCAGGACATGATGTCCCGCTCGAACGTGAGCATGGTGCTCGGGCTGGTTCGGGCGGCGCAGGGCCGCGACACCGAGGCGGAGCTGCTCCTGCGCGAGGCGATCGACCTGCTCGCCGCGACCGACCTGCGGAACTCCGAGCCGGAGCCGCTCTCCGCTCTCGCGGGGTTCCTCCGCACGCGCGGCCGGGAGGACGAGGCTGCCGCGGTCGAGGAGCAGATCGACGCGTTGCTTCAGCCCGAGAGCGCCGCCCGGATCATCTGAGTCGACACTTCATCCGGCGACTCCGAGATCACCGTCGCCGGTCTCTCGAAGTCCTCGAGCGCGTCGTGCAGCGGGTCGGCGCGGAGGGTGCCCTCGCCGTAGCGGAGGTGCTTCGTCTCGTTGCGGTTCGCGTATTGGATGTCGGAGAAATGGATGTGGAACGGTGCTCCGGCGTCGAGGGCCGAGTCGGCGAGCTCGAGCGCTTCTCGGAACGGCTCGGCCTCGGTGAAGGCGCCGTCCGATGTCGCGTGCATGTGCGCGAAGTCGATCACCGGGCGCACCCAGCCGGTCCGCCGGCTGATCTCGACGCAGTCGGAGAGCGAGCCGAGCTCGCGCACGCGGCCCATCACCTCGATGCCGAACGCGACGCCGCGGCCCTTGCCGACGAGCCGCTCGCGGACGAGCGCGAGCTGCTCCACGACCGAGTCGATCGCCTCCTCGCGGGTCCGGCCCAGCAGGAAACCCGGGTGGAACACGACGAGCTCGGCGCCGCAGGCGGTCGCGATGCCTGCACTGCGGTCGAGCGCGCCCAATGCCGAGGCCCATTTGCGCCCGCTCGCCTCGAGGTGGCCGACCCAGCCGAACAGCGGTGCGTGCACCGACAGCGCGACGTCGTGCTCGCGGGCGAGCTCGCCGAGCCGCTCGGCCCAGGGATAGTCCATCCAGAACCCCGACTCGAAGTCGATCTCGCACGCGTCGTAGCCCCGCCCGAGCAGCACGTCGATCGCCGCCTCGGGGCTCTCGCGAGCGGGGATGTGGGCTGGGCCGACGCGGACGCGTCCCATGGGGCGACTGTAGTCCGTCATATGCCGTCCGACCGGATCCGTACGCTCGGACGCATGGAGAAGCCAACCCGGATCGACCTGCTCGAGCTCGACATCGACCTCCGCCTCGCGGAGCTCTGGCGCGAGGCCGCGGACGTGTCCGAGTGGAGCCTCGAGGTCGTGTCCGCGTTCATGCGGGCCGCGTACGGCAAGGGGTACTGCGACGCGCTGACCGAGGACGCGCCGGGCTCGCTCTGCCTCGAGCACGGCTACGACGTGCCACGCCGTCGCGAGCGCGACGCCGCACGCGGCTGACCGCTCCCCCCGGACAAACGCCGTCAGCGAGGCGCTGACGTTGCTGCCGTGATGGTCGGCGCCGCTCGTTCGGCGCCCGGGGCTCGCCGCCGTCTCTAGACTGTCTGCCGTGGCGCGGAAGTCTTCGCCTGCCCGTCTCGTGATCGCCCTCTCTGTCGCGGCGGTACTCGCGGTCTTCCTGCTCTACACCTCGCTCGCGGGCGGCGGCACGCCGTCGGTGTCGCCGAGCGAGCTCGCGACGAAGACGGGCGAGGTCGCGCTTGCAGGCCGCGTCGTCGGCACGCCGACGGGAGACCCCCACGGCGCGGGGATGCGCTTCGTGCTCGCGGACATCCACAACCCGGGCCACCGCGTGACCGTGCTCTACAAGGGCTCGGTCCCCGACATGTTCCGCAGGGGGCGTGACCTGGTCGTCACCGGCACGCAGCGCGCCGACGGGGTGTTCGTCTCGAAGCCGGGCACGATGATCACGAAGTGCCCTTCGAAGTACCAGGCCGCCGACACCCCCGCCTGAGCCGTGGCTGAGCTCGGCCGCGCGGCCCTCCTTCTCACCCTCGGGCTCTCTGTGTACGCGCTCGTCGCGGGCGCGCTCGCCGCGTGGCTCGGGCGGCGGCGGCTCGCACACTCCGCCCGGAACGCGCTCATCGCCGCGTTCTTCTCGACGCTCGTCGCGGCGCTCGTCCTCGTGGCCGGCTTCGTGCGCGACGACTTCTCGCTCGCCTACGTGGCGGGGCACTCGAGCCGCGCGCTTCCGACCCGGTACAAGCTCTCGGCGTTCTGGGGCGGCCAGGAGGGCTCGCTGCTCCTCTGGCTGCTCGTGCTGAACGGGTACGCCGCCCTCGCGGTGTGGCTGGCGCGCAAGCGGGCGCGAGACCTCGTCGTCTGGGTAACGCCCGTGCTGGCCGGGATCGCGGTCGGCTTCGCATGGCTGCTCGTCGTGGTCTCGAGCCCGTTCGACGTGATCGCGGCGCCGCCCGACGGCAGTGGGCTGAATCCGAGCCTCCAGAACCCGTACATGGTCGTGCACCCGGTCGCCCTCTACCTCGGCTACGTCGGGCTCGCGGTCCCGTTCGCGTTCGCGATGGGGTCGCTGCTGTCGGGCCGCACCGACGAGCGCTGGATCGTCGCGACGCGGCGCTGGACGATCGTCGCCTGGACCGCGCTCGGCATCGGCCAGCTGCTCGGCGCGCACTGGGCGTACGTCGAGGTCGGCTGGGGCGGCTACTACGCCTGGGACCCGGTCGAGAACGCGGCGCTCATGCCCTGGCTCGCTGCGACGGCGTTCCTCCACTCCGTGATGATCCAGGAGAAGCGCGGGATGCTGCGAGTGTGGAACGTCGCGCTCGTGAGCCTCGCGTTCTGCCTGTCGCTGTTCGGCACGTTCCTCACCCGCTCGGGCGTCGTCACGTCGATCCACTCGTTCACGAAGAGCTCGATCGGGCCTTGGTTCCTCGGGTTCATCGTGGTCGCGGTCGTGTTCTCGGTGGCGATGATCTGGCTTCGCCTCCCGCAGCTCCGCACCACCGCGAAGCTCGAGTCGCTCGTGTCGCGCGAGGCGGCGTTCCTCTACAACAACCTGCTCCTCGTCGCGCTCTGCCTCACGATCCTGTGGGGGACGGCGTGGCCGATGGTCTCCGAAGCCGTGCGCGGTGAGACCATGGTGGTCGGCCGGCCGTACTTCGACTTCTTCCTCCGGATCTTCGGCCTGCCGCTCCTGCTCTTGATGGGGATCGGGCCGCTCGTGGCCTGGCGCCGTGCGTCGCTCAGGGGCCTCATGCGGACGTTCGCCTGGCCGGCGGCGGTCGCGCTCGCAACCGGCGTCGTCCTCATCGCGCTCGGCGCAGGCAGCTCGACGCCGGGTCTCATCGCGTACACGTTCTCCGCCTTCGTCCTCGCGGCGATCGTCCACGAGTTCGTGCGCGGCACCGCGGCGCGCCGTGCGCTCACGGGCGAGCCTCCGTGGACCGCGCTCGGGAGGCTGATCGGACGCAACCGCCGCCGGTACGGCGGGTACGTCGTCCATGCCTCGATCGTCCTCCTCGCGATCGGCGTCGCAGGGTCGAGCGCATACGACTCCGTCACCGAGGGCAAGCTCGCGAGGGGCCAGGCGTTGTCGGTGGGCGGCTACACGCTCACGTACCGTTCGCTCGGCGAACGCGCCGGCCCGAACGCGACCGAGGTCCGGGCGGTGGTCGGCGTGCGCCGCGGCGGCAAGGATCTCGGCACGGTCGAGGCCGGGAAAAACGCGTACAGCGTCGAGCAGCAGGTCTCGAACGAGGTCGGCATCCGCACGGACTACCTCACGGGCGAAGACCTGTTCGTGATCGCCGAGCAGGTGAACGACGACGGCACCGTGTTCTTCCGGGTGTTCGTGAAGCCGCTCGTGAACCTCATCTGGCTCGCCGGGCTCGTGTTTCTCCTGGGCTCGGTGATCGCCCTCTGGCCCGACGCGCGCGAGGAACGGCGGCTCGCCACCCGGTACGCGCGGGCCGTCGAGCGCTCGGACACGCCAGCCACCACTTGAGCCCCTGGATCGTGCTCGCGGCGCTTCTCGCCGTCGCGGTCGTGGTCGCGGTCGCCCTTCCGTTCCTGCGCGAGCCGGCGCCCGCCTCGGACGCTCTCCACGAGCTCGACCCGGACGAGCGGAGGCTGCTCGAGGCGCAGGAGGAGCGCGACCGCGCGCTCGCCGCACTCCAGGAGCTCGAGGCCGATCATCGCGCGGGCCGGATCTCGGACGACGACTACCGCGCCGTCGTCGGCGCGCTTCGCCGCGACGCCGCCGAGGCGCTGCGCGCGCTCGACCGGCTCGGGGCAGCTCGGGCAGGGACTTCCGACGCGGACGCGAAGATCGAGGGATGAGCCGCCGTGCGGCACGCGCCGCAGCCGTCGCCGTCTCGCTGACGCTCGCTCTCGCCGCCCTCGTCACCGTCGCCGCCGCCGATCCCGGCGCCGACAAGGCGCAGGTCGACAGCCGGCTCGGCGGGCTACGCGCGCAGGCCGCCGAGCAGGACCGGCAGGCCGGTGTCCTCACGGACGAGCTGAGCGCCGTCGCGAGCCAGGTGCGGGATCTCCAGGCGGGGGTGGACGCGCAACAGGCGCGCCTCGCCGTGCTCGAGTCGCGCGTCGCGGACGCGCGCACGCGCCTGGAGACGCTCGAGCGGACGATCTCGGCACAGACCGTGCGTCTCACGCGGCTGCGCGGCGAATACGGCTTTGCCTTGCGACGTCTCGAGCGGCGGGTGCGCGAGCTGTACATGACCGACGGCCCCGACGCGCTCTCCTTCGTGCTCGGCACGGCGTCGTTCTCCGACCTGATCGACAACCTCGATCTGCTCGGGAGGATCGGGCGGCAGGACGAGCAGATCGCCGCGCGCGTGAAGCGGGCGCGCGACGGCGTCGCCGACGCCCGGCGTCGCACCCGCGTCGCGCGGGGGGAGGCGGTGCGGGTGGAGGCCGCAGCGTCCGCCGCGGCAACCGAGCAGCGTGGTCTCGTCACGCGGATGGTCGCGAGCCGGGACGCGCTTGCGGCCGCGGAGCAGGAGAAGCGCCGCACGCTCGCCTCGATTCGCGGCGACCGGGCGGGCGTGCTCGCCGAGATCGACGACCTCGAGGCGCAGAGCCAGGCGCTCGCCGCGCAGATCCGCGCTGCCCAGGAGCGGGCCGCCGAGCAGCAGGCGTCCGCCTCGGCAGCTGCCGCGCCGCCCGTCGTCTCGGGCTCGGGGCAGCTCTCGTGGCCGGTCTCGGGCGCGGTGACGAGCGGCTTCGGCGTCCGTTGGGGGCGCATGCACGAGGGCATCGACATCGCGGTCGGGACGGGAACGCCCGTGCACGCTGCCGGGGCGGGGACCGTGATCTACGCCGGGTGGATGGAGGGATACGGGAATCTCGTCGTGCTCGACCACGGAAACGGCCTCTCGACTGCCTACGGGCACAACTCCTCGCTCGCCACGTCGGTCGGGCAGACCGTCGCTCGAGGACAGGTGATCGCGTACTCGGGCTCGACCGGCCACTCGACCGGCCCGCACGTCCACTTCGAGGTGCGCGTGAACGGGGGCCCCGTCGATCCACTCGGGTACCTCTAGGTGTAGGACCCAAGCAGGTTGGTTCTGCTGATGGGCGGTTGGTGGCCGAGGGCTGAGTGTCGGCGTCGATGGTTGTAGTGCCAGAGCCAGCCGTCAAGTGCGGCGGTGCGTTCGGCGCTTGAGCGATAGATGGCGCCGTAGGCCCAGCCGTTGAGGAGTGTGCGGATGAAGCGCTCTGCCTTTCCGTTTGTCTGCGGCCGGTAGGGGCGTGTGCGGAGGTGCCGGATCCCGAGCTGGCGGCAGGCGAGTGCGTGGAGGATCGACCGGTAGCCGCCGCCGTTGTCGGTCAGCAGGCGTTCGACGCGGATGCCGTGGCGGGCGAAGAAAGCGACCGCGCGGTGGAGGAAGCCGACCACAGTCACCGCCTTTTCGTCGGGCAACACCTCGGCGTAGGCGAGCCGGCTGTAGTCATCGACCGCGACGTGCACGTACTCCCAGCCGATGACTTTGCGCGTGATGCCGGCGGCGTCGACACGCTTGCGATACGGGTTGCGCTTGATGCCGTCGGTGACTCGCTTGCCGGCGCCACCCTCGATCCTGCCGAGCTTCTTGACATCCACGTGCACGAGCTCACCTGGCTGCGCACGCTCGTAGCGTTGCGCCGGCTCGAGGCCGATCCGTCCCAGCCGCCCCATCCCCTGGCGACTCAGCACGGCCGAGACCGTCGACAGCGGCATCGCCAAGATCTCTGCGATCTCGGCCGCCGTCATGCGCAGATGGCGCAGGGCAAGAATCGCCGCCACCCTCTCCCGCGGCGTCCGATTCGCAACCAGCCGAGGCGCAGACGAACGATCCACCAGCCCGCTCTCACCCTCGCTGCGGTAACGACCCACCCACTTTCGTGCGCACCGCACGCTGACCCCGGCGGCCGCAGCCGCCGCCGTCAGCGTCCATCCCTGAACGAGCACCCGCTCGGCCAACAGCCGCCGACCGCTCCAACTGAGCGCCGCGTTAGCGTGAAGCTTCATCCGGAACCCTCCTTGGACTGAGCTGCCTTGGTCAGCGCTCAGCCTCCAAGGAGGCCCGGATGAACCAACGTCCTTAGGAACTACACCTAGCGGCCGCCTCAGTATCCGGGTGCCCGCGCAAGCTGCCGTCCCGTCTCGCCCATGAAGCCGAAGAACGACAGGACCTCGCGGAGCTGCTTCGGCGTCAGCCTGCGTACGAGCGCCTCGCGGAGGACGGAGATGTCGCAGCGGTACGCCTCGAACGCGGTGAACTGCACCCGCGCGAGTACCCGGTAGTTGTCGGCGTCGGAGGGGAACGGCCGGAGGAACGCCTCCGCGGCGCGGCTGAACGCGTCGGCCTTCGCCCTGCACACCGCGGCCGTCCCTGCTCGAACGGGGACGGTCATCGCGGGAAACGGGCCGTAGGCGGGAACCGTCAGCTCCTTCTCCGCGCCGCGGTCGCCGGACGACCCGCCGCATCCCGCGAGGAGCGCGGCCACCGCGATACAGAGTGCGAGGAGCCTCGTCACGCCTCCGAGGATAGAGCGGCCGATCGGCGCGACCAGCGCGTGACGCGGACGGGTGCCTGCGCCGCGGCGCGCCGGAATCCGCAAGACTGACGCCGAGCCGATGACAACCCCGACGCCCATCCTCGAGGCGCACGAGTTCTTCCGCCGCGGCGAGGCGAGTGCCGATCGCTGGAGCCTCCGTGTCGGCAAGAACCGGGACTGGGAGTCGTTCTACCGGGAGCGCTGGCAGCACGACAAGGTCGTCCGCTCGACCCACGGCGTGAACTGCACCGGGTCCTGCTCCTGGAACGTCTACGTCAAGGACGGGCTGATCACGTGGGAG
>DASSUT010000211.1:0-2170 GCA_035706725.1 Gaiella sp. | reverse complement strand
CGGAGCCGACGATGTGGTACTCGACTGTCTGCTTGGCGTCGACGTCGCGGAGCCGCACGACGGAGCCGACCGAGACCACGCTCGTGTCGACGTCGTCGGTGTCGATCACGCGTGCGTGGGCGAGCCGGTCCTCGAGCTGGGCGATCTTGTGCTCGAGCATCGCCTGCTCGTTCTTGGCGTCGTCGTACTCGGCGTTCTCCGCGATGTCGCCGAACTCGCGCGCGGTGCGGATTCGGTCCGCGATCTCGCGCCTCCGGTCGGTGCGAAGCGTATCCAGCTCGCCTTTCAGGGCCTCGTAGCCCTCGGGTGTGAGGATCACGTCCTTCAGAGAAGGCCTCCGATTCGTCTCCAAATACGAAGAAACGAGGCGCTCCGGTGCGCCACGCGGACGCGCATGGTAGCGCCGAAGAGGGGGTTGCGCAAGACCCGGACACGGGAGTCGCGAACCCGGTGTCTACCATCTGCGACACGATGGTCGACCTCCGCGCGCCCTGGTCGATCGGGCCGGTCGAGATCCCGACGCGGCTCGTCCTCGCGCCGATGGCGGGTGTCAGCGTGCAGGCGTTTCGTCGGCAGGGACGGCGTTTCGGGGCGGGGCTCGTGTGCTCGGAGATGGTCTCGAGCGCGGGGATCGAGCACCGGAACGAACGGACGCTCGGGTACCTCAAGGTCGCTGCCGACGAGCATCCGCTCGCGATCCAGCTCTTCGGGACCGACCCCGTCGCGATGGCGGAGTCCGCGCGGATGATCGAGGCGGTGGGCGCGGACCTCGTCGACCTGAACTTCGGCTGCCCCGTCCGCAAGGTCACGAAGACGGGGGCCGGCGCGACGCTCCTCGACGACCCCGAGCGCGCAGTGCGAATCGTCGCCGCGATCGCGGACGCGGTCGAGCTCCCGGTCACCGTGAAGCTCCGCCGGGGGATGCGCAACGGATCGCGGGACTGCCTGTCGCTCGGCCCACGGCTCGTCGACGCGGGCGCCGCGTCGCTCACGCTCCATCCCCGCTCCGCGCAGCAGATGTACACCGGGGTCGCCGACCACGAGCTCACCGCTGAGCTCGTGTCGCTCGTCGACGTCCCCGTGGTCGCGTCCGGCGACATCCGGTCGAGCGCGGAGGCCCGCTCGGTGCTCGAGCTGACCGGCGCCGCGGCGGTGATGGTCGGCCGGGCCGCCCAGGGGAACCCGTGGGCGCTGCAGGAGATCGTCGAGGGAGCACACCGCGAGCCGTCGCGCGAGGAGATCGTCGCGGAGCTCGTCCTGTTCCTCCGCGAGGCGGTCCGCGAGCTCGGCGAGCGCCGAGCGAGTGGATTCCTGAAGAAGTTCTACGGCTGGTATCTCGGCGGCGGCCGCTTCCCGCGGCAGTTCCGGCAGGAGCTCGTGGTGCTCGACTCGACGGAGGAGGTCGAGCGGCGGCTCCTCGCCGCGGCACCGGGGGCAATCGAGCTGGTCGAGCGCCTCGAGGCCGAGGTCCCGCCGGGCGACGCCGTCACGCTCGAGCTACCGATCTCCATCTACGGCGGAGGGTGAGGCGCGTCAGTGCGAGCGGCCCGCGGTCGCGGCCAGGGCGCCGAGACCGACGAAGATCGTCCCCGAGACGTAGCGCTGCACGCGCAGGAACGTCCGGCTGCGGCGCAGGACGCCCCCCGCGGTGCCCGCGACCATCGCCCACACGAGGTCGCTCGCGAGCGCGATCGCGACGAACAGCACGCCGAGCAGCCCGAGCTCGGCTCTCGTCGAGCCGTGGGGGTCGACAAACTGCGGCAGGAACGCCAGGAAGAACAGCGCGGTCTTCGGGTTGAGCACGTTCACCACGACGCCGCGACGGTAGGTCCGGCCGAGCGTCGGCTCGACGCGGCGCCCCCCGATCCGTTCGTCGCGGCTGAGAATCGTCCGGAGCCCCAGCCAGACGAGGTACGCCGCGCCCACCAGCTTGACAGCCGTGAAGGCCTCGGCGGAGGCGGCGAGGATCGCGGACAGGCCGACGACGGCGGCCATGACGTGGAACATCCCGCCCGTCGACACCCCGAGCGCCGACACGACGCCCGCGCGTCGTCCGCCGGGCACGCTCTGCGCGACGATGTAGAGCACGGCCGGCCCCGGGACGACTGCGAGCACGAGCGAGGCGCCCGCGAAGACGGCGAGCGATCCGGCGTCGGGGATCACCGGTTCA
>DASSUT010000210.1:0-19120 GCA_035706725.1 Gaiella sp. | reverse complement strand
GCTCAGGGGAGCGGCCCGACGACCGCGAGCCGCGCGCAGAGGAAGTCGCCGTTCCAGGTCTGTTCCTCGACGCGGAACTCGAGCCTGCGCGGCAGGAGCGGAGCGCCGGCGCCGAGCGTAACCGACGCGATCCACACGATCACCTCGTCGAGCAGGCCGGCGTCCGCGAACTGGCCGGCGAGGTCGCCCCCGCCGACGATCCAGACGTTCCGTCCCGCGGCCGCCGCCTCCATCTCCCCGTGCACCGACGCGACCTCGCCCTGGACGAACCTGATCGCCGCATTGGGAACGACCGGGAGCTCGCGGTGGGTGAACACCCAGCACGGGACGTCGTAGGGCCAGCTCCACTCGCTCGGGTCCTTCCCGGAGAACTCGTGGTCGAGGATCCACTCGTACGTCGTCGAGCCCATCGCGATCGCACCGACCTCCGCGACGAACTCCTCGTATCTCAGCGGCCCGCCCGGCTCCTGCTTGCGCCTGAAGAGCCATTCGAGCGAGTGGTCGGGATCCGCGATGAAGCCGTCGAGCGTGGTCGCCGTGTAGTACTGGGTCAAGCTCACGATCAGCGCCTCCTGCGGTCGAAGCTCCGTGTCGGTGCGGTCGTCGCATCTTGGCAAGGAGCCGCCGCCGACTGCGTGGTGCCTCCGGGACGTCCCCGCCGTCAGGCGGCGAACCGCGCCTCGCCGCCTACGAGCTCGCGGACGAGCGCCCGCAGCGCGGCCACGTGGGCCGGGTCGAGCAGCCGACCGTCGTCGTCGAACGCCGCATGCGCCATCGGGATCCGCACCTCCGCGACGAGCACGGACGCGCCGAGCACGTTCAGCACCTTGCGGGCCTCTGCCTGCGCCCAGGCCGCGCCGAACAGGCCCGTGCTGGCCCCGACCACCGCGACCCGCTTCCCGCGCAGGCAGTTGCCCGGAAATGGGCGCGACGCCCAGTCGAGCGCGTTCTTGAGCACCGCCGGCAGGGAGCCGTTGTACTCGGGCGTCGCGATCAGGACCGCGTCGGCGGCCACGAGCGTCTCGCGCAGGGCCACCGCGGCCGCGGGCGTGCTCGCGACGTCGAGCTCCTCGTCGTAGAACGGAAGCTCGCCCAGCCGGTCGAGGAGCTCGAGCCGGGCGCCGCGCGGCAGCTCCGCCGCCGCGGCGTGCAGGAGCGCGCGGTTGTACGAGCCCGGCCTGAGGCTCCCGCTGATCCCCACGACCTGCACGTCACGCCGCCTTCACGAGCTCGAGGTCGGCGCTCAGCTCGACGTCCCACCCGACGGCGTCGGCCCCGTCGGGCATGGCGTTCTGCCACGTCATCTCCCATGCCCGCCGGTCGACCGTCGCGCGAAGCTCGAGCGCGACACGCTCGCCCCCGAACGGATCGGCGATCGGGCCGTTCAGCCGGCCCTCGAGCGTGACCTCGCGGCCGATGCCCCGCAGCGCGAGGACGCCCGTCACGGTCACGCCGCCCGTCTCCCGCAGGTCGACCGCGGTCGAGCGGAAGCTCAGCTCGGGATGCTCGTCCGCGTGGAGGAAGTCGTCCCCGTCGAGGACGTGCTCTCGGAGCTCGGAAGGCTCGGCGATCGAGATCGAGTCCGCCCGTGTGCGGCCTTCGAGCTCGAGTCTGCCGGCGTCTGCCACGAGCCTGGCCTCGACGTCGCCGAACGACGCACGGAACGTCGAGAGGCTCATGTGGCCGATCGCGAACGCCACCGTCGAGTGCGCCGGGTCGAGCTCGTACGTGCCTGTCAGATGTGGTGTCGAGTGCATGTCGTTCATGGGGCGAAGCTCCTTCTCGATGTGGACGCGCGGACGCTACGAACGCGTCCTGTGCGCGCCCTGAGCGGCCGCTGAGCGGTCGCGGGCGGAGAAGGCTCAGTCGAGACCGAGCTGCGCGACGAACCACGCGCTCTGGCGCCTGCGCTCCTCCAGGAACGCCGCGGCGCCTCCGAGCTCCTCCGCGATTCTCGCCGCGATGAACCCGACTCTGGCCGACTCGGGCGCCATGTCGGGCGTCGGCGCCCAGCCCTCGAGCCGGTACGGCGCCCCGGCCACGAGCTCGAGCGCCCGCGAGACGCACATCCGTCCGTACGCCTCTCGCGCGCCGGCGTCCCATGCGTCGATGCGGCGCAGCAGCCGGCCGCGCGGCGCGACGACCTTCATCGACTGCTCGGTGACGGGCCCGTCGAGCTCGATCTCGTAGAGCACCGGCGTGACCCAGTACGGGAGATCGACGGTGCGACAGGCGTGGATACCGCTGCTGCACGGATCGACCTCTGCCTCGACCCATGCGCCGGGCACGCCGTTCGGGAGCGGCCACGCATGGCCGCTGAACACGCCGAGGCCGTCGGCGGTGAGGAACTTGTACGCCCTCACGGCTCGCGCCTCGCTCGGAAGGCGGCCCGCAGCGCCTCGGTCACGTCCTCCGGGATCTGCTCCGGCGCGACGCCACCGGCGAGCGACGCGCTCGTCCTGATCTGCTCGAGAAACGTCGCGCACCCGTCGCAGTAGTTGAGGTGCACTTCGAGCGCCGCCCGCTCGCCGGGTGTCATCGCGCCGTCGAGGTACTCGGTGACGAGCTCGACGACCTCCCGGCAGGTGTAGCCGGACGCCGGTTCCTGCGGCCGCTCAACCATCGAAGTGCCTCTCGAGGTGGGCGCGGACGCGTGCGCGGGCGCGGTGGAGCAGGACGCGCTGGTTGCCGGGGGTGAGGTCGAGCGCCTCGCAGACCTCCTCGGCCGGGCAGCCGAGGACGTCTCGGAGCGTCACGACCATGCGTTGGGCGTCTGGCAGCGCCGCGATCGCCTCCCGCACCGCGTCGAGCGTCTCGCGGCCGGCGACCTGCGTCTCCGGCAGGAGCCGCCAGTCGCTCGGGAACGACCGCCAGCCGCCCGGGTACGGCTCCGTCTGCAGGCGAAATCGCCGCACGTCGACCGCGGGGTCGTTCCCCTCGAAATCGCTCGGGGAGAAGGGCAGCGAGCGGGCCTCGCGCACCGCCCGGTCGCGCGCGATGTTCGCGACGATCCGGAGCACCCAGGTGCGGAGCGTGGAGCGTCCCTCGAAGCGGTCGAGGCCGCGGAGGACTCCGAGCCACGCCTCCTGCACGACCTCCTCGGCAACGCTTCTCGCGCCCACATAGCCCCGCGCGACCGCGAGCATCGCCGGTGAGAAGCCCGAGACGACCTCGTCGAACGCGCGCTCGTCGCCGTCGCGCAGCCGGGCCACCAGGGACGCGTCCGCCGAGACGACGCCCGTGCCTTCGACCGAGCCGATCACCGCGCAAGGCTAGCGCGGCGCAGGTCGGCCGTAACGAATCGCGTCCTCGACCGACTGGAGTAGGCGTGCCCAGCCATCACAGCAGTTCGGCTCTTCGCGCCGTGGCCGGTGACTTCGGCACGCCGGTCCTCTCGGAGGCCCGTCCCGTGATCCGCTTGTTCGGCCCACTCCAGATCGAGGCGGACGGCCGGACGCTCGGCCCGCGCGACCTCGGCGGCACACGACCGAAGCAGGTGCTCGAGCTGTTGCTCGTGGAACGTGGCCGCCGCGTGCCCGTCGACCGGCTCGCGGAGCGTCTGTGGCCCGACGAGCGCCCCGCCAGCGTCGCCGGGTCGCTCCAGACCTTCGTGTCGGTGCTTCGCCGCCATCTGACGGACGACCGCGAACGGGCTCGGGCGCTGGTCGTCACCGAGCCGGAGGCCTACCGCGTGGACACCGGCCTGATCGAGCTCGATCTCGACGGCTTCGACGAGCTGCTCGAGCGGTCCGCCCGCGAGCCGACGAGGGTCGCGCGCGCCTCGCTCGAGCAGGCGCTCGCGCTCGTCCGAGGCGACGTGCTCGAGGACGAGCCGTATGCCACCTGGGCGCTCGACCTTCGCGGCAGCTACCAGGGCCGCGTGCTCGGGGTGCGCCTCGAGGCCGCCGAGGCGGCCCTCGCCGAGCGCGATCTCGCCGCCGCGCTCGCGCACAGCGACGCCGCCGCCTCGCTCGACCGCTTCAGCGAGCGGGCGCACCGTATCGCGATGCTCGCGCTCTATGCGCAGGGCCGGCAGCACGAGGCGCTGGCCCGGTACCGGGGATTCCGGGCGCTGCTCGGCGAGGAGCTCGGGCTCGAGCCGACGGTCGGCACGCGGTCGCTCGAGTCGTCCATCCTGCGGCAGGAGGACGTGGAGGACCTCCTTCCGCGGCCGATCGTGCGCGCCACCGTCCGCGCCGTCGAGAGCCCGGTGCAGTTCCTCGGCCGCACCGCCGAGCTCGATGCGCTCCGCGGCGCGGTCGGGCTCGCGCTCGACGGCCGCCAGACGCTGACCCTCGTCGAGGCGGAGAGCGGGCTCGGCAAGACGCGCCTGCTCGACGAGATGGCGTCGTCGCTCGACGGTGCCCGCGTCGGGCTCGCGAGCTGCTCGGAGCTCGAGCGCCACCTGCCGTACGTCCCGCTCGCGACCGCGCTGCGGCAGGCGCTCGCGGGCATGGAGCTCGACGTGGCGCGGATGCCGGCGCTGGCCGAGGTCCTCCCGGAGCTCGACCTCGGTCCCGACCGCCGCACCTTCGAGGAGGTCGAGGTCCTCGAGGCACTCGTCACGCTCGTCGCCGAGACCGGGCCGCTCGTGCTCCTCCTCGACGACCTCCAGTGGGCGGACACGCGGACCGTCGCGGCGCTGGGGTACCTGCGGCGACGCGCCGCGGCCCATCCGGCGGCGCTCGTGATCACCGCCCGACCGCTGGAGGCGGCCTCCGACCACCCCCTCGCCCGGCTCGAGCCGGACACGGTCGTTCGGCTCGAGCCGCTCACGGAGGACGACCTCGCGCCGCTCGGCGTCGACGGCCTCCATGCCGCGTCCGGCGGGAATCCGCGGTTCGTCACCGAGATGATCCGGTGCGGGCGGCGGGCCGAGCCGCCGAAGGGTCTCGTCGAGGCACTCGTGGCGCAGTGCCGCGCGGAGGGCGCCTGGGGGTGCCGCGTCCTCACTGCGGCCTCGGTTCTCGACCAGCCGTTCGAGCCCGAGCCGCTCGCGGCGCTGCTCGACGTCGACGCCGCCGACCTCATCGAGGAGCTCGAGCGTCTCTGCGAGCGCCGCATCCTCCGGATCGACGGCCTTCGCTTCCGCTTCCGCTACGACCTCGTCCGCCGCGCGCTGCGCACGAGCGTCTCGCCCGCCCGCCGGCGCCTGCTGCGCGCACGGATCGACCGTCTCGTGGTCGACCCGCACGGTGGCCGAGAGGCGATGGGGAGCCAGACCGGGTAGGCATGTCGTCCGACGGGAACCTCCTCACGGGCACCGTCTTCGAGCGCTCGGACGAGCCGGCATACGTCATGGACCCCGACGAAAGCCGCATCGTCGCGGCGAACGACGCGGGCTGCGCGCTCTTCGGCTACACACGCGACGAGCTGCTCGCGACGCCGATCTCCGCGATCCACCCCGCCGAGTCGGCCGAGCTCGAAGCGCTCCTCGGACGCGTGCAACGCGACGGGCGCGCGTCCACGATCGCCCTGACCTGCCGAACGAAGCACGGCGTCTTCCTCCCGACGGAGATCACGCTCCACGTGCTCGAGCTCGACGGGAGGACGCGCGTGCTCGGGCTCGTCCAGGACCGGAGCGAGCACAGGCACGCGCGGCTGCAAGCCGGCGCGTAGCGGCGCTCAGGCGCCGCACAGCACCCACTGAGGGGTGACTGCGACGCTCGGGCGCAGATCGAGACACCGTCGAGCGAAAGGGGAATCGTCGTGAGCAGCACCAGGTCGAGACAGGCGAGCCCGCGTGGGCGGGTGCGCGTCGAGCGGGGCGAGAAACGTGTGCGCGCCTACCTCGGCGGCGAGCTCGTCGCGGACACGAGCCGTCCGCTGCTCGTGTGGGAGAAGCCCTACTACCCGACGTACTACTTCCGCGCCGCCGACGTCCGCACCGACCTGCTCCTGCCCGACGGTGGGACCGCCCACTCTCCGAGCCGCGGCGACGGCCACACCTACGAGGTGCGCGCGGGCGGGAAGGCGGCGCCGGGTGCGGCTCTGCAGCTCGACGAGTCGCCGTTCGAGGAACTCCGCGGCGCGATCCGGCTCGACTGGCACGCGATGGACGCCTGGTTCGAGGAGGACGAGCAGGTGTTCACGCACCCGCGGGATCCCTACACCCGCGTCGACATCCTTCCGAGCTCGCGGCATGTGCGCGTCGAGGCCGGCGGCGTCACGCTGGCCGAGACGTCGAAACCGACGCTCCTCTTCGAGACGAATCTCCCGACGCGGTACTACCTCCCGCGGACGCACATCCGGATGGAGCTCCTCGTGCCGTCGGAGACCGCGACCCATTGCCCGTACAAGGGCGAGGCGCGGTACTGGTCGCTGCGCGACGACGGCCCGACCGACATCGCGTGGTCGTACACGACCCCGCTCCCCGAGAGCCAGAAGATCGCAGGCCTCGTCGCCTTCTACACGGAGCGCGTCGACCTCTACGTGGACGGCGTGCCGCAGGGCGGCTGAGTGATGGGTCTCGACGCCCCGCCGGGATATGCGCTCGCGTGGCACCAGGGGCCGCGCGACGAGCTACGAGGCCTCTTCGAGCTGGCCGAGGACTCCCCGCTGCAGCTCGAGGCGTCCATCGACCGTGGCCGCGTGCTCCTCGCGCGAGACCGGGACGGCGAGGCGGTCGCGCACCTGCAGCTCGTTCCGCTCGCGGAGGGGACCGCCGAGATCGCCAGCCTGGCCGTGGCCCCCGGCCATCGCCTCCTCGGTCTCGGACGGCGGCTCGTCGAGCACGCGGCGTCGGCCTGCCGCGCGGACGGAACGCGGGTGCTCACCGTGGCGACCGCGACCGCGGACATCGGAAACCTCCGCTTCTACCAGCGGTGCGGGTTCCGGGCAGAGTCCGTCGAGCGGGACGCGTTCACGCCGGCGCAGGGATACGCGCCCGATCTCGAGGCGGACGGAATCCCGGTGCGCGACCGGATCCGCTTCTCGCTCGTGCTCGAGGGCGGAGCATGACGCCCGGAGCTCCCGTACCGGTGCGCGGCCTGTTCGAGGCACACCTCGCCGTGGCCGACCTCGACCGGTCGGTCTCGTTCTACCGCGACGTCGTCGGGCTCGAGCTCGGGCTCGACGACCGCGAGCGCGGCGCCGCCTTCCTGTGGGTGGGCGCCCCCGGCGAAGGGATGCTGGGCCTCTGGTCGCTCGGCTCCGCGCCGCTCGCGCTCTCGTCCCATGTCGCGTTCGCGGCCGCGCGGGACGACGTGCTCGACGCATGCGACCGCCTTCGTGCACGCGGCGTCATGCCCCTCTCGTTCGCGGGCGAGGAGACGCACGAGCCGAGCGTCCTCGCCTGGATGCCCGCGGCGGCGGTCTACTTCCGCGACCCGGACGGGCACCTCATCGAGTACCTGGCGATGCTCGACGCGCCGCCCCGGCTCGAGCTCGGAATCGTGCCGTGGTCGCAGTGGGCCGCCTGACCGACGCCGACCTCGCTCGCCACGCGGCTCGCCCGAGCGAACGGACGCACGGCCGAGCGGTCGCACCCAGTCGACGGCCGCTCGCACCGACCGGCTGACAACGCTTGTGGTGATTCACCACAAGCGTTGTCTCGGCTCGCGCCCGACCTCGGTCAGACGCGGCGGCGCCAGCGGTCGAAGACGTCCTCGAGCTCGGGCCGGATCGTGTACGGCGCAAGCACGAACAGGCGATCGCCCGGCTCGATCACCGAGCTCCCGCGCGGCGGGATCGTCTCGTCCCGCCGCGCGATCACCGCGACCAGCGCGGTGCGGGGAAGCCCCAGCTCGCGCACCATCGCTCCTGCGATCGCGTGCTCCGGCCTGACGTCGAACTCCACGAGCGCGAGGGAGCCGCGCACGTCGACCTCCAGCGGAGGATGTGTCACCGCCGGAGGCGGCTCGACGAGGGCGAGGCGCTCCGCGACCCACTCGAGCGTCGTGCCCTGGACGAGCGTCGAGACCACGACGACGAAGAAGACCGCGTTGAAGATCGTCTCCGCCTCGCCGACCTCGGACGAGAGCACGAACGTCGCGAGCACGATCGGGACGGCGCCGCGCAGGCCCGCCCAGCCGAGCAGCGCGCGCTCGCGGCTCGTGAAGTCGCTGAACGCGGTCGCGATCCAGACGGCCGCCGGGCGGACGACGACCATCAGCAGCGCGGCGAGCACGACCCCGGGCAGCGCCACCGAGAGGAGGTCGCTCGGGAACACGAGCAGGCCGAGCACCACGAACATCGCGACCTGGGCGAGGAAGGCGAGACCCTCGTGGAACGAGACGAGCTGCCGCCGGTAACGCGACGGCGTGCTCCCGACGGCGAGACCCACGAGGTACACCGCGAGGAAGCCGCTGCCTCCGATCACGTCGGCGATCCCGAACGTCAGCGCGCCGGCGGCGATCGACACGACGGGGGCGAAGGTGCCGAGCGCGTGCGGCAGGCGCGTGAACACCCTCGTCGCCACCGCGCCGAGCACCACGCCCACGACGAGCCCGAGGGCGAGCTCGCGCAGGATGCCGAAGACCAGCTCGGGAAAGGCGAACGACGGATCCTCGATCCAGTCGATGAGGCCGATCGTGAGCGCGATCGCGACGGGGTCGTTCAGGCCCGTCTCGGCCTCGAGCGTCCGTGCGAGCCGCCGGCGGATGTGCGTGAACCGCAGCGTCGCGAACACTGCGGCCGCGTCCGTCGAGGCCACCACCGCGCCGAGCAGGACGGCCTCGAGCCAGGTGAGGTCGTAGAGCGACCGCGCCGCCGCGCCCGCCAGGACGGCGGTGGCGACCACCCCGACGGTCGCGAGCAGGCTCGCGGGGACGGCAACCCTCCGCAGCCGCCGCCAGGAGGTCGAGAGCCCGCCCTCGTAGAGGATCGCGGCCAGCCCGGCGACGCCGACGGTGCGCGCGAGCTCCGCGTCGTTGAAGTCGATGCCGCCGGGACCGTCCGAGCCGAGCAGCATTCCGATCGCGAGGAACGCCACGAGGGTCGGGACGCCGAGCCGGGCCGCGCCGAGGGCGATCGCCATGCTGACGGCCAGGATCCCGCCGACGAGGAGGAGCAGGGTCCCGGCTTCCACCCCTTCATCCTCCCCGGTATGGAGACCGGTTGCGGTCCGAGGGCGTCCGCGGTCAGCGGCGGCGGCAGACGACGTCCACGCGCGTCGCCTTGATCGTCCCCGCCTCGACCGCCGCACGCTCGTCCGCCTCGCCCGTGCCCGGAAGGCCGGAGAAAACGTACGGCCCCGTCGCGAGGTGCTCGCGCTCGAAGCGCTCGTCGAGCAGTCGCAGGAGCTCCGCGGCGGCGTGGATTCCGTGCTCTGCGGCCCAATCGGCGAGGTATTCGTCCCAGGGCCGTCCCGACGCGGACCACCGCTCCCGGTGCCCGCGCAGCCAGCTCTCGTCGCCGTCGGGGCCGAGCCGGTCGAACGCCCACTCGGCGGTCCGCGCGTCGAACGAGCGCCAGTCCCATTCGATCACTGCCGCGATCCCGGCGGGCGCGAGCATGCGGTCGACGCGGTCGAGCACCTCGGCGGGATCGTCGACGTGGTGCAGCGACGTCACGGCGACGACCGCGTCGACCTCGCCGGCTGGCTCGAACCGCTCGAACGTGAGCTGCCGGTACTCGTCGCCGTCGGGCGCGACGGGGTCGACGCCGACCGCCTCGTAGCCCGCCGAGCGGAGCCTCGGCACGAGCCCGCCGAGCGGCCCGCATCCGAGCTCCACGACGCGCGCCGGGGCGTCACCGAGCCGCTCGCGGACGACCGGCCAGACGGCGGCGAGCCATCGTTCGTCCAGGGTCATCGACCCGCGGGCCGCTTGGGCGGGAGCGATCGCGCGTACGAGGCGCCACGCTCGACCCACTCGCCGAGCTCCTCGTCGCCCGCGACGTCCTCGGCGTCCACGCGCAGCCAGCCCGGCATCGAGCGGCCGCGCATCACCATGAAGCGGGCGTCCGTCGTCGCCACGAGATCGTCCGACGCCTCGGGATCGACCCGCACGAGGATGCCGCCCTGTCCACTGGCGGCGATCGCCATGTTGCCGCCCACGAGGAACGCGAGTCCCCCGAACATCCTCTGCTCCGTCACGTCCGCCCCGTCCCCGACGAGCCCCCGGATCCGTGCGGCGAGCGCTTCGTCGTACGCCATGCCGCGATCGTACGAGACGCGACGCGCGCCGTCGCCGCCCGGCGGACCGTCCGCGCTCGGACAACGCTTGTGGTGAATCACCACGAGCGTTGTCAGCGGGCCACCGTCGCCCTCGTCGGTCCTGTGGAAAAGCCGCATGCGCGACCGGCCCGACACCGACGACCCCCGACCCGCCCCGTGGAACGCTGGGGTGGAAAGGAGGAGCCATGGGTGCCTACGCGTTCGGTCGTCGCGTTCGCGGACGCGCATGGGCACGCCGCGAGGCCGGGAGTCACTGGGCATGGCTCGCCGGAGGGTTCGTGGTCGCGTTCGCGGTTCCGTTCGTCCTCGCGGACCGCCTGGAGCTCGACCGAGACCTCTACTACGGCGTCTACGCCCTCTCGGTCGTGGCGCTGTTCGCCGCGTGGGCGCGCTCGACCGGATACGACCTCGGCGCCGCGGTGGCGCGACGCTGGCCGTGGGCTGTCGGGCTCGGCGCTCTCGTCGGCGCGATCCTCGCCTTCCAGCTCGTCCGCAACGAGGACGCGACGCCTCGGTCGGAAGGGTTCGACCTCGTCGCGGCGGTGCTCTGGCGCGGAGTCGTGTACGGCGCCACGGACGGTCTGCTGTTGTCTGCGTTTCCGATCCTCGTCGTGTTCGCGGCGCTCGCGGGGAGCCGACTCGACCGGCGCCTCGCCGGCAAGCTCGCGATCGGCGCGATCGCCCTCATGGCGTCGCTCGCGATGACCGCCGCGTACCACGCCGGCTACAGCGACTTCCGCTCGGGCAAGGTCGCGAAGCCGCTCGTCGGGGACGCGTTGTGGAGCGTTCCGACGCTCGTGACGCTCAACCCGGTCGGAGCGCCGATCGCGCACGTCGGACTGCACGTATCCGCCGTCCTGCACAGCCCCGACACCGACACGTACCTGCCGCCGCACCGCTGACCCGGCCGGCACTCGGGAGCCCCCGGCCATGGACGTGCTGCCGTGCGCTTCACGCCCCGCGGGAACGGCCCCGCGGCGCGCCGCGTACGTTGTCGGAACCGTCGGGGCCGAGCTCGGCGAGCGTGCGCTCGAGCGCGGTGTTGAGGTCCACGACCGTCGACTCGTAGCGTGCGAGCGGCTCCGGCAGCAGCCGTTCGAGCCTCTCGTAGGCATCGGCGAGGGCCGGGTCGGCGGCGCGGGCCATGAGCTCACCTCGGGGCGTCAGCTCCAGCTGGTACGACCGCCCGTCGGTCGGGTGCGCGGCCCGGCGCACGAGGCCCGCGTCCACGAGGCGGCGGATGTTGTCCCGGAGCGTCGTCGGGGGAACGCCCGATGCACGTGAGATCTCGGTCGGGGTCACGGGCTGGTGGTGTCGCACGTGGGTCACGAGCGCGAGCTGGTAGGGCGGGATCCCGGTCGGCTCGAGCTGCCGCTCCAGGATCCGCACGAGGTAGTGGCCCGTCGCAGCAAGGTGCAAGAACAGCCTGTCGTCACGGGCCACGGACGAAGTCTTGCAGATACTGCGTTGACGCAATAAACTGCTGCGTCGACGCAGCATGTTTCGTACGACGCTCCTCGCCGTCCTCGCGTTCCTCGCCGCCGCCACGACGGCCGGCGCGTCGGTTCGGCTCTACGAGCACGGGCTTGCAGTCGTCGAGGACCCTTACGGTCCCCCTCGGCTCGTCGACCTGAACGCGGGCCGCGTCCACGCGCTCGCGCGGTCGGGCGGATCGTTCACGATCGGCGTCGGGTTCGCGACGTCCACGCCGGTTCGGGGGCGGGCGAGGTTCACGGCGCACGGTGCGACGATCGCGGGCAGGCGCGTGCGCCTCCTCGGCCCGCGGACCGTCGCCGTCCGGTTTCGAAGTCAGGGCGCATCGCTCGCGGGGACGCTGATGCTGCCGCTCGGACGAGGGCCTCACCCGGCCGTCGCATACGTCACCGGTTCGGGCCCGACCACGCGCGAGTACCTCCCAGAGCTCCAGGCGCTGCTCGTCCGGCACGGAATCGCGGTGCTCGCGTACGACAAGCGCGGGGTCGGCGCCTCGAGCGGCGTGTACCCGGGCGAATCGCCGACCGCACCCGCGATCGACACCCTCGCATCGGATGCCGAGGCCGCGGTGCGCTTCCTCGCGTCCCGCCCCGAGGTCGACCCCGAACGCCTCGGGCTCGCGGGACACAGCCAGGCCGGGTGGATCATGCCGCTCGCGGCCTCGCGCGAGCCGGCGGTGCACTTCCTCGTGTCGTTCTCGGGCCCCGCGGTCACCGCGGACGAGAACGACCTGTACCAGTCGCTCGCCGGCGAAGGTGACCGTCCGCAGCGCCTCGACGACGCCGAGCTCGACGCGCGGGTCGAGCGTGCCGGGCCGGGCGGGGTCGACCCGCTGCCGTGGATTCGCGCGCTCCGGATTCCGGCCCTCTGGATCTACGGCGCCCTCGACCGGATCGTCCCGCCTCGACTCTCGGCGAAGCGCCTGGCACCGGTCGCCGCCGAGCCCGGCCGGGATTTCACGGTCTGGACGTTCCCGCGCGCGAATCACGCTCTGGTCGAGACGAGGACGGGCCTCACCTCGGAGATGCTCCGCTCTGACCGCTACGCGCGCGGGCTCTTCCCGCGGGTCGGCGCCTGGCTCCGCGCACACGGTCTGTCGTAGGCTCCTTCACCGGAACCGGCAACCCTTCGGTTGGCCGGTGCCTTCCGGGCAAGCCCTCCGGCCGACTCCATCCTGGATCCAATCCTGTCCCGCGACACGGCCGTATTCACTTCCATGAAGAACCACAGGACATATCTCGGGCTGCTCGCCCTCGCGGCGGTCGCCGTGCTCGTCGTGAGCGCCTGCGGGGGGAGCGGCAACAGCGGCGCAGCGGCGTCCAGATCCGCGGGAGGCGCCACGGTCTCGGTGAGCAACGTCGACGGTGTCGGCGACGTGCTCGTCGACGCACGCGGTGCGGCCCTGTACGCGGCAGACCAGGAAGCGGACGGCATGGTGGCGTGCACCGGTGCCTGCAACGCGATCTGGGACCCGCTCACGGTCGACGCCGGCCGGCCCGCCGCCGGCGACGGCGTGACCGGGAAGCTCGGCGTCATGACGCGCCCGGGCGGCGCACGGCAGGTCACCTTCGACGGCCGCCCGCTCTACCGGTTCCTCCAGGACCCGGACGCAGGCGTCGTGACAGGGAACGGCGTCGCGGACAGCTTCGGCGGTCATGCCTTCACGTGGCATGTCGCAACGCCGACCGGCATCTCGACGTCGAGCTCCAACTCGAGCTCGTCGAGCAGCTCACCCGGCTACTACGGCTGAGCCGTCGCCCGGCCCGGGCCGCGCCGCAGGGCCCGGGTCGGGCAGCGCCGCCGAGAGAGCAGCCGTTCGAGCGTCGCCCGGTCCGTCGGCTCGCCGTGGGCGGGCAACACGAGCTCGAGCAGCGGCCGGCTAGTCGCTCTCGCGGTAGGCGGCCGAGACGGACTTCGGCACGACCATGTGCCACGCGTCGAGCACGAGCTCGCGCATCTCCTCCTCGTCGATTGCCGCGAGCCGGACGACCGCCCAGTTGTAGCGGAGGTCGGATTCGCGTGGGAGCAGGAACTTCTCGGGCTCGGAGGCGACGAGTGCCTCGCGCCATTCCCTGGGAAAGCCGAACCCCATCAGCGTCTCGTCCTTCGAGAACGCGAGGAACACGATGCGGCCGACGCGGAACTTGACCCGGCCACGGACGAGCGCCTCGTACGCGCGCGGGAGCGTCGCCGCAAACGCTCGGACCTCGTCGATCGTCACCATGTGCGCATGTTCGTCTCGGAACGCAGACCCGTGATCTTCCCGCAGGTGGAGCACGCCCGTTTCGCGGCGGCGCTCGCACTGGCGTGGGCCGAACGTCCGCCGCTGCCGTTCGAGTCGTTCGTGCGCGGCGTCGCCGACCACGACCGCGGCTACGGCGAGCACGACGAGCACCCGATCGGTGGCGTCATGACGAGCGAGGAGTGGGTCGGGATCCAACGGCGCGGTTTCGCGCCCCGAGGCGAGGACCCGGTTGTCGACCTCGTCGTCGCCCTGCACGTCCGCAGGCTGCTGGCGTCGCGGGACGACGAGCTCGAGCGCGCGGCGTACGCGGAGGTCGACGAGCTGCTCCCCGGGCTGCTCGCGACAGCCGGTGTGTCGCGCACGGCCGTGGAGGCCGCAGACGCGATCACGAACGTCTGCGACGTCCTCTCGTTCGAGTTCTGCTTCGAGGAGCCGTCGGAGCGCGAAGTGCGCGGCCACCGGATCGCGCTCGACGGATTCGGTCGCGTGGAGGTGAGCCCGTGGCCGTTCGTGACCCCGAGGCTGCTCGGGCTCGTCACCGCGTTCGCGGCGGACGGCTACCCTGCCCGCCTGGTGCCGGTCGTCGTGCCCTACGACGTCGTTCCGGCCTGACGAAAGACCGCCTACTCGACCCGCACGTCGAGCAGGAGCGGCGTCTCGCGCGTCGCGAGGGTCGCGACGACGTCGTCGAGCCGCGCTCCGAGCTCCTCGTAGGTGGTGATCCGCTCCGCGTCGCAGCCGAAGCCGCGCGCGACCGTGGCCAGGTCGAGCGACGCGAAACCAGGCCACGCCCCACGGCCCCCGTGTGCCTCCGCGAGCTCGTCCATGACCGCGTAGCGGCCGTTGCCGACGATCACGAACACCGCGCCGACGCGGTACCGCGCGGCGCTCCAGAGCGCCTGCACGGAGTAGGTCGCGGAGCCGTCACCGAGGAGCGCGAGCACGGGGCGCTTGGGCAGCGCCATGCGGAGCCCGATCGACGCCGCGAGCCCGAAGCCGAGCGCGCCGTTCGCGACCGCGACGAACCCCAGCGGCGACCGGGTCGCGATGCGGTCGAGCATCTCCGGACGTGTCGACGGCGACTCCTCCACGAGGATCCCGTCGGCCGGGAGGCGCTCCGCGAGCGCGGTGACGAGGTGCGACGCACGGAGCGGCTCCCCAGGCGCCGGGGGATCCGGCGCGGGCGGGCGCGAGAACGGCTCCACCGAGCCGCCCGTGCGCTGCTCGACCTGTCCTGCCGCACCGGCGCAGACCGCCGCCGGCGAGCCGAGCACGGCGAGGTCGCAACGACTGCGCATCACGTCCTCGGGGTCGTCCGAGACGACCGCGACCCGCGTGCCGGGCTCGACGAGGCGCCCCGGCTCGTACAGGTAGAGCCGGAACGCGGGCGTCCCGACCGCAACGACGAGGTCGCGGCCGGACAGCGCCCGTCGCAGCTCCCGCCGCGACCACGGCAGATGGCCCGCGAACAGCGGATGGTCCTGCGGAAACCCGTGCCGGCTCGAGAAGGCGTCCTGCCAGACGGGACATGCCAGCCGCTCCGCGAGCGCCACGACCCCCTCCCACCCCGCCTCGGTGTCCGCTCCCGCCCCGACGACGAGCGCGGGCGCGCCGGCGCCCTCGATCAGCTCGGCGAGCTCCGCCACCGCGGCCGGGTCGGGAAGCGCCGCCCCGAGCACCCGGTCGGGAGCCTCGACGCCCTGCCAATCGTCCCCGAGCGGCTGCTCCCAGTCGCCCACGGGCACGACCACGAGCGCAGGGCCACGCCGCAGCTCCGCCTCGTGCCACGCACGCGCGATCGCACCGGGCACCGCCGCGGGATCGGCGGGCTGCGTCGACCAGACGGGGTAGTCGCCGGCGAGCCGCTCGAGGGTGCGCGCGGCGAGGAACGGCCCGAACGCGAGATGCCTGCGATCCTGCTGGCCGACGACGATCACGAGCGGGATCCGGTTGTCGCGCGCGCAGACGATCGCGTTCACCGCGTTCCCGAGCCCCGCGGCCGTATGGAGGTTCACGAACGCCGGCGCACCGGTGCCGAGCGCGTAGCCGCTCGCCATGCCGACGACCGCGCCCTCGTGGAGGCCGAGCACGAACTCGAGCTCGTGGGGGACGTTCGTGAGAAACGGGATCTCGGTCGAGCCCGGGTTGCCGAAGATGCGCGTGACCCCGAGCCGCTCGAGGAGCGCGAGCGTCTCGTCGCGAACCGTCTTTCCCGCGGCGCCCCGGCCCTCCGCCGAGCGCCTTGACCGCGATGGACGCGCGGGCGGTCGGCCGGCGCTTCGCACGCGCTCGCTCACGTGACGCCGCCGTCGACCGCGAGCACCTGACCGGTCATGTAGGAGGATGCGGCGGACGCGAGGTACAGGGTGCCCGCGGCGATCTCCTCGGGACGTCCCTGCCGACCGAGCGGGATCGTCGCGCGGACAATGTCGGCGTGCGCGTCGGCGCCGCCGAGCATCGTGATCGCGGGCGTGTTGAACGCGGTGTCGACCCAGCCCGGCGCGATCGCGTTCACCCGGATCCCGTCCGACGCGAGCTCGAGCGCGAGCGCCTTCGTGAGCGCGATCACGGCGCCCTTCGTCGCCGAGTACGCGGTCGCGCCCGGCGCCCCGTGGAGCCCCGTCTGAGACGACGTGTTGACGATCGCGGCCGCGTCCGAGGCGCGAAGCGCCGGGAGCAGCGCGCGGACCGTGAGGAAGTAGCCCCGGACGTTGATCGCGAAGATCTCGTCCCACTCCTCGACCGGGATCGACTCGACCAGTCCGACGCGCTGGATCGCGGCGTTGTTCACGAGCACGTCGAGACCGCGGAGCCTCTCGTCGACGACCGGCGCGAGCGCGTCGACCGCGTCCGCCGACGAGACGTCGGCGACGACCGCGCTCGCGTCGCCGCCGCTCTCGCGGATGGCGGCCGCGGTGTCCTCGATCGCGGGATCGCGGTCGACGAGCACCAGCCGCGCGCCCTCCTGCGCGAAGAGCCGCGCGGTGGCGGCGCCGATGTTCGCCGTGGCGCCCGTGATCAGCGCGCGCCGGCCGTCGAGGGCCCGGCTCATGCCCGCTCCACCTTCTCGCGCAGCCCGTCGAGGTCGTACGACAGGGCGCCGGCCTGCAGCTTCGCGCGCTTGTCGGCCTCGCGCCGCTCCCGCTCGAGCGCGGCCGCGAGCACCTCGTCGAGGCGCGCATGCGGGACGACTGCGGCGCCGTCCCCGTCGAGCACGACGACGTCGCCGGGCTCGATCACCTGCCCACCGACGGTGACGGGCTCGTCGAGCGCGCCCACCACGTCCTTGCCGGCGCCGCGGATGCGGACGAAGCGCGACCAGATCGGCAGCCCGAGCTCCGCCAGCTCGTCGACGTCGCGGACAGCGCCGTCGACGAGGATCGCCGCCGCCCCGCGCGCCTTCGCCTGCGTCGCGAGCAGGTCGCCGACGAGGGCGACCGGCGTCGGCTCGGGCATCGCGAGCACGAGCACGTCGCCCGGCTCCACGCGCGACATCGCCGCGTGCACCATGAGGTTGTCGTCCTGGCCGCAGAGCACGGTGCGCGCGGGACCGGCGGCACGCGAGCCCGGGATGACGCGATGGAGCGGCGCGTCGACGAGCCCCTCCCGTCCCGCCGCCTCGTAGACGGTCGCCGACCCGAGTCGCGCCAGCTCCGAGTTCGCAGTCACAGCACGTCCACGACCTGCGGCAGCACCCGCTGGAACGCCTCCGCGTAGCGGATCTCCGACCGGCCCGACGCGCGCCGGGCGTGGTTCCCTCGATGCCCGGCGCGCTCGTCGTAGTACGTCTGGAGATAGACCTGCGACGCCATCGCGGCCATCGCCTCCCGCTTCGCGTCGACGACCGCGGTGATGTCGACGAACGTCGTCGGCATGAAGTTGCAGAGCTCCGGCTGGTGCGGCTCGAAGAGGAACAGCGCCGGCGGCGAGATCGTCGGGAAACCGCTCTGCACCCCGGCACCGGCGGCGAGCGTCCGTGCGCGCACCACCGCGTGATGCGCGACGGGATGGTCGGGGTTGAACGGGTCGGCGTCGGTGTGCGTCACGATCACGTCGGGCGCGAAAGCGCGGATCGTGTCCACGACACGGCCGAGGCGCTCCTCGCCGATCTCGAGCGGGTAGTCGCCGAAGTCGAGCGCGACGAACTCCGCCCCGAGCGCCTTTGCGGCCTGCTCCGCCTCCCCGTGGCGGGCGCGCTTGACGTTCTCGACGGTCTGCCCTTCGACCTTCCAGAGCTCGCCCGACTCGCCGCGCTCGCCGTACGAGAGCGCGACCACCTGCGCCACGCCGCCGGCACGGGTCGCGACCGCGATCGCGCCGCCGGCCCGCCAGACGAAGTCGGCCGAGTGCGCCCCGACCACCAGCAGGCGACGTGTCACGCGGCAACACCGGCGAGCATCCGCGAGTTCACGACCGTCATCGTGCGGATCTCGTCGTCGGTCAGACCGAGCTCGAGAAGGCGGTCGGCGAAGAGCGCGAGGCCGTCTTCGACCGGCGGGTTGTCCGGCTGGCCGAGGTCGGTGGAGAGGAGGTTCCGCTCGACGCCCGTCGCCCGGATGCCGTCGCGCACGCGCTCCCACGTGCACTTCCCGGTGTACGGCGTCGTGAAGCACCGCTCGAGGAGCGCGCCGCGCTCGGCGAGCTGGACCTGCTCGAGCTCGGAGAGATCCTGCGCCGGGAACTCGGGGTGCGTGACGACCACGGTCTGGACGCCCGCCGCCTTGGCGGCGTCGACGACCGCGAAGATCTCGTGCCGTGCGAGGTGGCCCGTCGCGAGCACGAGCCCGTGGCGCGCCACAACCGACAGCACGTCGAGCAGCGCCGGCAGTGGCTCGCCGTCGTCGTCGACCACGGCGACGGGCGGCGCCTCGAGCCCCTGGTCGCGGAGCTCCGACTGGATGCGGGCCCAGAGCGGCTTGGCCGCGCCGGGCGGATACTCGCGGTCGCGTGCGCCCGCCTCGTTCACGGCGTCGACGGTGGGGAGCCACACGATCCGAGCGCCCTCGCGCGCCGCGATCTCGATCGCGAGCGGGTTCAGCCCGCCGACCGACGCGTTGAGCGTGAGCGTCCCGACCGCGTCGATGCCCGGCACTGCGCGCGCGACGACCTGCGCGCGCTCGGCGGTCGAGGTGTAGTGCGACTTCAGGCCGAACCCCGCGAGGCCGACCTCGAGGCAGCGCTCCGCGAGCGTCACGTCGTCGATCCGCCGCGTCATCACGTCCGGCCCGACGTGCACGTGGAGGTCGTACGCCGACCGAACGAGC
>DASSUT010000209.1:0-12422 GCA_035706725.1 Gaiella sp. | reverse complement strand
CGGAGACGCTCGATCGGCTGGCCGGGTACCTGGCGTAGACGATCGGGGAAGGTACCTCCGTCCGGTCGCCATCAGTATCCGTCGAGCTCGCCGATGCGAATCCCGATAGTGCGTCCGGCGGTAGCAGGTTCGCGCCGCGTCTCAGGGAGCGGTCAGCCGGTTCCGGAGGCGGGCGAGACCGAGCCCGGTCTTCGAGGCCTCGGCCTTGAGCCGGTCGTCGAGGGCTTGGCGAAACGTGGCTGCGGTCGCGTATCTCATCGATCGGGGAGCAGTGTCTTCAGGGCGCGCGCCTTGCCCCGGCGGGCGGCCTCTTGCTCGAGCTGTCGGCGCGTGAGCAGGCCCAGCCGGAGCGCCTGCTCGGCGGCCATTGCGGCTTGCTCGGGTTGGAGCTCGTCGGCGACGTCGACGAGCGTCCGCGCCGGCGCCGTGAGCGGCATGCCCTCGCGCCACACGGTGGCGACGCTCTCGTCGTCAGCGCGGGTGTGGATGACGACACCCGGCGGGCGGCGGAGTCCGCGGTGCCGGCGGGGGACGAGTAGATGAACCCTGTCTGGAATGCTGTCGCTCAGCTCGAGCAGCGCGAGCGCGCTCTCGTGCGAGAGGACGGCCTTGTCCACCCCGACAGCCATCCACTTCTCGCGCATGTCGTCGTGCTGGGAGCTCGGGAAGCCCCGGACGCGGTAGAGGCCCCGGCGAATACGCTCGAAGCGCCCCTGCTTGACGTGATGGTTCAGAAGCTGACGGCTTACACCGTGCTCACTCGTCTGCTCGGCGGTGAAATAGCCGCTCTGCTGGTAGGCCTCGGCCTCCAGGCCACGGATGTCTGGGGCGTTGTCATGCACAAGTAAAGGATAGCTTTACCTTCGCGGATCCGGAGCGCAGCAGTCGCTGTCAATCGCCGATGAGCCGACGTGCAGTCTCGTCGGCCGTCTCAGCATCGCCGCCGAACGTCCAGCGGAGTGCGGCGGCCAGGGTCTCGACATCCCAACCGCTGTACCGGTCGGGGTGTTCGTGCGCCCAGGCGACCAGGCCGCAGAGGACCGAGAGATCTTCGTTCTCGCCCTTCGGATCGACGACTGCCGCTGCCTCTCCGAGGACCGTGGTCACGTCGAGCATCGAGTTCCTCCCTTCGGCGGAGGCGGTCGCACTTGCGCCAGGCACGAGCCTCTGGTGAGCTCACCTGGCGATCGCGGGTTTCGGTGTTGTGTATCCGATGTGGAGTTCTACCCTCGGCGATCGAACCGACGGCGTAGGGCTCTCTGGAGAGGCGGTGGATGGAGTGACCGAGAATCCCGAGCATCTGGTTCCGGTGTTGAGAGCGGAGGAGTTGACGCTTCTGTGCGAAGCGCTCGACTCACACGTCTACTGGCAGCTCTCGGACCGCCACTACCGGAACGACGGATTCGTGCGCGAGCCAGGTTCTGACGATGCTGGGGCGGCCGCCGCAATCAGAGCCGCGAATGCGCTCGCAGAGAAGCTGCGTGCGATCGAACGCGAGGTCGGCTCGCCGACGTAGTAGGCCGCGTCTACGCGACGGCGGCCGCGAACGAGGTGTAGAGCTCTGCCGGCAACCGCCGCTCGAGCTTCCAGACGAACGCGATCGGTCGGTCGCCCTCGTGTCTCACGTACGTTGCAGGGCCGAGGCACCAAAAGGCGCGGTCGGTCGTTCGAAGCCTCGCAAACAGCACAACGTTCGTCCCGTCCTCGCGTTGCCGAATGTACCTCTGGCCCGTGGCGCTATCGACTGCAGTCGCCGATTGGCTCTCCCAGTGGAGAAGGTCCGGACTGATTGCATAGTCGCGGTAGCGGGTTGTCGGAGAAAAGCCGCCCACGCTCTTGTCGAGCGTGAACGTGAAGAGGTCGGTTCGCGAGCGCGGCTCCCACCACACGCCCGTCTGCCACGTCTGTGGCTTAGCGCCCTCACCGACGCCGAACGCGGCCAGGATCTCCGTGCGCGTGTAACGCGAGTGGAGTGCGAGCGGCACATCCGGCAGGCCGAGCGTGTGGTCCAGGTACGGCACCCGCTCGCGGAGCAGCCGCAGCACCTCGACCAGCTCTGCGCGAACCTGCGGGTGAGCCCACACTTGCTCGACGGCGTCGGCGAAGCTTGCGGAGGTGGGGAGCGTTGTGAGCGACGAGACGAGCATGCGGAGGAGGCGTTGCTCCCGAGTGCTGAGCTGCCTCGGGGACACTGGACGGTCCTCGCGAAGAAGGCGGTCGTAGATCTCCAGCCGCTCGTCGTCGTCGACATGGAGCAGTCGGCCCACCGCTCGGAGGAGCAGCCTCTCCGAAGGCCCGACCGGGGCTGTGGCGAGACCTACCTCGCGGCGCATCTCTGTCCAGCTGTGGTTCCCGGCGTAGACGTCCTCGAGATCGAGGCCGCTGCTCTCGAGGTAGTCGCTGAGTCCTACGTCGCCTAGCGACCGGAGCTCACGGCAGCGCTCGCGCCACGTGCTGGGAATCGAGTCCCGGATGCTGCGCAGCACGATCTCCTTCGCAACCTGATCGAGGTGGAAGCTGCAGCCGGCGGGCAGGAATGGAAAGTCCTGACGGACCTGCCGTTCGACGTCCACGCGCGAGCCGCCGAGCAGCGCGCGCAAGCGCCGGTCGAAACGGAACTCCTTTCGGTGCGTCCCGACGAAGTCGAGCACTGTGCAGGCACTCTTGCCTGACGTCTTTCGCAGACCGCGCCCGAGTTGCTGGAGGAAGAGTGTCGGACTGTCGGTGGGCCGAAGGAGGAGAAGCGTGTCGACGCTCGGGATATCGATGCCTTCGTTGAAAAGGTCGACGGTGAACACCGCTCGCAGCTTTCCCTCCGAAAGATCGCTAAGCGCGGCCCTGCGCTCATCGCGACGCGTGTCTGCTGAGAGCGCGACGGCATCGAGCCCGAGCTGCGTGAAGCGCTCGGCCATGAAATGCGCGTGCCCGACGCTGACGCAATAGCCGAGGGCACGAATCCGGGACGGGTCGGCGATCTTCCGCCTGATCTCCTCAACCACGAGGTGTACCCAGGCGTGATCGGCCGTCAGGACACCTTCAAGCGCGGAGACGTCGTATCCCTGGCCACGCCGCCACGGCACGTTGCGCAGGTCCAGTCCGTCGTGAACACCGAAGTAGGCGAAGGGCGCCAGGTATTCCTGATCGATCGCGTCCCAAAGCCTGAGCTCGGCGGCGATTCGGCCGTCGAAGTGGCGCAGTACGTCGAGACCGTCACTGCGCTCAGGCGTAGCAGTAAGGCCGAGGAGTTCGACTGGCTCGAGGTGATCGAGCAGGGTCTCGTACGACGGCGCCGCGGCGTGGTGGAACTCGTCGACGATCACGACGTCGAAGTGGGAGGGGTCGATGTTGCGGACGTCGGCGGCGTTCAGACTCTGAATCGACGCAAAGACGTGCTCGAACTGTCGCGGCCGCTGGCCGGCGACCCACTTCTCGCCGAACGCTGCATCGCGCAGCGCGTGCCGGAACGTCGCGCGGCTCTGGTCGAGGATCTCCTCGCGGTGGGCTACAAACAGGAGTCGACTGCGGGTGAGCTCCGGGCGAAGGCGCGCATAATCCACTGCTGCCATCACCGTCTTCCCAGTCCCGGTAGCCGCTACGAGCAGGTTCCGATGGTGGCCCTGGTGGCGGGCGAGGGTGATGTGGTCGAGGAGCGCCTCTTGGAACGGCCGGAGTTCGATTTCGACGGGGCTGAGGAGCGTAAGGGCGTCGGCTGTGAGCGCCTCGGTGCGCCGTTCGAACTCTGCGGCGTCGTACGGTTCGAAGTCCCTGCTCTCCCAGTAGCTCGTGAAGACCGCGGCCATCTTCGCGACGGCATCCGGGTTGCGGGCTGCCGAAACACGCACGTTCCATTCGAGTCCCAAGACTTGCGCCGAGTGCGTGAGATTCGACGAGCCGATGTACGCAGTCGAGTAACCGCTGTCGCGGCGGAAGATCCATGCCTTGGCGTGGAGGCGAGTCGACGAGGTGTCGTATGAGACCTTGATTTGCGCGCCGAGCCGCTTTAGCTCGTCGAGAGCGCGCCGCTCGGTGCTGTTCGTGTACGTCGTCGTAAGGATCCGCAGAGGCTTGCCTCCCTCGCAGTGCCGCCGAAGTGCGTCGATCAGCGGCCGCACGCCGCTCCACCGGACGAACGCGATGACGACGTCGATCGCGTCCGCGGACGGTACTTCTGCGCGAAGCTCGTGCCCAACAGCGGGTTCGCCAGGCGCGTTCGTGAAGAGCGTCGTATCGAGCAATGGCGTGAGCGGGCGCTCGATCGGCTGAGGTCGCCCATCTGGAAGGCGCTTCAGGAGGGCGACTAGCACACGTGCAGGGTCAACCGGCTCGTCGTCGCTCAGATCGCGCTTACCGTCCATGAGCGCCTGGAGTCGATGAATCAACGCCGTGGCGATACGCACTGCCTCGTCGCTTCGCTTTCCTTCCGGCGCTTGATCGATCGCTCTCGCGAGCACTCCAGCGAGATGCCGCGACATCCGATCTGACGCCTCGGCGTCGCGAAGGTCGGCGAGGTCGGCAAGGAGCGTCGCGTCGGGGAGTTGCCCGAGCAGCTCCTCAAGCCTGCGCGTCAGCAGCGCTTCGTGCAGCCCGGGCTTCAGGAAGTCGTTTGTCAAGCCGCCCGAGTTTCTCAGCCTCTGGCGCTTTCCGCCAAGGGCACCACGAGCTCGTCCAGCGCGCCACCTGCCGAACGGTGAAATCCTGAATGACGACAACTTCCGCCACCGCGTCTTCGCGCCCGCCGTCCGCCGCACGAAGCTGACCGGCTTCCGCTTCCACGATCTGCGCCACACCTACGCCGCGCTGATGGTCGCCGGCGGCGCGCACCCGAAGTACCTGCAGGCTCAGATGGGCCACTCGTCGATCCGCGTCACACTCGACCTGCACGGCCACCTGTTCCCGGACCCGAATCGAAGCGTGCTCGACGCCCTCGAGGCGCTCACGGCCCCATCCACGCCCCATCGCGCGAACGCGAGCAGGGACTTCGAAGACGGGAGCGACGGGACTCGAACCCGCGACCTCCGGCGTGACAGGCCGGCGTTCTAACCAACTGAACTACGCCCCCAGCGCCCGGAGATTGTAGCCGCGCGCGGATCGGGGCCTGGGCAGACGTTGCCTCGTGTGCATGCTGTGTCGGATGAACCGGCTGGACTGGATCGCGCTGGCGGTGGTCGTGCTGACCGGCGTCGCGGGTGTGCGGCGGGGCCTCGTGACGGGCGTGCTGTCGCTCGGCGGCCTCGTCGCCGGTGCGATCGTCGGGGCACGGGCGGTGCCGGCGTTCGTCGGCCTCGGCGGCTGGACGCCGCTCGTTGCGCTCGCGGGAGCCGCGATGGGCGGGATCCTCGGGCAGTACGTCGGGCTGTTCGTGGGCCACACCGCCCGTCGCTCGCTCCTGCCGCTGGCGCCGCTGCGAATCATCGACTCGGCCGGCGGGGTGCTCCTGGGCCTCGCCACCGGGCTCGCGCTGTGCTGGGTGGTGGGCGCCGCGCTCCTCTACGTGCCTGGTCAGAGCGACCTCCGGAGGCTCGCGCAGGACTCGTCGATCCTCTCGGGCCTCACGCAGGCGCTGCCGCCCGAGGAAGTCATGAACGCGCTGCAGCGGATCGACCCGTTCTCGGCGATCGTGGGGCCGGCGACCGGGGTCGCCGAGCCCGATCCGGCGATCGCGCGCGATCCCGAGGTGAGGCGCGCAGGAGCGTCGGTCGTCCGGGTGCGGGGGTACGCGTGCGGCCTCGGTATCGAGGGCTCGGGGTGGATCGTGCGGCCCGGCTTCGTCGTGACGAACGCGCACGTCGTCGCGGGGATCCGCACGCCGGTCGTCTACCGGCGGGAAGGTCAGCGAGCCCAGGCGACCGTGGTGTCGTTCGACGCGGACAACGACGTCGCGATCCTCAGGGTCGAGGGCCTGAAGGGACGTCCCCTGCCCGTCTCAGAGCCGCAGCGCGGCGACCCCGCTGCGCTGCTCGGGTTCCCCCTCGACGGGCCGTACACGGTGAGCGCGGTCCGGATGGGCGGCACGGCGCGCGTCGCGACCCGCGACGCGTACGGGCGCCTGCGGGTCGGGCGGGAGGTCGTGGGGTTCCGAGGCGAGGTGCAGAGCGGCAACTCCGGCGGCCCGATCGTCGACCGGGACGGGCACGTCGTCGCCACCGTCTTCGCCAAGCGGCAGGGCTCGGACGAGGGCTACGCGGTGCCGAACGGAGCCGTCGCCGACGCCCTCGGCAACGTCTCGACACACGGGCTGCGCACCGCCTGCGTCGAGCGGTAAGGACTCAGTCGCCGGGAACGATCCGCGCGACCGGCTCGGGCCGGGGAGCCCCTCGCGCGACGTCGCCCGGGCCGCGCTCCGCGCGCTCGCCCGCCTGGACGAGCAGGTCGGTGAACGCGAGCACGAGCGCGCGCTGCTCGTCGGACGAGAGGCGGTAGCCGGCGGGGCCGACGTCGTCGGGGCGGGAGACGAGCTCCGGGTACGAGCGCTCTCCGTCCGCCTCGGTGTGCCAGCCGCGGGCGAGCTGTTCGAGCTGTCGCGCGAGCGCAGCGACCGTGCTGCGGTAGCGCACCCAGCGGTGGTTGTCCCAGGACAGCCCGGGAGCCGTGCCCGGCGTCTCCGCGAAGCGCTCGACGAGCGCGCGGCCCGCGGCCTGCCCGCGCCGGGTGAGCGCGGCGATCACCTCGGGCGCCATGGTGAGGTTCATGCCGCCCTCGTCGGGCGCCGTGTGCACGTGGACGATCCGGTCGCGGTAGCCCGGCTGGTGCGTCAGCGCCGCGTCGACGTGGTTCTGCATCGTCCGGACGATCGCGTTGAGAAACCCGAGAAGCTTCCCGAGGCCCGGCTCGGGCTGGAGCCGAAACCACGTGTCGAGGAGCCCGCCGGTGTTGGTCGAGGGCAGGTAGACGTTCCTCGCCTCGTCGCCGCTCCGTCCGAAGTCGGGGTGGAAGCCGTCGAGGTCGATCGCGAACGTCGGCCGCGTGGGGAGGGGCGTGTCGAAGAAGTGCACGGGGAAGTTGCTCGTGATCCCACCGTCGGAGAACCAGCAGACGTCGGCGCGCAGCGGCTCCTCGGGCGTGCGGCCGGCCTCGACCGCGGCGAGCGCCTGCCGCGTGCCCACACGCGTGAGGTCGAGGGCGTGGAGGGGCACGGCGCTGATCAGGAGCGGGAAGCTGAGGCTCATCCGCGCCGCGACGACGACGGGCAGGTCGTCTGGGTCCGGGAACGGCCGGAGCGGCGCGAGGGCCTCCAGCACCCGCCCTCGCCGCTCACCCTCGCGCCCCTCGCCGCCGGCCGGCGGGTGCGACTCCATCCACGCGACGATCCGCTCCGGGAACAGGCGACGCAGCTCGGCGGGGTCGAACAGGAGCTGGTGGTGGTCCCACGGCATCCGCTGCTGCCGCCGCTGGGTCAGATTCGTGGTCATGACCTGGAGGCGGATGCCCTTCGCGCGCAGGTCGCCGAAGGTGAGCGGCGCCCCGTCGTCCTTCCTCGCGAGGTCGTCGACGAGGTCGTCGAGCCACGCCGTGAGCGCCGGCTGACCGCCGCCCGGGCCCGAGAGGCCGGAGCACAGGCCGAGGTCGTTCTTCCCGAGCGCGCGCGGGAGCCCCACGGCGAGCCGAAGGCCGACCGCGAGGGCGAGCCCGAGAAGCGCGAGCAGGACACCGGCGACGACTGCGCAGATCGCGAGCGCCCCCGATCCCGTCCATACGGCGAGCACGACGAGAGCCGCGCCCGGCGCGACCCCGGCGAGCGTGGTGAGCGGAAAGTGCCTCGACGCAGCGAGCCCGAGCCGCAGCCACCGCGCCGCTCCTTGCCGGCCGAGGCCGGCCGCGAAGAGCGCGAAGTACGGCCGCGTTCCGCGCTGCGGCTGGAACAGACCGAGGAGGTTGCCGTCCGCGCCGATCCACGCGGGGAGCGCGGCGAGCTTCGCGAAGCCGCCCCGATCGCGGCCGTGCTCGGCCGCTGCCGCCCCGACCGCCGCGATCGCGCCTGCCGACGTCCCGCCGACGTTCACGAAACGGTACGTGCGCGCGAGCTCGCAGAGTGCGTGCGGGTACACGACCCCGCTCGTGATGCCGCCCTTCATCACGACGTCGCACGTCCGCGCTGCTCGCGCGTAGTCGTAGTCCTGTGGGTCCTCGGGCACCGGGCCCGGCTCGGCGCCGCGCTCGACGTGTGCCGCAGCGTCCTCGGGCCCGCTCATCGCTCCCTCCCGACGCCAGACGGTTGATCGGAAATCAGCGCGAACCGGATGGCGCCCCAGACACGGCGCAGAATCGACCCGTTCGGCCTCGACACGTACCTTCTGGTACGCGCCGAGTCCGACCGTGCCGCCCTGCTTGGTCTGGAGCGCCCCCGGACGTCACGCCGATTGCCGATCAACCATCTGTGCGGCAGCGTAGAGCAGCGCCGCAGCGCGCGCCAGCTGTCAGGCGAAAAGGTCGAGCGCGGCCGTCGGCTGCTTGAACGGCGGGATCACGTAGATCCCCGCGGCGCGCGACCGCGATGCCGCGACGAGCTCGCGCGCGAGCTCGAGGCCGACGGCCGGTGCATCCGCGCCCGCCGCGTCGAGCGCCTCCAGCACCGTGGACGGCACCGAGATCCCGGGGACCTCGTTGTGGAGGCGCAGGGCCATCGCGTGGCTGCGGAGGGGCCAGACGCCCACGAGCACGGGGATCGGCCAGCCCCCGAGCCGCTCGGCGAAGCGGTCGAGCAGCTCGACGTCGAAGATCGCCTGGGTCATCGCGAACCGCGCCCCCGCGTCGACCTTCGCGCGAAACCGCTCGAGCTCGAGGTCGAGGTCGGCGGCCGACGGGTTGACCGCGACGCCGACGAAGAACGACGTCGGGGCGTCGAGGCCCTTGCCGACGTAGTCCTCGCCGCGGTTCAGCGCAGACACGAGGTGGACGACGCCGATCGCATCGACTTCGTACACGCCGCGCGAGCCGGGGTAGTCGCCGACGTGCGGCGGGTCGCCGGTCACGGAGAGCACGTTCCTGACGCCCTCCGCGTGCGCGCCGAGGAGCATCCCCTCGAGCCCCATCACAGTGGTGTCGCGGGGGGTGACGTGCGGGATCGTCTCGATCCCGGCTTCCCGCTGGAGCGTCGCGGAGGTCATGAGCGCGTTCATGCGCGCCCGCGCCATCGGGTTGTCGTTGACGTCGACGAAGCCAACCTTGCCGGACGCGTGCAGCTCCCGCGCCGTCTCGACGAGCCCTGTCAGCGAGCCGCCTTTCGGCGGGTCGAGCTCGACGGAGACGACCCAGTCGCCTTCGCGGAACGCCCGCTGAAGGGCGGTTTCCGCGGAGTCGGGCGCGTGTGTCGCGGGCAGCGACGGCTCGTCGACGAGCAGGCTGGCGGCCGGGGCGCGTCCCGAGTCGAACGCGTCGCGGATCGCCGAGATCTGGGCGGGTGTCGTGCCGCAGCAGCCACCCACGATCCGCGCGCCGAGCGCGACCGCCTGCACCGCGAACTCGGCGAAGTAATCCGGGGTCGAGTGGGGGTAGATCACCTGCCTGCCGGCGAGGCTCGCGAGGCCGACGTTGGGCAGCGCGGCGAGCGGGAGCCCCGCGCCGCGCATCTCGTGGAGGGCGCGGAGCGCGATCGTCGGGCCCGCACCATGGTTCGTCCCGACCGCGGCCACGTCGAGGGCCGCGAGGCGCCGCGCAGCCTCCGTGGCGCCGACGCCGCCCGTGACCTCCGCCTCGTCGTCGAAGGTCAGAAGCGCGACGATCGGCAGCGACGAGACCGAGTGCACCGCCTCGACCGCGACGACCAGCTCGTCGAGGTCGAAGAACGTCTCGACCATGAAGAGGTCGACGCCGCGGCCCTCGAGCACGGTCGCCTGCTCGGCGTAGAGCGGGCCGTGCTCGGCCGGGTCGAAGACCTCGAGCTCACCGAGCGGCCCGATCGAGCCTGCGACGAACACGTCCCGGCCCGCAACCTCCCTCGCCTCGCGCGCCAGACGGACGCCGGCCGAGTTGACCTCCTCGAACGAATCCTCGAGCATCAGGCGGGCGAGCTTCCGGCGGTTCGCGCCGAACGTGTTGGTCTCGATCAGCTCCGCACCGGAGGCGATGTACGCCGTGTGCACCGCGACCACGCTCTCGGGCGCGCGGAGGTTCGCCTCCTCCGGGCAGCGCAGGCCGTGCAGGGCACCGGAGACGAGCGCGCCCATCCCGCCGTCGGCGACGAGCGGCGGCCCCGTGCTCAGCCGATCGAGGAAGCGGCTCATCCGGCGGCCACTGTAGTCGGGCCCGGGCACGGAGAAGGGGCGGCCATCGCCGCCCCGCTCTCCAACTCCGCGGCCGCGGAATGATTGCCGTCAGTTCCCGACCAGGAGCTACGACTCCAATCGGCAGGGGGCGGCCGGCCCTTGAGCACGGCCGTCAGCCCGGATGCAGCACGCGCCCTTCCATGCCGCCCGCGACGGTCACGAGCTCACCCGTGACGTGGCCGGAGAGACTCTCGGAGGAGAGCACGACCACCTGGGCCGCGACGTCCTCCGGTGTCGCGACCTTGCGCAGGGGCATGGTGCGCGTGATCCGTTCGACGTCGGCGGGCTCGAGCAGCCCGCGCGTCATCGGCGAGACCGTCCAGCCGGGCGCCACCGCGTTCACGCGCACGCCGGGCCCGAGCCGCGCGGCCTCGTTCTTCAGCGACAGCAGCAGGCCGCCCTGGATCGCTGCCTTCGCCGCCGCGTAATCCGCATGCCCCGCCTCTCCGAACCGACCGGCCGTCGAGCCGACCAGCACGAGCGACGCCGGCCGCCCGTCGCCGATGCCGCGCAGGAACGCCCGGGCCGTGAGAAAGCTCGCGGTGAGGTTCTGCGCGAGCGTCTGTTCGAAGCGCGCGAGGTCGAGCTCCCACACGGGAACGTCGCTTTCCGGGTACACGCCCGCCACCGCTGCGCAGACGTCGACCCGGCCGAGCGCCTCGCGCGCGGCCGCGAAGAGGCGCTCCGCCTCCTCTTCCACGGTCAGGTCGGCCTGCGCCACCGGGGCCCCACCGAGCTCCTCTGCCAAGGCGAGCGCCCGCTCCTCGCCGCGGTGGTAGTGCACGAGCACGCGCGCGCCCTCCGCGGCGAACGCGTGGGCACAGGCGGCGCCGATCCCGCCGGACGCGCCCGTGACCACGACTCCCTGTCCGGCGAGGCCCGTCTCCACCAGCGGAACCTAGTACGTCTCGAGCGAGGCGCGCCGGCGACCCTCGGCCTCGAACACGCGGAAGAGGACGTACGCGGCGGTCGCGTACGCGAGCCCGATCAGCGCCTCCGTGAGGAGCAGGCCGGAGACGTCCGAGAGCGACGCCCCGGCGACGATCTCGCGCGCCGCCTCGATGCCGTGGGTGAGCGGCAGGCACCGGCCGATCGCGCCGAGCCAGCTCGGCAGGTCCTCGTTCGCGATGTTCACGCCGCAGACGAGCAGCATGAGGAAGTAGACGAGGTTGGCGCCGAAGAACACGTCGCGCGCCCGGAGCCCGATCGAGCCGATCACCATGCCGAGCGCGACGCAGGAGCAGGTCGTGATCACCACCGCGACCGCCAGGGGCGGGATGCTGCCCTCGTCAGGGCTGAAGTCGAGGAAGAGCCACGCGACGCAGAACCCGAACGTCGAGACGACGAGCCCGTTCGCGATGAACGGCAGCGCGCGGCCCGTGAACATCGCGAGCCGGTTCGCCGGTGTTGCGAGCAGCGGCTGGAGGGTGCCGTACTGGCGCTCGTTCGCGATGCCCATCGTCATCCCGTAGATCCCCGCCTGGGCAGAGACCTGGATCGCGTTCCCGACGATGAAGAAGTCGTCGTCCTGCGACCCGGCGTAGCGGCCGAGGTAGGTGAAGAAGAGGATCTGGAACAGCGGCGCCCCGAGCATCGTGGTCAGGTACGTCCCCGGGTTGATCCAGTTGAAGAGCGCGCGGTACGAGATCACGCCCCCGACGAAGAAGACTCTCGCGGTCGCGCTCACGTCAGCGAGAGCGTCGCGCGGTCACGTGCGAGCCGCTCGAAGTTCCGCAGCGCGAGCGCGCCGAGCAGCACGTAGACGACGCCGAGGCCTGCGCAGAGCCCGATCTCCGGCCAGGCGTCCCCGCCGAACGCGGCGTCGCGGATCGCGCGCATGCCCCACGTCGGCGATAGGACCCAGGCGAGCGGACCGACCCACCCGGGGAGCAGCGAGAGCGGCACGAGCAGTCCGGTGATCAGCCAAATGGGGTATTCGAGGAGGTTCGAGAACGCGTTCGCGTGCCGGTACAGGACGAACGTCGAGGCGAGTAGCAGACCCAGCATGCCGAGGCTCAGGATCGTCGTCGGGAGCGCGACCGCGAGCTCGAAGGGGTGCGCGAAGTCGAGCGGCGCGCCGAAGAAGATCCGCCCCCAGACGAGCGTCGCGACGATCGAGTAGAGCCCGAGCGTCGCGGTGGCGACCGTCAGCGGAAGCAG
>DASSUT010000208.1:0-2672 GCA_035706725.1 Gaiella sp. | reverse complement strand
CGCGAAGTACGAGCACGAGGGATCGCCCTACTACTCGACGGCGAGGCTCTGGGACGACGGGATCATCGACCCGCGCGACACCCGGCGAGTCCTCGCACTCGGCCTCGCCGCCGCCGCGAACGCGCCGGTGCCGGACACGACCTTCGGCGTGTTCCGCATGTGATCCAGGCTCGGCCGGTCCCTACACGGGACCATCCGTCTCGAGCTCGGCGAGCGCCTCTTCGAGCGCCGCGTTGAGCTCCTGGATGGATGCCTGGTAGTCGGCCAGCGGCCTCGGGAGCAGGCGCTCGACCGCGGCGTAGCACTCCGCGAGCACCGGGTCCGCGGCACGCGTCATCCGCTCGCCCCGGGCGGTCAGCTCGAGGCGGTACGAACGACCGTCGGTCGGGTGCTGGATCCGCCGCGCGAGCCCGCCGTCGACGAGCCGCTGGATGTTGTCGCGCAGCGTCGTCAGCGGAACGCCGGATGCGGTCGAGATCTCGGTCGGCGTGACCGGCTGCGCGTGCCGGATGTGCGTGAGGAGCCCGAGCTGGTAGGGCGGGATCCCGGTCGGCGCGAGCCGGTGCTCGAGGATCCGGACGACGTAGCGGCTCGCGACCGGCACCTCGAGGAAGAGCCTGTCGTCGCGCATCGACGCAGTGTTGCAGATGCTGCGTCAACGCACTAAACTGCTGCGTCAACGCACTATGTCGCGCGCCTTCCTCATCCTCGTCCTGGCACTCGTGCTCGCGCCCGCCGCCGCGGGCTCGGTTCGCCTGTACAGCGGCTCGCTCGCCGTCGTGGACGACCCCTACGGCCCGCCCCGGGTCGTCGATCTCGCGACCGGACGCATGCATGCGCTGTACCGCGCCGGGCGGTCGTTCTCGCTCGGGTCGGGGTGGGCTACCCCCACGCCGTCACGGGGCCGGGCGGTCTTCGACGAGCGCGGCGCCACGATCGCGGGCCGTCGCGTGTCGCTCCTCCCGCTCCGGGCGATCTCGGTGCGGTTCCGCAGCGGCGGCGCGATGCTCGCCGGGACGCTGTTCGTCCCACCCGGGAGGGGCCGGAGAGCGGCCGTCGCATACGTCACCGGCTCCGGGCCGACCACACGCGAGTACCTGCCCGAGCTGCAGGCGCTTCTGCTGCACAACGGCGTCGCGGTGCTCGCGTACGACAAGCGTGGCATCGGCGGCTCGGGCGGCTCCTACCCGGGCGACTCGCCGACCGAGTTCGCGATCGACCAGCTGGCGCGCGACGCGGCCGCGGCCGCACGCTTCCTCGCCGGGCGCGCCGAGGTCGATCCTGCGCGAATCGGGCTGGCGGGCCACAGCCAGGCCGGCTGGATCATGCCGCTCGCGGCAACGAGGGAGCCGGCGATCCGGTTCCTCGTCACGTTCTCCGGGCCGGCGGTGACAGCCGACGAGAACGACCTCTACCAGACGCTCGCCGGCGAGGGCGAGCACCCCCAGCGGATGACCGATGCCGCGATCGACGCACGTGTCGAGCGGGCCGGCCCGGGTGGCGTCGATCCGATGCCGTGGATCAGCGCACTCGGGATCCCCGCGCTCTGGCTCTACGGGAGCCTCGATCACATCGTCCCACCGCGTCTCTCCGCGAAGCGACTCGCAGCCGCAGCGAAGGAGCCAGGCCGGGACTTCGCCGTCTGGACGTTCCCCCGCGCGAACCACGCGCTCGTCGAGACGAAGACGGGGCTCACGTCCGAGATGCTCCGCTCCGACCGCTACGCCCGCGGCATGTTCCCGCGGGTCGGCGCCTGGTTGCGCGCGCACGGTCTCACCTGAGGCGGAGCTGGAGCGCTAGCTGTAGTTCCTAAGCACGTTGGTTCATCCGGGTCTCCTTGGAGGCTGGGAGCTGCGATGCACCCCAGTCCAAGGAGGACACCGGATGAAGCTTCACCGTAACGCGGCTCTTAGCTGGGAGGGCCGGCGCAGGCTGGCGAGGCGGGTACTCGAGGACGGCTGGACGCTGAGGGCGGCGGCCGAGGCCGCCGGCGTCAGCGTGCGCTGTGCGCGCAAGTGGGTGGCGCGCTACCGCGCAGAAGGAGAGTCAGGGCTCTGCGACCGCTCCTCGGCACCCCGGCGGGTCGCCAACCGCACGCCGCAAGAGCGGATCGAGGCGATCATGGCGCTTCGACGCTTGCGCTTTACCGCGGCCGAGATTGCCGAGGTCTTCGGGATGGCGCTCTCGACTGTGTCGGTGATCCTGCGCAGAGTCGGCATGGGGCGGCTCGGCCGGCTCGGGCTCGAGAAGGCCGTGCGCTACGAGCGCTCGCGGCCGGGTGAGCTCGTGCACGTCGACGTCAAGAAGCTCGGCAGGATCCAGGGCGGAGCCGGAAAGCGAGTCCGCGGCGGCATCCGGCAGCACTCCAACCCGAAGCACACCGACGCTGCCGGCAACGTGCGCCGCAGCGTCGGCTGGGAATACGTGCACATCGCGATCGACGACCACTCGCGACTCGCCTACGCCGAGGTACTCGCCAACGAGAAGGCGTCCACTGCCGTCGGCTTCCTCCGTCGCGCGGTCGCCTTCTATAGCCGCCACGGTGTGCGCGTCGAGCGCGTGCTCACCGACAACGGCGGCGCCTACCGCTCGACAATCCATGCGCTCGCCTGCCGCTCGCTCGGCATCCGCCACCTGCGAACACGTCCCTACCGGCCGCAAACGAATGGGAA
>DASSUT010000207.1:0-6470 GCA_035706725.1 Gaiella sp. | reverse complement strand
ACGCGGGGTGGAGCAGTCAGGTAGCTCGCCGGGCTCATAACCCGGAGGTCGCGGGTTCAAATCCCGCCCCCGCTACTCCACGTAAGCCCCGCAAGAGCGGGGCTTTTTCGTGTGCGGAGGCAAGGCGAGGGGTGCGCTCCGCCTGAGCCTGCGGCTGCGACTGATCGCGGAACGGTCCCCGTCGAATGAGGAGGCAGCATGGCCGCATATTCGTTCTCATGCAGGCAGGTCGACGACGTCGACCGCTACCGCGACGAGTACCTACGTGCCCGGCCGGGGTAGCGGTCTGTCTCTTATTTGATGCGTCTGATGCTACAATCATGGCATCATGCGCACCACGGTCACGCTCGACGACGATGTCGCGGCCTTGATCGAGAGCGAGCGCGCGCGGACGGGCGAGTCCTTCCGCGCGGCCGTGAACAGGCTGCTCCGCCGCGGGGCACGCGCTGCCCCGCCCGTCGGGCCACCGCTGCTGCCGCGGTTGCCCGGCCGGCCGATCCTCGACGTCTCCGATGTCTCGGCGCTCCTCGCGACGCTCGACGACGAGCGGCGTGCGTCGCGCGGCGTCGCGTGACGCTCGTCGACACGAACCTCCTCGTCTATGCCACGTTCGCCGACGCCCCTGAGCACGAGCGCGCACGTGGGTGGCTCGAGGAGCAGCTCTCCACGGCAGAGGCGAGCGTCGTCCTGTGCTGGCCCGTCGTGTATGCGTTCGTCCGCCTGATCACGAGCCCGCGCGTGTTCGGGACGCACGCCGTCACCGCCCGTGAGGGCTGGGCGACCGCCGCCGCGTACCTCGAGCAGCCGGCGGCCCGCCTCGTGTCGGCCGGCGTGGGCCACGCCCCGATCGCCGCAGAGCTCGCGCGGACGCCGGGACTCCGCAGCGAGGATGTTCCGGACGTGGAGATCGCAGCGCTCGCGATCGAGCACGGCCTCGTCCTCGCGTCCCACGACCACGGTTTCCGCCGCTTTGCCGGCCTGCGGGTGCTCGACCCGTTGTCCGACGATTCGGCCTAGCCCGAGCGTCGGGGATTACCAGTCCGACGCCGTCGAGGAACGCCGTACCGTCCTCGTATCCCACCGTTTGCGTGCCGAGCCGAGCTGACTGCCGCCCAGGGTGGCGTGACTCAGGCATCGTCCGGAAGTCGTCGGAGCACGCGAGAGGAGAACCGCATGCAGATCGGAATCGGCCTGCCCAACACGATGGCCCACGAGACGGACCGGGCCCTGATGCTCGATTGGGCTCGGCTCGCGGAGCAGGCCGGCTTCGCGCTGCTCGGCACGATCGACAAGCCGAACTACGACTCGTGGGACCCGCTCGTCACGCTCGCGGGCGTCGCAGGGGTGACCGAGCGGATTGCCCTCGCGACCACGATCCTCCAGCTCCCGAACCGCAACGAGGTGCTCGTCGCGAAGCAGGCGGCGGTCGTCGACCGCCTGTCGGGTGGACGGCTCGTGCTCGGGCTCGCGCAGGGCGGTCGTGAGGACGACTTCGACGCGTTCGGCGCGGAGTTCGCGGGCCGGTCTCGGCGCTTCGAGGCGCAGGTGGCCCGCATCCGAGAGGTCTGGTCCGGCGCACGGGCGGCCGACCGCGATCACGGCGTCCTCGGGCCGGCTCCCCTGCAGGAGCCCGCGCCCCCGATCTGGGCGGGAGCGATGACGCCCAAGGCGGTCGAGCGGGCCGCGCGGCTCGCCGACGGGTTCGTCTTCGGCACAGCGGGCTCGGCGACGATGAAGGAGCTCGTACCGGGCGTTCGCGAGGCGTTCGCCGCGGCGGGGAAGCCCGACGCGCCGGTGGCCGGGCTCGCCTACGTCGCCGTCGGCGACGACCCGCAGGCGGCCCTCGACGAGGCCGCGCACCACGTGCTTCGCTACTACGGTCAGCTCTGGACGGAGCCGGAGAACCTCATTCACCACGGCCCGGCCGCGAAGCTCGCGGAGGAGATCGCCGCCTACGACGACGCCGGTTTGGACATGGTGATCCTGTTCCCTGAGGTTCCGAGCCTCGAGCAGGTCGAGCAGCTCGCGGAGGTCGTCCTGCCGGCATACGTCTGACGTCTCGGCCACAGGCGGGCGGCGAGGCCCGGCGGTACGCTCCGACACATGACAGCGGGACGAGGCGGAGCGGACCCGGACGAGGATCCGGGGCGCTCGCCGCGCGCCCGGGGAGCGGTCGTCCTGCTGGCCGTCCTGGCGCTGATGGCGGTCGTCACGATCGCCGCGACCGGCTCGACGTCCGGCGGGTCGGGTCGCTCTCAGGCGCCCTCCGACACGCTGTTCGACACGGTCCTGAGCCTGCTGATCGTCGTGTTCGCCGCGACCCTCGTCGGCATCGTGTACGCGCTCGTGCGGGACAAGAGCCTCCAGTGGAGCACTCCCCGTGCGCGCTACGGAGTCGGCTCGCTCGTGATGCTCCTCGTCACCGCGTTCGCGATAGCCCTGTACGCCCGCCTCCACGGTCTCGACCTCCGCTTCGATCCGCAGCAGCCGCCCGTCGACCGGACCGAGACCGGGCCGCCGCCGCCCCGCCTCGGTGACGGGTCGTCGTCGCACCACGAGTTCCACTTCGCCTGGATCCCGGTGCTGGTCGTGGTCGGGCTGGCGGCCACGGCGGTCGCGGCGTTCGTGCTCTCGTCGCGGCGACGCAGGACGGCGGACCGCGAGCCGGCGCTTGCCGCCGAGCTCGCAACGGCGATCGACGTCAGCCTCGACGACCTCCGGGCCGAGCCGGATCCTCGGCGCGCGGTGATCGCCGCGTACGCCCGGCTCGAGCGCGTGCTCGCCGCGCACGGCCAGCCGCGGCACACGTCGGACACCCCGGAGGAGCACGTCTCGCGCGCGCTCGGGGCTCTCGCCGTCGACAGGCGGGCGCTGCGCCGCCTCGAGGAGCTCTACCTCCGTGCGAAGTTCTCGCAACATCGTGTCGACGCGCGGATGAAGGACGATGCGATCGGCGCGCTCGAGCGCGTCCGCGACGAGCTTCGCTCCACGGAAGGACGTGGGCCCGTCCCGCTCGGGATGCCCGCATGAGAGGCGACGTCCGCCGGGCGCTTCGCGGGCTCGCGCTCCCGACCATCGCGCTGCTCGGCGTCGCCGCGTTCCTGCCCGGCAGGATCGAGCCGGCCGTCAGGGCGTACGCCCTGCTCGTCTGCGCGGTCGCGCTCGCCGTGGCCGTCGCCGCACTGCGCCGTGTATACCCGCCGGCGGACCCGCTCCGCCGCGCTGCGCGGAAGGACCAGGCTTGGCCGCGTGCGCCGCGCGAGCTCGTCGAGCTCCAGAACCTGACGGCGCTCGGGGCGGGCGACGCGGGCGACCTCCATTTCCGCCTCAGACCGCGACTTCGGAGCCTCGCGGCGAGCCTGCTCGAGAGCCGCCGCGGCGTCTCCCTCGAGCGGCAGCCCGATGCGTCGCGCGCCTTGCTCGGCGACGAGACGTGGAAGCTCGTCCGGCCCGACCGTCCGTCGCCGGACGACGAACGTGCCCGGGGAGCGTCGGCCGCGGCGCTCGAGCAGGTCGTCGTGTCCCTGGAGCGGTTGTAGTGCACCTCCAGCGCGTGCAGGAGCTGGCCGGTCGCGTGCTCGACGAGGTCGAGCTCGCGGTCGTCGGCAAGCGGGAGCCGCTCGAGCTCGTCCTGCTCGCCCTGCTCGCGGACGGCCACGTCCTGCTCGAGGACTATCCCGGCCTCGCGAAGACGCTCGCCGCCCGGTCGTTCGCGCAGACGCTGAGCATGGACTTCGCGCGCATCCAGTTCACGCCGGACCTGATGCCGTCAGACGTCACCGGCTCGTCGATCTGGAACCAGCGCGACGGCGACTTCGAGCTGCGGCGCGGCCCGATCTTCACGAACCTCCTTCTCGCGGACGAGATCAACCGAGCGCCGCCGAAGACCCAGGCGGCGCTCCTCGAGGGCATGCAGGAACGACAGGTGACGATCGAAGGCGAGACGTTCCGGCTCGAGCGGCCGTTCCTCGTGTTGGCGACGCAGAACCCGATCGAGTACGAGGGGACGTACCCGCTCCCCGAGGCGCAGCTCGACCGCTTTCTGCTCCGCACGGCCTTCGGGTACCCCGACCGCGAGGACGAGATCGAGGTGCTCGGACGGCGTGTCGAGCGCGGGACGGAGGACGTCGAGCTCCGCACGGTCGTGGATCGCGAGACGCTGCTCGAGATGCAGCAGGCGATCGAAGCCGTCCACGTCGCGGAGAGCGTCCAGGGGTACTGCGTGGACATCGCGGCCGCCACGCGGGAGTCCCGCAGCGTCGCGGTCGGCGCGAGCCCGCGCGGAAGCCTCGCGCTCATGAAGCTCGCCCGCTGCAGGGCCGCGGTCGCGGGGCGCGACTTCGTGCTTCCGGACGACGTCAAGGCCGTCGCCGCGCCCGCGCTCGCCCACCGGCTCGTGCTGCGCCCGGAGCTCTGGGTGCGCCGGGTCTCCGCGGACGACGTCGTGCGGGAAGTGCTGGACACCGTCCCCACGCCGCGGGCGGAGGACATCACCGCCGCGCGGTGAGCCGGCGAGGCAGCGCACGCGTCACCGGCTTCGCGCTCGTGGCGGCGATCGGCGTGATCTCGGCTCTCGTCGCACGTCGGCCGGAGCTCGCGATCGTCGCGGCGCCCTTCGCGCTGCTGCTCGGCCTCGGCACCGGCCTTGCGCGCGAGCCTCGGCTCGAGGCCTCGCTCGACGTGCGCTCCTCGCGAGTCCTCGAGGGCGAAGACGTGGAAGTCGAGGTAACCGTCTCCTCCGAGACCGGCATGGAGCGGCTCGAGGTCGTCATCGACCTTCCCGACGGCGTCGGGGTCGCCGAGGGGCCCGCCGGCGTGGCGGTGCGCCTCGCGCCGGGCGACGAGCGAGCCCTTTGCTACTCGCTGCGTCCCGCGCGCTGGGGCGTGTACGACGTGGGCTCGGTCGCCTTCCGGGCACGTGACCGCCTCGGGCTCGTCCTCTGGGAGCGTCGGTTGGCGGAGCCGCGCCTGCTCAGGGTCTACCCGGTTCCGGAGCCGGTCGGACGGGCGTTTCCCGCCGTGGAGCTGCAGGCATTTGCGGGCAACGAGGTCGCGCGGGTCGCCGGGGACGGCATCGAGTACGCAGACATCCGCGACTTCGTGCCGGGCGACCGGGTACGCGCGATCAACTGGCGCGCCTCGGCACGGAGGCAGCGGCTCGTGGTCAACGAGCGGCACCCCGAGCGCAACGAGGACGTCGTGCTCCTCGTGGACAGCTTTCTCGACCTCGCGCTCGGGAACCGCAGCACGCTCGACGACGCGGTTCGCGCCGCGTCGGCCCTCGCGACGCGATACCTCGACCGCCGTGACCGGGTCGGGCTCGTCGGGTTCGGCGGCACCCTCCGTTGGCTTCGCCCCGGCATGGGGACGACCCAGCGCTTCCGTCTGGTCGAGACGCTGCTCGAGACCCGCGTCGAGACCACCTATGCGTCGCGCGACGTGAACCTCGTGCCTGCCCGCGTCCTCCCTCCAAAGGCGCTCGTGGTCGCGCTCACGCCGCTCGTCGACTCGCGCTTCGCGACGGCTCTCGAGGACCTGCGCGCGCGACGCTTCGACCTGGTCGTGGTCGAGGTCGATCCCGCGCCGCTCGTTCCCCGTGGAACAAGGCGGCTGGACGCCCTTGCCTTCCGGCTCTGGCTTCTCGAGCGCGAGGCGATGCGCTCTCGTCTCGAGCGCCTCGGTGTCGCGGTGGCGCGCTGGGGCGACGACGGCTCGCTCGACCAGGCACTCGAGGGGGTGAGGACATTCAGGCGCTACGCGCGGCGCGCACGCGTCTAGCCGTGGGAGCCGCTGCGGTCGCCGGTGCCGGCGGGCTTGTCGCGTTGCCCGTGACCCGGGCGGACGGAGGAACGCGCGACATCCTCGTCGAGCTGACGGTCGTCGCCCTCCTCGTGCTCGTTGCGGGGCTCGTCTCCGCAATGTCGGTCCTCGTTCCGGTCGCGCTCCTCCTCGTCGGCGCCGTCTACGCCGTGCAGCTCGTGCGGGACGACGCGCCGGCGGACGCCGCGGCACCCGCGTTCGCGGCGGGGCTGCTGGTCGTCGCCGAGCTGGCGTACTGGTCGCTCGACGAGAGGGACCGCGTGCAGGGGGAGAGGGGAGACGGTCTGCGGCACCTCGCGTACGTCGCGGCGCTCGGAGTGGCGGCGGGCCTCGTCGGTGCGGTGCTCCTCGCGGTCGGCGACGCCGTCCGCACGCGCGGCCTCGGCATCGACGTCGCGGGGGCCGTTGCCGCGGCGCTCGTGCTGCTCGTCGTCGTGCTCGCGGGCCGGGCACGCGGCGGGCCGGGAAGCGCCGGGCGTTAGGACTCGAACCGGAATGACTCCAAGGCTTCATTTCGGTTCGAGTTCTCAGCCGCGCCGGCGGCGCTCGGCGCGGCGGAGCGCATCGAGCCGCCGGCGGTCCTGCTTCGTCGGCCGCGCGCCGAGGTCGGCGCCCGGCGGGCGGGCGAGCTTCCGCTCCAGCACACGCTG
>DASSUT010000206.1:0-7233 GCA_035706725.1 Gaiella sp. | reverse complement strand
ATCCGGGTTCTCCTGGAGGAACGCCGTCGCGTTCTGACGCCCTTGTCCGAGCCGCTCGTCGCCGAACGAGAAGTACGAGCCCGACTTCGACACGATCTTCCGCTCGAGGCCGACGTCGAGCACCGTGCCCTCCCACGAGATCCCGTGGCCGTAGATCACGTCGAACTCGGCCTGCTTGAACGGCGGCGCGACCTTGTTCTTCACGACCTTCACGCGGACGCGGTTGCCGATCGCCTCGGTCCCCTCCTTCAGCGTCTCGATCCGGCGGATGTCGAGGCGCACCGAGGCGTAGAACTTGAGCGCGCGCCCGCCCGGGGTCGTTTCGGGGGAGCCGAACATCACCCCGATCTTCTCGCGGAGCTGATTCGTGAACAGGCAGATCGTGTCGGTGCGGTTCAGGGTGCCGGCGAGCTTGCGCAGCGCCTGGCTCATCAGCCGCGCCTGCAGACCGACGTGGCTGTCCCCCATCTCGCCCTCGATCTCGGCCTTCGGCGTGAGCGCCGCGACGGAGTCGACCGCGACGACGTCGACGGCGCCCGAGCGGATCAGGAGCTCCGCGATCTCGAGCGCCTGCTCGCCGGTGTCGGGCTGGGAGACGAGCAGCTCGTCGATGTTCACGCCGATCCGGCGGGCGTAGGTCGGGTCCATCGCGTGCTCGGCGTCGATGAACGCGCAGATGCCGCCGCGGCGCTGGGCCTCCGCGATCACGTGGTACACGAGCGTGGTCTTCCCGGACGACTCCGGGCCGAACACCTCGACGATCCGGCCGCGCGGCAGGCCGCCGATGCCGAGGGCGAGGTCGAGCGAGAGTGACCCGGTCGAGACCGCTCCGACCGAGACCTGGGCCGCGTCGGTCATCCGCATCACCGAGCCCTTGCCGAACTGCCGCTCGATCTGGCCGAGCGCGACGTCGAGCGCTTCCTCGCGGTTCATGGGGTCATCCTCCTGCGTTCAACGAGACAGCTTCGAGCACCTCGTACCGCGCGCCGGACGGGTGCAGTCGGGATAGGTAAGCAGCGGCACCGGACGGAACGAATGTTCCCGTCTCGGGCAGCGGGGGCTCGAGCCGCGGGCGCCTCGAGAACCGGAGCAGCGTGACGTGCGGAAGCCACGCCCGCGGCTCGGGGCGGTAGACGCCGAGCGCGTCGAGACGGACGTGCAGTCGGCCGGCGAGCGCTCCGGCCTCGCCCGTGAGATCACGCAGCACGATCATCCCGACGCTCCGCGTCTCGCGCCAGGCGGCGGGCTCGAAGGCGAGCGGCCCCGCTCCCGCGACGGCCTCGCGGAGCGCGTCCACGATCGCGCGGAGCTCCCGGGACGGGCGGTACCCGAGGAATGCGAGCGTGACGTGGAGCAGGTCACGGCCCAGCGGCCGGCCGCCTTCGAGGTGCTCGTCCCGCCAGCGCTCGAGGACGTCGAGCGTCGCCTCGGGGAGCTGGAGCGCGAGGAAGAGCCGCAGACGAGCATCTCCCCCGACGCTAGCGGCAGAGGTCATACGCCTTCGTGCCGGCTCCGTGTCAGAACTCGACGTGCGAGATGGAGCGACGCGACGGTCGCGCGCGAACGGATCGTGTCGCGGTCGCTCGAGATCGAGAACTCCCGCCCTTCCTCCGTGCCCGGCGCGCTCACGTGGTAGTGCACGAGGCCGACCGGCTTCTCCGGGGTGCCACCGCCGGGACCAGCCACACCCGTGACCGCGATCCCGACGTCGGCGCGCAGACGGTCTCGCACGCCGGCCGCCATGGCGGCCGCAACCTCCCGGGACACGGCCCCGTGCACCGCGAGCATGGCCTCCGGAACGCCGAGCTCGCGGGTCTTCACGTCGTTCGCGTATGCGACGACGGCCCCCGCGAACGCGTCGCTCGCACCCGGAACGTCGGTGAGGCGCGCCGCGACGAGGCCGCCGGTGCAGGACTCCGCAGTGGCGAGCCGCAGCCCTCGCGCGCGGCAGAGCTCGAGCACGACCTCCGCGATGGTGCGCTCGTCCTCCGTGAACAGGTACCGCTCGAGGGGTCGGCGCAGCGCGTCCGCGAGCCCCGCGCCGCGGTCTTCGGCGCCCGGCTCGACGACGAGGTCGATGTGGATCTCGAAGTCGCGGGCGCAGATCGTCGCCTCGACCCCCGCTCCGTCCCCTCCGGCCTCGGCGAGCGCACGTGCGACCGCCGACTCGCTCACGCCGTAGAAGCGGAGCACGTGCCGCGACGGCGGCTCCGTGCGGCCGAGCACGGCCCCGAGCGCCTTGCTCGCCAGCGCCGCGGGCCACAGCCGACGGAGCTCTCCGGGCGGACCGGGCATCACGACGTAGACGCAGCTCGCACCCTGCAGCACGAGGCCCGGAGCGGTTCCGGCGATCCCGATCACCTCGGCGCCGTCGGGGACCGTCGCCTGCTTCGTGACGCCGGGAGCGAAGTCGGCGTACGGCCGTCCGAGCCGCTCTGCGACGGAGCGCGACACGGCCTCGATCTCGTGCTCGAGGTGCTCGTCGACGTGGAGCGCGACGCCGGCGACGCGAGCGACGAGCTCGACCGTCCTGTCGTCGTGGGTCGGTCCGAGCCCGCCGGAGACGAGGCAGACGTCCGCCTCGCTCGCCGCACGTAATGCCGCCTCGAGGTCGGAAGGGTCGTCTCCGACGATCGTGATCCGGTCGGGGACGAGCCCCAGAGAGAGCGCCTCGCGTGCGTAGAACGGGCCGTTGCGATCGGTGCGCTCGCCGCGCACGAGCTCGCTGCCCGTGACGACGATCGCCGCGCGGGGGCGGCTCACCCCGTGACGGTGGTGGCCCCGGACACGGTCACCCGACCACTCGCCCGGAGCGCGATCCGGCGCCCGTCGACCTTCACGACAACGTTGCGCGGGCGCGCGACCGAAAGGAACAGCCCCTTCTTGGTGAAGCGCTGGAACTGGCCCTTCTCGAGCGTTCCCGTGTAGAGCGGCGTCCCGCTCTCGCTCGAAGCCCGGACCTCCATGAACGACGGGCCCCGCACCGCGCGGACCGTGAGAGTGACGCTTTGTTGGCTCGAGTGGGCGGACGCCGGCGCGCGCGCCGGAGGGACGCCCTCGACCTGGGGTGTGTCGTGACCTCCGAACCGCCACGCCGCGATCACGAACGCGGTGACGAGCAGGATCGCCGCGAGCGCGATCGCGACCGTCCTGGCCTCCCGCCGCTCGCGCCGCCGCCTCGGACGCGCGGGGCCGCGCGGGAGCCGAGGCGAGGCCTCGTCTTCGCCGGCGACGTAGCGCGAGTTGTACTCGTCGACGTAGGTCCGCCCGTCGAGCCCGAGCGCGTCCGCGTAGACCTGGAGAAACCCCTTCGTGTACGCGTGACCCGGGAGCTGGTCGAACCGCTCGTCCTCGAGGAGCCGCATGTACTTCGCGCGCACCTTCGTGCGCCGCTCCATCTCCTCGAAGTCGAGGCGCTGACGCGTCCGCGCGTCCTGCAGGCTCGAGCCGATGTTGAACATGGCGCGGCCAGTCTAGACGGGATCGCCCGGCGAGAAGGTCGCTAGCGCTCGCCGAGGTACGTGAGCAGACCGTAGACCGCGAGCGCGACGATCCCGGTCGAGCCGAGGGCGATGCCGAGCACCCCGAGCGCGCGGCCGACGCGCGCCGTGCCCCGCCCGCCCGCGCGGCCGAGGCGCGCGTGGTCGTGCCGGAGCGCCCTCCTGGCCAGCCAGATCGCGACCCCGCCGAGCGCGACCGCGAGTGGGATCGCGAAGCCCGCGTGGAGGAGCTCGTACGACCCCGAGTAGCGCGTCGCGGCGATCGCGGCAGGCATCGTCGCCGCCGAGAGGAGCCCCAGGACGAGCGCGGCGACCGCCCGACCGTTCCCGCTGGAGCGCGTTGCCTCGCCGACCTCGACCACTACTGTTTCTGGTACGGCTTGCCGTCCGCGGCGGGCGGGATCGAGCGCCCGATCACGCCGGCGACGGCGATGAGGGTGAGCACGTACGGCAGCGCCTGGAACAGCACCGCGGCGGAGTCGGAGTACTCGGGAAGGCGCTGGGCGAGCGCACTGGAGAACCCGAACAGGAGACACGCCGCGGCGGCGCCGAACGGCTTCCAGTTGCCGAAGATCATGGCCGCGAGCGCGATGAACCCGCGGCCTGCGGTCATGTTCTCGTTGAACGAGTTGACGAAGCCGATCGAGAGGAACGCGCCGCCCGCCGCCGCGAGCATGCCCGAAGCGATCACGGCGCCGTAGCGGATCGCGTAGACGTCGATTCCCACCGTGTCGGCCGCCCGCGGGTGCTCGCCGACCGCGCGGACCCGGAGCCCGAGCGGGGTCTTGAACAGCACGAACCACGAGAGCGGGATCAGGATCAGGGCGATCCAGATCATCAGGTTGAGGTTCCCGAAGATGTCCCCGAAGAACGGGATGCCGTCGATGAACGAGAGGTGGACGGCCGGGATGCTCGGGATGTCGGTCGGGGTGCCCTCCTGGCCGTAGATGTCGATGAAGAGGTAGCCGGTCAGTCCGAGCGCGAGAAAGTTGATCGCGAAGCCGCTGATGATCTGGTCGGCGCGCAGGTGGACCGACCAGATCGCGTGGAGCAGAGCCATGGCGCCGCCCGAGACGATCGCGAGCAGGAGCCCGAGGAACCACGAGTCGAGCTTGTCGGCCGCCAGGATCCCGAAGAAGGCGCCGGTCAGCATCATCCCCTCGAGGCCGATGTTCACGACCCCCGAGCGCTCCGAGAACATCCCGCCGATCGCGGCGAAGATGAGCGGCGTCGCGTAGCGCAGCATCGCGGCGAAGAGCGCCGACCAGACGACGACGGTCTCGAGCTTCCCGATCTCCGAGCGCGTGGCGAGGTACGCGAGGCCGAAGCCGAGGGCCGCCGTCGCGATCGCGTACCAGCCGAAGCGCCTCTCGCCGCGCGTGATCGCCCACACGCCTGCGAGCGCCGCGAGGAGCGCGAGGAAGAGGCTCGGGATCCAGGTTCGGGCCGCGATCGGCGGCAGCGCGACGAAGGCTGCGACGAGGCCGAGGACGATCCCCGCCCACGCGAGCGCCCGCAGCGGGTTCCGCATCCTGCCGGTGGGAAGGGCCAGGCTCGTCACGCGGTCACGGCCCTTCCCCGCCGGAACCGGCCGAGCAGCCACAGGACGAGGAGGTCGACGCCGACGAACAGCACCACGAGGCCCTGGATGAGGAGCGTGAGGTTCGACGCGAGCTCCGGCTGGAAGACGTCCGGGTCGAGGTTGCGTGTCGAGGTGCCGGTGGCGAGCGCCCCGAAGAGCAGTGCCGCGAGCCCGGTCCCGATCGCGGTGTTGCGCCCGAGGAGCGCGACCGCGATCCCCGTGAAGCCGACGACCGACGCCTGGATGTCGCCCGTCGAGAGCCGGAACTGCCAGCCGAGGATGTCGATTGCGCCCGCGAGGCCCGCGAAGGCGCCCGAGATCGCCATCGCGAGGAAGTAGTTCCGGGCGACGCTGATCCCACCGTAGCGCGCCGCCTCCGGGTTGAACCCGACGGCCTTAACGCCGTAGCCGAGGGTCGTCCGGTTGAGCAGCAGCGAGTACACGACCAGCGCGCCGAGCGCGAAGAAAATGCCGATGTGGAGCCCCTGGAGCAGCGGATCGCCCCAGAACACGTGGAGCTTCGCCCCCTCGACGACGTCGTTCGAGACCGGGACGGACTTCTGGGTGTCGTTCTGCAGCGGCCCACCGAGGCCGAACAGGTAGACGCCCACCCAGAGCACGATCCAGTTGAGCATGATCGTCGTGATCACCTCGTGGGCGCCGACGGTGGCCTTGAGGAAGCCGGCGATCCCCGCGATCAGCGCCCCGGCGAGCGTGCCGATCACCATCACGAGCCCGACGTGCACGTACGGGTTCAGGCCCTCGAAAGAGGAGCCGATCCAGACTGCGATGATCGCGCCGGCGAGGTACTGGCCCTGGCCGCCGATGTTGAACAGCCCGCAGCGGAAGGCGAACGCGACCGCGAGTCCGACGAGGATCAGCGTGGTCGTCTGGATGAGCGTTTGCTGGAGGTTGAACGCCGCGATCGAGTCGAAGTCCCACGGGATCTCGAAGAACCAGTTGAGCCCCGCGCCCTCGAAGATCGCCCGGTAGGTCTCGATCGGGTTCTTCCCGGTCGTGATCAGCACGACGAGCCCGCCCATCACGAACGCGATCACGACCGTGATCAGCGGCGCGACGACCCCGCCGGCCCGCTGCGCCAACGCGAGCCGCTCGCTGAAGCTCTCCTGCGGGTCTGGGGCCTGCTCCGGCGGCTGGCCGTACGGCTGGACGGGTGGGAGCGTCCCCTCCGGCGTCTCGCTCATACCCGCTCCGGCGCCGGCAGAGCCGGCACCTCCGCTCCTGGGTCGCCTCCGTCGAGCCTACGGCTCATGCGGCGACCCCGCTGCGGCGTCCGCCGGTCATCGCGATCCCGAGCTCTTCCTCGCTCACCGTCGGCGGGAACTCGCCGACGATGTGACCCTCGTACATCACGAGGATGCGGTCGGAGAGCGACAGCACCTCCTCGAGCTCGAGCGAGACGAGCAGGATCCCGCGCCCCTCGTCGCGCTCCTCGATGAGCCGCCGGTGGACGAACTCGATCGCGCCGACGTCCAGCCCGCGGGTCGGCTGCGCGGCGATGAGCACCTTCGGATCGCGCGAGATCTCGCGCGCGAGCACGACCTTCTGCTGATTCCCGCCCGAGAGCGCGCCGCCGCGCGTCGTCGGGCCGCCGCCGCGGACGTCGAACTCGCGGATCAGCGCGCGCGCACGCGCGACGAGACGGCGCGGGAACAGCCAGCCGAAGCGCGAGGCGGGCGGAGAGCGATAGTCGTGCAGCGCCATGTTCTCCGCGATCGAGTACTCGAGCACGAGACCGCGGCGCTGCCGGTCCTCGGGGATGTGGCCGAGGCCGGCCTCGAGGTGCTGATGGGCCGACTCGTCCGTGACGTCGCGGTCGCCGAGGCGCACCGTCCCGGACTCGATCGGAAAGAGCCCGGTCATCGCGTCGATCAGCTCGGTCTGGCCGTTCCCGTCGATCCCCGCGATGCCGACGATCTCGCCGGCACGGACCTCGAACGACACCCCACGCACCTTCTCGATCCCGCGCTCGTCGATGACGTGGAGATCGTCGACCCTGAGGAGCGGCTCTCCGGGGTGCGCCGCGGTCTTGGCCACCCGCAGGAGCACCTCCCGGCCGACCATCAACCGCGCGAGGCTCTCCTCGGTGGCGCCCTCCGCCGGCAGGGTCTCGATGAGCTTGCCGCGGCG
>DASSUT010000205.1:0-12640 GCA_035706725.1 Gaiella sp. | reverse complement strand
GTCCACTCGATCACCTCGTGTGCGTACCGGTGGCGATCGGCATCCGGGTCGTTTGCGATGAGCCGATCGGTCCACCGACGCACGTTCTGTTCCTGTGGGGCGATCACCGCCTACGCCACCTGCGTGCGTTGGTTGGCGCCTTACACGTCGACCAGCAGGCGGAGCTGGGCCGCCTGCGTCTCGGCCGGCGCCCTTTCTCGCTTCGACGCGATGCACCATCCCCACCCCGCGTAGGCGAGGTCGTCGAGCCTCGCGCCCGGGGCGGCGAAGTCGAAGTCGATCATCGCCACCGGCAGGCCGTCCCGAACCACGAAGTTGTTGGGGCCAGCGTCGTGATGGCACACCGTCTCGTGACCGTCGGCGAGCGAGCTCCCCGCCGTCGCGTCATGAAGCCCTCGAAGCAGCCGACCGGCCGCCTCGCTCTGCGCGTCTGTCCATCGCTGCCACTTCGGGTGGACGACACCGTCGATGGAGCTGAAGACGTCCCGTCCGAGTTCGTCCACGCCCACGAACGGGCGCGCCCGCAAACCCGGCCTCTTCGAGGTGTTGGAGACCTGGACCGCGAAAGGCGAAGACGGGCTCAGTGGGCGACGCACAGTGCTGCCGACCCTTACGACTCCGTCCCTCAAGCGTCCGCCTGTCAGCCTCGCCTCGTGCCTGGACATCACTCATCCGCCGAGCGTAGAGCGGAGCCCGGTCACGGTCCTTCGGGGCGCACACCGATGACTGGGGCGCGCCGGTGCCCGGTTGTCAGGGGCCGGACAACGCTTGTGGTGAATCACCACAAGCGCTCGCGCGACCGTCTGTGGCGATGACGGAACAACGCGTGGCCGCGGCGGCGGGTCGAGACGAGCGGCGGGTGTTCGGAAACGGTGAGGACGGGAGGAGTCGCGCCGGGGCTCGGGTAGTTTCGGGCGGGGTCGATGCGCCGTCTCGCCGCCATACTCGCTGCCGCGCTCGTCGGAACGGCCTTGGTCGCGCAGGCCTCGGATGCCGCGACACGTGAGCTCTGGCCGGGCGTCACCTACGAGACGGGTGTCCAGTTCACGCCGCACGGGCCGGTCGCGATCAACGTACTGCGCGGCCCGCGGCCCGGCGGTCTCACCACCCTCGAGCCGGTCGTCTCCAACGGCACGATCGTCGGACGCGAGACGCTCACCGCGATGCAGCGGCGCCTCGCGTCGACCGCGGTGACGGCCGGCGTCAACGGCGACTTCTTCGCGCTTGCCACCGGCAGGCCGTCCGGGATGCTGATGAGCGAGGGCCAGCTGCTCAGCCCGCCGAACGGAAGCCGTGCGAGCATCGGCATCGCGACCGACGGCACGCTCGACGTCCGCCGCGTCGGTTTCGCCGGCACGTGGGATGCGGGACCGGGCGCACACGCGGTCGCCACCCTCAACGCCGCGCCGAGGGCCGGCCGCGCCGCGCTCTTCACGGACGCCTACGGGCCGGCCACTCCCCCGGTGGCGGGGAGCACCGCGGCGATCCTGTTCCCGTTCCCGGACACGGTCCCGTCGATCGGGCTCCAGGCGCCTGTGGTCGACCTCCGCTCGGGCTCGAGCGCGATCCAGATCCCGCCCGGCGGCGCGGTGCTCCTCGCCCGCGGCACGTCCGCGGCGGCGCTCCGCGGCGAGGCGCCGGTCGGGGCGACGGTCACGGTCACGCTTTCTCTCCGGCCCGACTGGCCGGGCATCGTCGCCGCCCTGGGCGGCGGCCCGCAGATCGTGCGCGACGGCGCGCCCGTGTTCCGCTCGGGCGAGGCGTTCACCGCAAACCAGCTCGGGCTGCGCGCGCCGCGGAGCGCGGTCGGGCAGCGTGCCGACGGAGGGATCGTGCTCGTGGCGGTCGACGGTCGCGAGCCGGGGTACAGCGTCGGCATGACGAACTTCGAGCTCGCGCAGACCCTCGTCCGCCTCGGCGCGCGGACGGGGATGGCGCTCGACAGCGGCGGCTCGACGACGATGGCATTCGCGGGCACGCTCTTGAACCGGCCTTCCGACGGTCGGGAGCGGCGCATCTCGACCGCGCTGATGTTCGAGTACGACGGTGTGTTCGCGCCCGAGCCGCCGGCACTCGTCTCGCCGAACGGCGACGGAGTCGACGACGAGCCCGGGCTCGCCTATCGCGTGTTCAGGCCGTCTACCGTGAGCGTCACGCTGCGGGGGCCCGGCGGAGGCACGACGTCGCTGCCGCCGGTCGAGCAGCCGCCCGGGAGCTATCCGGTCGCGTTTCCCGCGCCCGGGACGGCAGTGACGGGCTCGGGAGCCGCGTCGGTCGGCACCTGGACGCTCGACGTGAGCGCGGTCGACGACCTCGGCCGGACGTCCGAGATCAGCCGCAGCTTCGTCCTCGACGACACGCTCGGCTTCCTCCGCGCCCCCAAGCGGTGGGCCGTGCCGCCGGGGGGTCGCCCGCTCGCGATCTCATGGAAGCTCGCGCGACCGGCGCGGGTCGCCGTGGCCGTCCTCGATGCCGCCGGCCGGGTGGTCGAGAACGGCATCGCGCCGGGCGGGACGCTCGACGCGGGGGATCACGAGGTCGAGTGGGACGGGCTTTCCAAGCGCGGTGCGCGTGTGGCCGGCCCGATGACGATCCGTGTGGTGGCGGTGAGCACGGTCGGCCGGTCCGAGCTCCGCACGACGGTGACCGTCCGCAAGGTCGCCGCACCCCGCGGGTAGCCTTCCGCGGCGATGCCCCTCGCCGCGCTGAGCGACATCACCGACTGGATCACCGAGGTCGTCGGGAACCACGGCCTCTACGCGGTCTTCGTGCTGATGGCGATCGACGCGGTGTTTCCCGCCGCGAGCGAGCTCGTGATGGTCTACGCGGGCGCGATCGCGTCGGGCGCGTTCGCGGGCCAGTCGGTGAGCCTCTTCGGCCACGACTTCGGCAGCGGCCTGCCCGCGTACCTCGCGATGGCGATCGCGGGGACGCTCGGCTACCTCGTCGGCTCCATCGGCGGCTGGGCCGCCGGAGACTACCTCGGGCGGCCCTGGCTCGAGCGCCACGGCCGGTGGCTGCATCTCAGCCCGGCGAACCTCGACCGCGCGGAGCAGTGGTTCGACCGGTGGGAGGAATGGGCCGTGCTGCTCGGCCGCCTCACGCCCGTCATGCGGTCGTTCATCTCCGTGCCTGCCGGCGTGTTCCGTGCCCGGTTCGGCCCCTATGTGTGGCTCACGCTCCTCGGCTCCGCCATCTGGTGCTTCGGATTCGCGGGGCTCGGCTGGGCGGCGGGAGCGAGCTGGGAACGAGTCGACAACGCGTTCCACTACGTCGAGTACCTCCTCATCGCCGCCGCGGTCGTCGCCGCGGCCCTGTTCGTGGCGTGGCGGCTCGTGCGACGCCGAAGAAAGCCTGCAAACGAGCCGATCTAGGCCGCTTGGTGGCCGTCGGCCGCCAGGCAGGCGGGTACACTCGTCCCGTCGTGATCCCGCTCGTCGACGTCAAGGCGCAGTACGCGCCGCTCGTCCCTCAACTCCAGGAGCGGTTCGCGGAGGTGCTCGAGTCCGGTCGCTTCATCTTCGGTCCCGAGGTCGAGGCGTTCGAGCGCGAGGCGGCCGCCTACCTCGGCGTCCCGCACGCGATCGGGGTCGCGAACGGGACGGACGCGCTCGTGCTCGCGCTCGAGGCGATGGGCGTGGGCCGCGGCGACGAGGTGATCTGTCCCGCGTTCACGTTCTACGCGACCGCCGAGGCGATCGCGCGCGTCGGTGCGACGCCCGTGTTCTGCGACATCGACCCGGGCACGCTGAACCTCGATCCCGCCGACGCTGCGAGCCGGATCACGGTGCGGACGAAGGCGATCGTCCCGGTCCACCTGTTCGGCCGGCCGGCCCCTCTGGGCGAGCTTGCCGCGCTCGGCGTCCCGCTGCTCGAGGACGCTGCGCAGGCATTCGGGGCGGCAGGGATCGCGACTACCGGGGTCTGCTCGACGTTCAGCTTCTTCCCCACGAAGAACCTCTTCGCGCTCGGCGACGGGGGCCTCGTGGCGTGCACCGACCGTGCCGTCGCCGACCGCGTGCGCATGCTCCGCTTCCACGGCTCGCGCGACAAGCAGACCTTCGAGGCCGTCGGGGTGAACTCGCGGCTCGACGCGATCCAGGCAGCCGTCCTGCGCGTCTTCCTGCCGCGGCTCGCGGGGTGGAACGCGGCCCGCCGCGAGGCCGCCGCACGCTACGCGGAGCTCGGGCTCGGCGAGGCGGTCGAGTTGCCCGCCGACGAGCCGGGGCACGTCTACCACATGTACGTCGTCCGCACGTCCGAGCGGGAGCGGATCCGCGCCGCGCTCGAAGAGCACGCGATCGCGTGCGCCTCTTACTACGTGACGCCCCTGCATCTCCAGCCCGCGCTCGCGTACCTCGGGTACGAGCCCGGCTCCCTGCCCGAGACGGAGCGTGCCGCGGCGGAGAACCTCGCGCTCCCGATGTGGGGCGGGATCGACGCCGACGCGCAGGAGCGCGTCGTCCAGACGGTGCGCGCGGCCGTCGGCGTCGCGGTTTAGGGCCGTGCGCAGGCTCGTCACCCGGCACTCGACCTGGCAGATCGCGGTCGACGCGGTGCTCGTCGCGTGCGCGTGGTGGCTCGCGTGGAACCTCCGTTTCGATGCCGGCCGCCCGGTCTACTACGACCGCTATCTCGACTGGTCGATCGTGCTCCTCGTGGTCGCGATCAAGCTGCCCGTGTTCGCGCTGTCCGGCTTCTACAACCGCTGGTGGCGCTACGTCTCGACGCGCGACATGTGGGCGACGTTGCGCGGGGTCGTGCTCGCCTCGGTCGCCGTGTTCCTCGTGTTCACGCTGTTCAACGTCCATCGGGTCGCGGTGCCGCGCGGTGTGTGGTTCATCGACCTGCTCGTCTGCCTGGCGCTCGTCGCGGGCTCGCGGCTGCTGGTCCGCACGCTGATCGAGCGCCCCCTTCCGGGCCGGATCGTGACGCGCGGCAAGGAGGTCGTGGTCGTCGGAGCCGGTGACGCGGGACAGCTCGTGATCAAGGAGATGCAGCGCAGCCCCGCGCTCGGGTACACGCCGATCGGGCTCGTCGACGACGATCCCCGCAAGCGCCACCTTCGCCTCCACGGCGTCCGGGTGCTCGGCGCGATCACCGACCTCGACCGCGTCTTGCGCGACCGGCAGCCCGACGAGGTGCTGATCGCGATCCCGAGCGCGTCGGGGCAGCTCCGCGCCCGCATCGTCGAGACCGCCGGGAAGCTCGACGTGCCCGTGAAGACGCTGCCGAGTCTCGGGGAGCTCGTGTCCGGCGACGTCGACCTCGCACGCCAGGTGCGCCCCGTCGAGGTCGAAGACCTCCTCGGGCGCGAGCCCGTGGAGATCGACTTCGACGCGGTCTCCGGCTACCTCACCGGCGAGGTCGTGCTCGTCAGCGGCGCCGGCGGGTCGATCGGCTCGGAGCTCTGCCGCCAGATCGCACGGATCGAGCCTGCGAAGCTCGTCCTCCTCGACAACGCCGAGCCGGCCCTTTTCGAGATCGAGCGTGAGCTCGTCCGCGAGCGTGGGTTCCTCGCGGCGGCCGCGGTCGTGGGGGACGTGAAGGACCCCGCGAAGCTCCGTCAGGTGTTCGACAAGTACCGGCCGGGGGTCGTCTTCCACGCGGCGGCGTACAAGCACGTCGCGATGATGGAGGCGAACCCGCTCGAGGCGGTCCGCAACAACACCCTCGGGACGCGCGTGCTCGCCGACGTCGCGATCGAGTACGGCGCAAAGCGCTTCGTCCTCGTCTCGACCGACAAGGCCGCGAACCCACGGACGGTGATGGGGCAGTCGAAGGCGATCGCCGAGTGGATCGTCGAGGCCTGGGGCAACCGGGAGGGCGTCGAGACGCGCTTCGTCGCGGTCAGGTTCGGCAACGTCCTCGGCTCCTCGGGGTCCGTGATCCCGATCTTCCGGCGGCAGATCGCCCGCGGCGGGCCGGTCACGGTGACACACCCCGAGATGACGCGGTTCTTCATGACGATCCCCGAGGCGGTGCAGCTGATCGTCCAGGCCGGTGCGATCGGCGGACGGGGCCAGGTGTACGTGCTGGACATGGGCGAGCCGGTGAAGATCGTCGATCTCGCCGAGCGCATGGTCAGACTCTCCGGCAAGCAGCCCGGTACCGACGTCATGGTCGAGTTCATCGGCCCGGCGCCGGGGGAGAAGCTCCACGAGGAGCTCGTGGGAGACGGCGAGCTCGTCTCGCCGAGCCCGTACCCGAAGATCGACCTCATCACGCGGCCGCCCGTCGACGCCCAGTGGCTCGAGGGCGAGCTCGCCCGCCTCGAGCGGCTGGTGGCGGAAGGCGACACGCTCGAGCTCGTCGGCGCGCTGAGCCGGCTCGTGGTCTTCCCGCGGTCGGCGGCCACCGAGTCCGAGCCCGTCGGGTAGCCCGATGCGGCCCGTGTTCGTCGTGGGCGACGTCCACGGCCACCGCGACGCGCTCGTCGCGCTCCTGCGCGAGGCGGAGCTGCTCGACGCAGCGGGGCGGTGGGCGGGAGCCGACGCGGTGCTCTGGCTCCTCGGCGACCTCGTCGACCGCGGCCCGGACGGGCTCGGCGCGATCGACCTCGTCCGGCGGCTCGAGCGGGAGAGCGCGGGGGCCGTCCGGTGCCTGCTCGGCAACCACGAGGCATACCTCATGTCCGTGCACCGCGCCGGCGGCGAGGAGCTCGGCTTCCCGGGCACGACGTTCACGGACGTGTGGCGGGCGAACGGCGGCCTCGAGCGCGATCTCGCGGGCCTGACGCCCGAGCACGTCGAGTGGATCGTCCGCCGGCCGGCGGTCGCGCTCGAGGGCGACTGGCTGCTTCTCCACGCGGACAGCGACGCGTACCTGCGCTACGGAGGGTCGCTCGCAGAGGTCAACGCAGGCATCGAGGCAGCGCTTCGCTCGTCCGACCCGCCGGTGCTCGAGGAGCTGCTCGAGACGCTCAGCGACCGGCTCCGCCTCCACGACCCGGCCGTCGTCGATCGGCTCCTGGCCGCGTTCGGCGGGTCGAGGATCGTCCACGGTCACACCCCGATCGCGTCGGTCCTCGGGGTCGATCCCCGGGCGGTGACGGCGCCGTTCGCCTACGGCGACGGCCGCGCGCTCAACGTCGACCACTGCCTGTTCGGCGGCGGGCCGGGGTTCGTGACGCGGCTCCAAGCCGGCGCGCTCACGCCAGAGCGGACAGCATGAGGTCGAGCATCAGGGCGGGGTCGCGCGTCGGCCTCGCGCCCGCGTGCCGAGGCTTGCGCTCGAGCACGAGATCGTCGGCGGAACGGAGCGGTCGCAGCAGGCCCTCGTCGATCAACCGCTCGTCGACCGCGCCGAGCCGCCCGGCGAACGACGTGTAGACCGGCGTCCCGAGGGCGACCGCCTCGCGGTTCATGGTCCCTCCGGCCGAGACGACGAGGTCGGCGAACGCGACGAGGCTGAGCGCGTCGACCGCGCGGTCGGGGACCAGGAGCGAGGCGCGCTTGAGCGCCGTGGCCGTGTCCCGCTGCTCGGCCGTGCGCGGCAGCACGACCGCGTTGACCGAGGGATCGGCGCCGAGCCGCTCGAGGACCGCGCCGAACAGCGGGCTTCCGTGGAGGTGGTACAGCGACACCTCGGGCGGCGTGCGCACGACCACGAGGATCCGGGAGCGGTCGACGCCGAGCTCGTCGAGCACGCGCTCGTCGGGCGAGAAGCCGTGCAGGTAGTACTCCTCCTTCAGGCCGGGGTACCGACGGGCCTTTCGCTGCCGGGCGCCGAGCCGGTCGAGGCGGCTCTGCGGGATCGCCTCCGGCACCACGACCCGTGTGGCCGCTCGGCAGCCGAGGCCGTGCTGGGCGAGCGCGAACTCGTAGTCGAACGCGTAGGCGGACCGGACCCCGAGCGACCGCGCGGCGAGCGGAAGCTCGTGCGAGGCGTGCGCCAGCGCGACGTCGAAGCCGCGGCCGCGCGCGAACCGCCTGAGCGCGCGAAGCCGGGTGCCCATCGCCCGCGCCTTCGCGGCGCGCGACGCGCCGCCGTGCGGCGGCCCGACGACGGTGTGCTCGAGACGCGTGTCGTCCAGTAGCTCGAGCGTCTGCGCGAAGTCCCGTGCGCTGATCGTCACGTCGTGCCCGCGCGCTCGGAGGAGGTCGACGAGCGGCCGGAAGAACACGACGTGCGGCGAGTTCGTGACGTCGATCCAGACGCGCATCGACGCGTATCCTCGCCGAGGGCACGATCCACGGCAGGCGCGAACGGCTCGGATAAGGTTTCCTTATGGACACACGGCAACTTGCGGCGTTCTGCGCGGTGGTCGAACGGCGCTCCTTCTCGCAGGCGGCCGAGCAGCTCGGCGTCACGCAGCCGGCGGTCTCGCTGCAGGTGCGCGCGCTCGAGAAGCGGCTCGGAACGCGGCTCCTCGATCGCTCGGGCCGCCACGTCGAGCCGACGGAATCGGGACGCCGTCTCTACCGGGGCGCGCAGCGCCTGCTCACGCTCGAGGCGCAGGTCCTCGACGAGCTCGCAGCGGGCGCCGAGGGAGAGCTCGCAGGCACGCTCGCCATCGGCGCGTCGACCGGGCCGGCGGCGATCGTCGTCCCCCAGCTTCTCTGTGAGTTCCAGGACCTGCACGCGGGCGTGCGGATCGCGCTCGAGGTGCACGACACGTCCGCAGTCGTCGAGCTCGTTGCCGACCGCCGCCTCGAGCTCGGCATCGTCGGCGCGGCGCCACGCCACCGCGGCGTCCGCTACGAGCCGTTCGCATACGACGAGGTCGTGCTCGTCTGCCCGCCCGGCCACCGCTTCGCCGGGCGCGAGGTCGACGCCCACGACCTCGTCTCCGAGACGCTCGTGGTCATGCAGGAGGGCGCGGGCGTGCGCCGGGTCGTCGAGGACGAGCTTCGCCGGCTCGGCCTGCGGCTGCGCGACCTCGACATCCGCCTCCAGCTCGGCCTGCAGGAGTCGGTGCGCAGCGCCGTCCTCGCCGGCTACGGCGTGACGTTCATCTCCCGGGCCGCGGTGGAGAGCGACCTTGCTTCCGGCGCGCTCTCGGAGGCCAGGGTGGCCGGCATGGACGGCCGCCGGGAGATCTCGCTGGCGCGCGGGACGAGCCGCGTTCCGAGCCGGATCGCGGATGCCTTCGTGGAGTTCGCCCGCGGGCGAGCCGCGGCGCTCTCCCAGGGCGACCCCAGGCAGCCGGCCGCGCAGGCGTGAGCAGCGACCGGCCGCTCAGGATCATGCGCTACGGCGCGGGCTCGATCACGGAGCTCGAGGGCGTGTACGCGGAGGCAGGTATCGAGCGCGCGCTGCTCGTCACCACGCGTCGGGGGGCCGCGAGCGTCGGCGAGCTCCCGGTCGTCGGCGTCTACGACGGCGTGCGCCCGCACGTGCCGATCGAGACCGTGCGCGAAGCGGCCGCACTCGTCGTCGAGGTCGACGCGGACGGGCTCGTCGGGCTCGGCGGCGGGAGCGCGATCGACACCTGCAAGGCGGTGGTCGCCGAGCTTGCCTCGCTGGGCCACTCCACGCTCCCGCGGGTGGTCGCCGTGCCGACCACCTACGCGGGGGCCGAGTGGACGCCGTATTTCGGCATCCGCCTCGGCCCCGGACGAAAGGGGGGCGGCCGCGACCCTCGCGCCACGCCGATCGCGGCGATCTACGACCCCGCCCTCACGCTCGACCTGCCGCTCGAGACGACCGTCGGCACGTCGATGAACGCGCTTGCGCACTGCGCCGAGGCGTACTACCACCCGGATGCGACGCGACGCGCGCCGCGACACGCTGACACGGGGGCGACCGCGATCGGGCATGCCCTGCCGATCGTCGTCGAGCGGCCCGAGGGGATCTACGGCAGGTCGCGGCTGCTCGAGGGGGCGCACCGTGCGGCGCTCGCGCTCGCGGAGTCGGGAGTGTGTCTCGCGCACGCGATGGCGCAGGGCATCGGCGGCCGCTACGACGTGCCGCAGGGGTCTGCGAACGCGGTCTGCCTTCCGGCCGCGCTCCGGTTCAACGCGGAGGTGGTGCCCGGGGCCGTCGCTCGGCTCGCAACCGCGCTCGGCACGGACGACGCGCCGACCCGGGTCGAGGAGCTTGCGGCGCTCGGCGGCTTCGGGCGTCTGCGAGACCTCGGTGTCCCGAAGGACGAGCTCGACCAGCTCGCGGCGGCGATCGTCGCGCGGCCCGGCGCCCAGGTCAATCCCCGGCCGGCGAGCGCCGCGGACGTCGTGGCCCTGCTGCGCGACGTGTGGTGAGCGGCGTCTACGTGAAGCGCTCGCCCTCGTCTCGGCGGTAGCCCCACCACGCCAACGCGAGGAAGACGAGCGACCACGCGACGAGCGCCGCGACGTGGTGGAGCGGGAGTCGGTGGTCACCCGTCGCGATCGAGTCGAGCACCTCCACCCAGCTGCGCGTCGGCAGGAGCTGGGACGTGATGTCGGCCTCCCTCGGCAGGTCGTCGGGCGGACGGGCCCAGAGAGACCCGAGGATCGCGAGCACGAGAAAGAGGAGGTTCGCGGCCGGTAGCGCAGCGCGGGGTGGGAGCCAGTAGCCGAAGGCGACACCGAGGAGCGCGAACGGAACGGCGCCGAGCACGAGCGCGACGGCGAGGGCGGCGAGCCGGCCCCAGCCGAAGTGGGCGTGATACACGAGAATCGCCGTTACTCCGACGAGCACGACCGCAACGGCCGAGAAGCCGAGGGCCGAGATCACCCGTCCCGCGAGGCGCGTCGACGGGTTCGTCGGCAGCGTCCGAAGGAAGGTCTCCCACTCGGTGTAGAGCCGGCTCGTGGCAACCCCGACGCCGAACTGGAAGAACGCGATCGCGAGCACCGCGGTTGCGGTGAAACCGGCGACCAGGCGCTCCGGATCGTCGTCCACCCGGCCCCCGAAGAGCAGAACGGCGATGACGGGAAACGCGAGCGTCGCCAGCGCATAGGCCGGTATCCGCACGAGCTGCAAGGTCTCGGCTTTCGCGTGGGCCCAGGCGAGTCTCACGTCTCGTCCCCCGTGAGCGTGACGAACGCGTCCTCGAGGCTCGGTCGCGCCACCTCCAGGTCCTGGTAGCGAATTCCCGAGCGGACGAGCTCCGCGACGTATCGCTCGGGATCGTCGACGTACACGACGTGCCTGTCGAGCGTCGACTCGACCACGGTCGCCCCGGGCACCCGAGGCAGGTGCTCGGCCCGCAGACGGATGGTCGCCTTCCCGACCCGGGCGCGGATCTCTCCGACGGTTCCTTCCCCCACGATCCTGCCGTGCGAGATCACGACGAGGCGTGTCGCGTACCGCTCCGCCTCCTCGAGCTGCTGCGTGGTGACGAGGATCGCTCCCCCTGCGGCCGCGAATGCGCTCAGCTCGCGCCAGAGCACCCGCCGGCCACCCGCGTCTATCGCTGCGGTCGGCTCGTCGAGGAACAGAGCCCGTGGACGCCCGGCAAGCGCCAGGGCCATCGCCAGCCTGCGCCGTTGCCCACCCGACAAACCTCCGATCTGGGTGCGGGCCAGCTCACCGAGGTCGAGACGCTCCAGCAACTCGCTCTGAGGCACCGGATCGCGGTAGTGCGCACGGACGAGCTGGACGAGCTCCCCCACACGGAGAACCGGAGGGAGGCTGACCTCCTGCAAGACGACGCCGATCTCTCGCCGTGCTCCTGTCTCGCGAGGATTGCGGCCGAAGAGCACCGCTCGGCCCTCGTCCGGACGGCGCAGGCCGAGCACGATCGAGATCGCCGTGGACTTCCCGGCGCCGTTCGGGCCCAGGAGACCCACCACTTCGCCGGGGCGCACGTCCAGGTCGAGGCCGTCGAGTGCGCGGACCTCACCGAACGTCTTCGAGACGGCGACGAGGCTGGCGACTGACGGCGAGGACACGGCGGAGCGCAATACGGCGCGAGGCGAGAACAGGCGTGACCGGTCCGACGATCGTACGATCGGCCGCGCCGGCTCGCCAGTGGCCGAAACGGACAGGTCGGGAAGTGACAGGCGACCGACCCCGATGAGGACGTTGTACGCCGCATGGGCACCGATTGCGGCCGCCAGCCGACCTGTCACGAGATACGCGAGTCCGAAGACGACGCCGGTCACGAGGTGCTGCGCCGCACGCGGTCCGAGGCGGTTCAGGTGTGCGGCGGCGAAGAGACATGTGCTCACGGCGAGCGCTCCGGCGCGACCGATCGGCCCCACGAGGACCCCGAGCAACACCGCGCGCCAGACGGCTTCCTCATGGGCCGCCTTGACCGTGATGACGACCGTGCGTGCAAGGAGCCGTTCGCGCGGGACCGTCACGAGGGCCGCCGGCGAGATGCGCTTGCGCGCGAGGACGGCGAACAGGATCGCTCCGGCGCAGATCCCGAGGGGAACCGCCGCGGCTCCCTCGTCGAGCAGCGGATCGATTCGCGGGGCGACCGCGACCGCCAGCACGACCGTAGCGATCCACCCGGCGAGCCGAACGACCGTCACGAGCCGCTCGCTCCCACGGGCAGCAGATAGACGGATGCCTCGTACAGCCCGTCGATGCCGAGAAAGGCATCGACTCTCCGGTCGTAGAAGCCGCCCACCGGGCACGCAGCGAGGCCGAGCGCGGTCGCAGCCAGCAGGAAGCTCTGCGCCACATGACCGGCCTCGAGCAGCGCGAAGCGATACGCGCGCTGTCCGTACTTGAAGCGCGAGCGCCAGAAGACGGCGGAGATCAT
>DASSUT010000204.1:0-3626 GCA_035706725.1 Gaiella sp. | reverse complement strand
CGCTTGACGCCGTGCACCGGCCGGCCCGCGGCTTCCCACGCGTAGTACGACGCGCTCGGGCCGAAGGCGACCGCATACGACACGACCCGCGGGTTGCGGCCGACCTCCTTTGCGCGCTGGGCGTGCCAGAGGAGGTTGGGGTCGTCCCGTTCCTGCCACACGAGCACGAGGTGCGCGGCGGTCATGAACTCCGCGATGAACGAGCAGCCGTTCGCGGGGCAGGGAAACGGATCCGTCCGGACGCACCACCATCCCGCACGGTCCTCGTCGTCCTCGTCGCGCCAGAGTGTCTCGTCGGTCTCGAGCTCGTCGTCCGCGAGGACGATCGAGCCGGTCTCCGGGGTCTCCCAGTCCACGCCAGCAGAATAGATGCGATGACCGAGCGCGATCTCGCGATCGTCCTGTCCGGCGGCGGGATGAACGGGCTCCTGCTCGAGCTCGGCTTCCTTCGCCGCCTTCGCGACGATCCGCTGTGGAGCCGGGTGGGCTGGGTATACGGGACCTCGGCCGGCGCGCTCACCGGCGCGATGGCCACGATCGACCGGCTCGACGACCTCGAACGGTTCGTGCTCGAGCTCGCGCCCGACGAGACGTTCCGGCCGAACCGGCTCTGGCAGCTCCCGCTGACGGGCCTGCACGACTACGCCCTGCCGGAAACGATCGCCGAACGGCTCGGGTCGATCGACGAGATCGCGCGCGAGCTGGTGGGGGCCCCGATCGAGCTCGTCGTCTGCGTCACGGACCTGACGGACGGGCCCGGGGACGTCCACGACACCTACGAGCGGTTGTACTCGAGCCGCACGAGCGAGCCCGCCGAGCTCGCGCGCGCGATCCTCGCCTCGGCTGCGATCAGCGCCCTCGTGCTGCCGCTCAGGGTCGGCGAGGTGATCGGCACGGACGGCGGCTGGGTGCGGAACTTCCCGCTCGGGCACGCGTACGACAACCCCGCCGTCGGCGAGATCGTCGGCTTCCGCTACGTGCCGCGGAACCCGCCCGCGACCGCCGAGAACCTCGCGCGCATCCGCCGGCGTCTCGAGCCGTTCCGGGCGGTGCCCCCGGTGCGTGCGCTGCTCCGCGAGCTCGAGGCTGCGGAGGAGCGTCAGGAGCGCGGCGAGCCGGCGCACCTGGCCGAGATGATCGCCCGCCTCATGCGTGTCACGGTCGCGCGCAACACGACGCTCGAGGTTCGCTTCGCCGAGGAGAAGGACGCATCCGTGCGCGAGCTGGCCGCGCTGCGCGAGGACGTCCTGGCGTCTGTGCGCCGGAACGCCGCGCCGTGGCGGCGAGCGCGGGCGCGGCGCGAGGTGGAGGAGCGCTTCGCGAACGCGCGCTTTCCGTTCCGTCACGACCGCGCGCTTCCCCGGCGGATCGTGAGCGCGGGCGCGGGGGAGCTCTCGCTCGACCCGAGCTTCCGCGCCGGGCTCGAGTGGCCGCTCGAGACGAAGCGTGCGCTGATCGAGCGCGGCCGGCGGCTCGCGGACGAGGCGCTGCGAGCGGTCTCGGACGGCCGGGGCGAGACGTAGCGAGGTGGGGGAGCGACGGCTCCCCCACCTGCTCAGCAGGGGCGGGCAGGCATCCCCCCTGCCTCTCGTGCGGGTCGCCCGGGGAGAGTGGGCGGCCCGGTCGAGCTCGTTCAGCTCGTCAAGTTCGCGGGCATGCTCGCGAGCTCGACGCTCTTGGTCGTTCGCTTGCCGTTCTTGTCCACCACCGTGACCTGCACGGTGTCTCCCGGCTTGTGGGCCGTGATGAGATCGCGCAGCCGGTCGGTCGAGGTCACGGTCTTCCCGTCGATCGCGACGATCATGTCGCCGCCGAGCTGGTAGCTCTGGCCGGCGACGACGACCTGCGTGTTGCCGCCCACGATGCCGGCCTTGGCGGCCGGGCTCCCCGGCCTCACCGACGCGACGAGCACGCCCTCCTTCGCCGGGAGGCGCAGCACCTGCGCGACGTCGGGGTCGACGTCCTGCAGGGTGACGCCGAGGAACGCCCGGTCGACCTTGCCGTCGTCGAGGAGCTGCGCGACGACGCTCTTCACGGTGTTCGACGGGACGGCGAACCCGATGCCGACGTTCCCGCCGCCGCCGCTCGCGGTCTCGATCTGCGAGTTGACGCCGATCACGCGGCCCTGGGCGTCGATCAGCGGGCCACCCGAGTTGCCGGCGTTGATCGGCGCGTCCGTCTGGATCACGTGGTCGATCGTGTAGTCGTTCGGGGCGCTGACCTCCCGCTGGAGGGCGCTCACGATGCCGGCGGTGACCGTTCGCTCGAGCCCGAAGGGGTTGCCGATCGCGACGACCGGGTCGCCGACCTGGACGGCGTCGGAGTCCGCGAGCGTCAGCGGCGTGAGGGCCTTCGCGTCGACGTCGACCTTGAGCACCGCGAGATCGGTGGACGGGTCGGTGCCCACGACCTTCGCGGAGACGGTCTCCTGGTTCGAGAAGCTGACGTCGATCGAGTCCGCACCCTGGACGACGTGGTAGTTCGTCACCACGTGCCCGTCCTTGTCGATCACGAACCCGGACCCGAGCGCGCGCTGCGAGGCGCCGGGGATGGGGTTGCCGAAGACGTCCGTGCTCGGGGCGCCCTGCGAGGTCGAGGTGATCTGGACGACTCCCGGCGCGTTCTGCCTGTAGATCGCGGCGACGTCGATCGCCGTTGAGCCGGTCGAGTGCGTCGCGGTGCTCGTCGGCGCCGACTCGACGACCGTCGTAGGGCCCGTCTGCTCGTCGAAGGCGCCGAGCGCCCAGGCACCGCCCAGCGCCGCGCCGCCGCCGAGAAGGGAGGCGGCGACGAGCGCGGCAACGGGCTTGGCGGTGGACGCGAACCGGCCGGGGCGCTGACCCGGAGGCGGTGCGTCAGGGTGAGTCGGCGTCTCCGAAGAGCTCACGAAGGCGTTATAGGCCGGGCCCCGTGAACGGAGGGTTGCGGGCCGTTAAGAACCGGTTGTCGCGCTCGCCGGGCCTCGTATGTGCGCTGCTTCGGGGTGGAGCGGGCACGTCAGGTGCCCGACGCCAGCCGGGCACCGGCCGGCCTGCCGTCGCTCAGACGGCGGTGGCGGCGAGCACGACCGTCTTCACGACCTGCTCGTGCTCGGGCCCGAGCGCCTCGTCGAGCTTCCGGCCGAGCTCGCCCGAGGCGAAGAGCTCCTCGGTGATGTCGGCGCCGCCGATCAGCTCTCCCTTGACGAACACCTGGGGGATCGTCGGCCAGTCCGTCAGGGCGGAGAGCTCCTGCCGGATGCGGGGGTCGGGCAGGATGTCGACCGCGGTGATCGGCGCGCCGGCGCCCCACAGCGCCTGCAGCGCGCGGAGCGAGTTGCCGCACGCGGGCCGCTCGGGCGTCCCCTTCATGAAGATCGCGACAGGCTCGCCGTCGATCACCTGCTGGATCTCGTCACGGAGTGTCATTGCTGTCCCTTCGTCGTGATGCGGAGCTCGTGGATCGAGCCGTCGACGAGCGGCGCGGCGAGCGCGCGGTTGACGAGCCGGTGCTGCTCGACGAGCGACAGGCCGTCGAACGCGGCGCTCTCCACGGTCACGTGGAAGTGGTCGCCGCCGCCCGTCCGGTCGACGACGTCGACGCTGCCGTCGGGAAACGTCTCCTCGAGTAGCGCCCTGATCGTCTCG
>DASSUT010000203.1:0-3968 GCA_035706725.1 Gaiella sp. | reverse complement strand
GGTGCCGTGCGCCTCGAGGTACCGCGCGACGTTCGTGAGCGGCCCCGTCGGAACGAGGGTCACCGGCGCGTGCGAGGCTGCGACCGTCTCCGCGAGCCACTCGACCGCCGGCGTCGCGACCGGCTCGATGCTGGGCGGCGGCAGCGCCGGCCCGTCGAGCCCGCTCTCGCCGTGGACGTGCGAGGCGACCACGAGGGGGCGCGCGAGCGGGTCGGCGGCGCCCTGCGCGACCGGGACGTCCGTGCGGCCGGCGAGCTCGAGGACGCGCAGCGCGTTCGCCGTCGTCTTCTCGACGGTCTGGTTCCCGTACGTCGTCGTCACGCCGAGGAGCTCGAGCTCAGGGCTCCCGAGCGCGAGGAGCAGCGCGATCGCGTCGTCGTGACCGGGGTCGCAGTCGAGCACGGTCGGCGTCGGCATCGCCCCGATTATGGCCGCCTGACCCCGCCGCGCTGAGAACGCTCGTGGTGATTCACCACAAAGCTGTCCGACGGCGGCCGGCGGCTGACTCAGCGGGAGAGCAGCTCGTCGACCTCGGCCGCCGTCGGGAGCGAGGGCTGGGCGCCGAAGCGGGAGGCGGCGAGCGCGCCCGCGGCGCAGGCTCGCGTGAGTGCCTCGTCCTCCTCGCGCCCCTCGAGCAGCGAGACGAGCAGGCACGCGGTGAAGGCATCTCCCGCGGCCGTGCCGTCGACCGCGTCGACGGGCGGCGGGGCGGCGCGCGCGATCTCTTCTCCGTCGTCGAGGAGCACGGCGCCCTGCTCGCCGAGCGTCAGCGCCACGAGCCCGTCACGGCGCGCGAGGAGCTCGAGCTCGTGGCGGTTCACGACGGTCACGTCCGGGTCGACGTCGATCCGCCTCGCGGGTGCGGCGTTCAGGCAGAACATTCCGCTCGCCGCCTCCCAGGCGGAGAGCACGGCGGCGTCGGGCACCTCGAGCTGGCACAGCACCGCGTCGTGGTCGGGCACCTCGACCGCGGCGAGCGTCGCGTTCGCCCCCGGCGCGACCGCGATCGTCGTCTCGCCAGCGGCGTCGACCTGGATCAGCGCGACGCCGGTGTGCTCGTCGCTCTCCTCGAGCAGCAGCGTCACGCCCGCCTCGCGGAGGCCGGCGAGCGCCTCGTCGGCGTTCGGGTCACGGCCGACGGCGGCGATCAGCGTCACGTCGGCGCCGAGCCGCGCGCAGGCGACCGCCTGGTTCGCCCCCTTGCCTCCCGGCACGCGTGCGAACGATCCGCCACCGACCGTCTCTCCCGGCTGTGGCAGCCGCTCGACCCGCACGACGAGGTCGAGGTTGACCGAGCCGACGACCGTGATGCGCGGCGTCACGACCTCCTGTCGATTCGAGGCAGCTTGACGACGAACGGTGTCAGACACCGTTTTCTGTCAAGGGCAGACTCGTGCCGATTGGGTGCCGATCCCTCCACACGACGACTCCCTTGGCTGCGCGGGTCGCGCACCAACCCGGTGTGCTTCGTGCCGACTCCGTGCAGAGCCCTCCACAGGCCGCGCCGCAGCGTTGTGGAAACGGTGTCAGACACCGTTTTCACCGACCACCGACCTACGCTGCGAGCGCGCGGAGGTCGTCGACGGTCGCCGCGAAGAGCGTGTCACGTAGGTCGAAGAGGCCGGCCCAGAGCGAGGAGCGGTCGGGCGGCATGTCGAGCCGGGCCGCGTCGTCGAGCCCCTGCAGGGCGCGGACGAGCACCGCGAGCTCGAGGTACACGGCGGCGACGCGATTGGGACATGCCGCGACACCGGCCCGCTCGAGCACCGGCTGCCACTCCACGAGCTCCCCGGCGCCCGGGCCGCCGTACCAGCTCCGCCCCTCGGCACGCTCCGGCTCGAGCTCGAGGAGATAGGCGGAAAGCGGCGCCTCGAGGCCCGCGAGCGCGGTCTCGACGCGGTCCGCGGCGTGGCGAAGCGCCGCCGCGCGCGACCCGGCGGTGGCGGGAACAGGCTCGCCCCTTCCCCACCGCTCGAGGAGACGGCAGAACGCGAGCGCGGCGGCCTCGCTCGCGCGGAGCTGGCGCACGAGCCGGAGGGCCGTCGCAGGCGACGCCGCCCTCGCCTCGATGACGTCCGCCCAGCCGGACACTAGACCTCGATCACGACCGGGAGGATCATCGGACGGCGGCGCGTGCGGTCGTACACCGCCTGGCCGATCGCCTCGTGGAAGTGCTCCTGCACGAGCTTGATCTCCGCGAGCCCGTTCTGCGAGAGCTCGGCGGCGATCCGCGCGGCCTCGTCACGCAGCTCGTCGACGAGCTCGGGGTCCTCCCCCACGCCGCGCGCGATCAGCTCCGGCGGGGACACCGAGCCGCCGTCCTCGAGCGAGACGGTCGCGACGACGATCAGCACGCCGTCCTCGGAGAGCTTGCGGCGGTCACGCAACGCGACGTCCTCGACGTCCCCGACCCCCAACCCGTCGACGAACGTGACGCCCGCGGGGACGTGCCCGGCGATCCTCACGCCGTCCGGCGTGAGCTCGACCACGGAACCGTTCTCCGCGATCACGATCCGGTCGTCGGGCACCCCGGCGTCCTGCGCGAGCTTCGCATGCGCGGCCAGCATCCGGTATTCGCCGTGGATCGGCATGACCGCCCGCGGCCGCACGAGCGAGAGCAGGGTGCGCAGCTCCTCCGAGCACGCGTGGCCCGAGACGTGGACCGGCGCGATCTCCTGGTGGAGAACCTCCGCGCCGAGCCGCGCGAGGTGGTTGATCGAGTCGTGGACGCGAAGCTCGTTGCCGGGAACCGGCTTCGCGGAGATGATCACGGTGTCGCCGCGCTCGACCGCGACGTTCGCGTGGTCGCCGTACGCGATACGCGTGAGCGCGGACATCGGCTCGCCCTGGCTCCCGGTGCAGAGAACGATCACCTGGCTGGGTGGCAGCTCCATGGCCTCCTTCGGCGAGACGATGGAGTCCTCGGGGAGGTCGACGTAGCCGAGGCTCCGGGCGATGTTCATGTTCTTCCGCATCGAGCGGCCGACGACCGCGACCTTGCGCCCGTGCGCGATCGCCACCTCCGCGGCCTGCTGCACGCGATGGATGTTCGAGGCGAACGAGGCGACCACGATGCGGCCCGAGCGGAGCGGGATGAGCTGCCGGAACGCCTCGCCGACGAGCCGCTCCGAGCCGGTCATCCCCGGCCGCTCGGCGTTCGTCGAGTCCCCGAGGAGCAGGTCGACGCCGCGGGTGCCCAGTTGCGCGAGCGTCCCGACGTCGGTCTTGAGCCCGTCGACGGGGGTGTGGTCGAGCTTCCAGTCCCCGGTGTGGAGGACGAGCCCTGCGGGCGTGTCGATCACGACCGCCATCGAGTCCGGAATCGAGTGCGCCATGCGCACGAACTCGAGGCGGAACGGGCCGACCTCGAGCACCTGCTGCCCGGGCTCCACCTCGGTGAGCACCGTCGTCGCGCCGAGCCCGTGCTCGTCGAGTTTCGACTTCACGAGCGCGAGCGTCAACCGCGTGCCGATCACCTCGCCGACCTCCAGCCTGCGGAGCGCGTACGGGAGACCGCCGACGTGGTCTTCGTGGCCGTGCGTGACCACGATCGCGCGAACCGGGCGACCCTCGAGGTACGAGACGTCGGGCAGCACCAGATCGACGCCGAGGTGCTCGTCCCGCGGGAACGCGAGCCCGGCCTCGATCACGATCAGGTCCTCGCCGTACTCGAGCACGGTCATGTTCTTGCCGACCTCGCCGAGGCCGCCGAGGGGAACGATGCGAAGCGGAGCGGTCACCGCCCGCAGTCTACGGAGCGCGTTCCTGCACGCGGCCCGAGAGGGCTACGTGACGACCGCGAGCAGCCCGAGCCGCTCGAGGCAGCTGCGGATCGCGGCGGTCTCGTCCTCGTCCGCCTCGACCAGCGGCAGGCGGAGCCCGCCGACCTCGTGCCCGAGGAGCTGGAGCGCCTTCTTGATCGCGATCGGGTTCGACTGGACCCGTAGGAGCTCGATCGAGGGCCGGAG
>DASSUT010000202.1:0-18481 GCA_035706725.1 Gaiella sp. | reverse complement strand
CGGAGGTGGTAGATGAAGCGGTTCGCGAGCACGCGGTCGTCGAAGCGCGCCTCGCAGCCCTCCTTGGGGCGCGCGCAGTGGAGCGTCGGCTCCATCGACGACGACGGGATCTTGTAGGGGTTCACCACGTACGCCTTGACGAGCAGCACGATCGCGATCGCCGCGACGATCGTGACGACCCAGTCCACGACCACGCGCACCGGGTCCGGCAGGCCCCGTGTCAGGCGGTCGACGGGGTTCCGCGAGCGGTGCTGCGGGGGCGGGGGCGGTGCCGGAGGCTCCGGCTCCTCGCCGCGGGGCCCAATGCCGTCGAGCGGGATCTCGGCAGGCGTGGTCGGCCAGCCGGTGTGCTCGACCCCTTCCGGCTCGGGCCGGTCCGGCGGCGGCTCGGGCAGGCGCACGCCCTGGCCGGGCGGCGCCTCGGCCGGGCGAGACGAGTCGTCGGGCTCGTACGGCGGGTCGCGCTCGGCGTCGCTCAGCGGACGCTCCTGACACGGCTCTGCTCGTCCCGCCACTGCGCGATCCGCCCATGGTCGCCGGAGAGCAGGACGGGCGGGACGTGCCACCCGCGGTACTCGGAGGGTCGCGTGTAGTGCGGATACTCGAGCCCTCCTTCGAGCGCCTCGGAGAAGCTCTCGTGCTCGCCGGACCCTTCGGTGAGGGCCCCAGGGAGCCGGCGCGTGATCGCGTCGAGCAGCACCATCGCGGGAAGCTCGCCGCCGGAGAGCACGTATGGCCCGATCGAGATCGCATCGGTGCAGAGCTTGCTCACGATGCGCTCGTCGAAGCCCTCGAACCGCGACGAGAGCAGCGCGAGCTGCGGCTCCGCTGCGAGCGTCTCCACGAGCTCCTGGTCGAGCTGGCGTCCCGTGGGGGTGAGCGCGACGATCCGGCCCGGCCGCTCGCTGCCGTACGCCGCCTCGAGCGCCGCGTCGGCGACGTCGACGCGGAGCACCATCCCCGGGCCGCCCCCGTACGGGTCGTCATCGACCTGGCCCGCACGGAGCGGCGTCGTGTCCCGGTAGTTGAAGAGCCGCAGCTCGAGCTCACGGCCGAGCACGCCCGCGAGCGGCTGCTGCTCGGTGAGCCAGCCGAAGGCGTGCGGAACCTGCGTGAAGACGTCGACGCGCACGAACGATCCAGGGTACCCCTCTCCGCGGCGGCCGGACACGTCTACCCGGACGAGCCGTTGTCCGGCGAGAGGAAGCTCCGGACGACCACGAGCCTGCCGTTCTCGAGGTCGACCTCGCGCACGGCGTCCTCGACGAGGGGCACGAGGGTACCGTCGGAGAGCTCGACGTTGTCGTTGGCGGCTCCCGGATGCACCTCGACCACCCGCCCCAGCGGCGCTCCGTTCTCGTCGACCGCCTGGAGGTCCACGAGCTGGAAGACGTAGAAGCTGTCGGGGTCGGCCGGAGGCAGGTCGGACTCGGGCACGGCGAGCTCCGCGCCGCGAGGCACCTCCCGGTCGAGCCGGATCGCGCGGCGCCCGCCCCCGGCGCGACGCGCGAGCGTGATCGTCGCCGGGACGCCGTCGACGAGCACCGTGGCGCCGACGGACCAGCGCCGGTCGTCGAGGCTCGCCCGCTCCACCACGAATGCGCCGTCGAGCCCGTGCGGCCGCCCGACCTTCCCGATCGGGACGAGCAACTAGTGGTCTCTCCGGGAGATCCGGGCGTGATTCGCCGGCGAAAACCGAGCAGACCCAGGACGCAGGGAGCGCCGATACCCGCAGGTATCGGGGCGACCGAGGACGACGGCATGCGAAGCGTTTGCAGCCGCGCGAAGCATGTGCGGATTTCCCGGAGAGACCACTAGCCCTCGATCTCGAGCACGTACCGCCGCCCACCGCGGGCGCTCGCGGAACGGACGACGGTCCGCAGGGCGCGCGCGACGCGCCCCTGGCGCCCGATCACCTTCCCGACGTCGTCCGGGGCGACGAAGAGGCGCAGCACGAGCACGTCGCCCTCGTCCACGGTCTCGACCCGCACGGCGCCCGGGTCGTCGACGAGCCCCCGCGCGAGCCAGGCGAGCAGGTCCTCCACGGCGCGTCGTCTACTCGATGCCGGCGGCCTTGATCAGCCGCGCGACGGGGGCGGAGGGCTGAGCGCCCTTCGCGAGCCATCCCTTGACCTTCTCGGCGTCGAGGTCGATGGTCGAGGGGTCGGTCTGCGGGTTGTAGCGACCAACGATCTCGATGAACCGGCCGTCGCGTGGCGAGCGGCCGTCGGCGACCACGACGCGGTAGATCGGGTTCTTCTTCGAGCCGACGCGGGTCAGCCTCATGCGTACCATCCAGTGCCTTTCTCTCGGTTGGAAGCGCGAATTGTGCCGGAATCCTCCGGCGTCGAGCTAACGGCGGCCCCGCCGCGGACGGCCGCCGCCGCCTGCCAGCTCCTGCGGCAGCCCCGGGAGGCTCGGGAGCTTCCCCTTCCCCATCGCGCGCATCATCTTCTCCATCTGCTTGCGTGCCTGGAGGAGGCGGTTCACGTCCTCGATCGACGTCCCGCTGCCCGCGGCGATCCGACGCCTCCGCGGCCCGTTGATCGCGTGCGGGGTACGGCGCTCGTGAGGGGTCATCGAGAGCACGATCGCCTCGACGCGCGCCATCTGCCTGTCGTCGACGTCGAGCCCGTCGAGCTGGCTGCCCATGCCGGGAACCATCTTCATCACGCCCTTGAGCGGCCCCATCTTCTTCAGCATGCGCGTGGAGGCGAGGAAGTCGTCGAACGTGAACTGCCCCGCGAGCATCCTGCGCTCGAGCTCCTCCTGCTCGTCCTGCTCGACCGCCTGCTCGGCCTTTTCGATCAGCGTCAGCACGTCGCCCATCCCGAGGATCCGCGACGCCATCCGGTCGGGATGGAACACCTCGAGCTGGTCGAGCTTCTCCCCCGTCGAGGCGAGCTTCACCGGCCGTCCCGTGACAGCCTTCACGGAGAGCGCGGCCCCACCGCGCGCGTCGCCGTCGAGCTTCGTGAGCACGATCCCGTCGAACGCGATCCGCTCCTGGAACGCCCGCGCGACCACGACTGCCTCCTGGCCGGTCATCGCATCGAGCACGAGCAGGACGTTCAGCGGCTTGACCGCGTCGCGGACGTGGACGAGCTCGTCCATCAGCGCCTCGTCGATCTGCAGCCTCCCCGCGGTGTCGACGATCACGACGTCGCAGCCGTCCGACGTCGCGCGCTCGAGCCCCTCACGCGCCGCGACGACCGCGTCGGTCGTGTCGGTGCGGTAGACCGGCACCTGGATCTGGCGGCCGAGCTGCTCGAGCTGGTCTATGGCCGCCGGCCGCTGGAGATCGGCGGCGACGAGGCCGGGGGTCTTGTCCTCGTGCCGGCGGAGGTGGAGGGCGAGCTTCGCCGCGGCGGTGGTCTTGCCCGACCCCTGGAGGCCGCAGAGCAGGACGACGGTCGGCGGCCGGCCGAAGACGAGCTTCGAGTCCGAGGCGCCCATCAGCTCGGTCAGCTCCTCGTGCACGACCTTCACGACCTGCTGACCCGGGTCGAGGCCCTTCAGCACGTCCTGGCCGAGCGCTCGCTCGCGCACGCCGTCCACGAACTGCTTCACGACCTCGAAGTCGACGTCGGCCTCGAGGAGCGCGAGACGGATCTCACGCGTCGCCCGGGTGACGGTCTCCTCGTCGAGGCGGGTCCGGCGCCCGAGGTCGCCGAGCGCGCCCTGGAGGCGGGTGGACAGAGCGTCGAACATCGCCTCGAACGGTACCGGCGGTGCCTTCCGCCCCGTTCAGCGCGGCAACGTGAAACGGAACGTGCTACCGCCCCCCGCCGCGGGCTCGACCCAGATCCGTCCGCCGTGCGCCTCGACGATTCGGCGGCACACCGCGAGCCCCACGCCGATCCCGTCCGCCCGCACGTCGAGCCGGGCGAACATCCCGAAGATGCGCGTCGCATGCTCGGCCGGGACCCCGACGCCGTTGTCCCGGACCGTCACGAGCCACTCCTGCGTGTCGCGCACGGCCGAGACCTCGATGCGCGGTGGGTCGACAGCACGGAAGCGCAACGCGTTCGTGACGAGGTTCTGGAAGACGCGCCGGAGCTGCCGCGGGTCGGCGTCGACCTCGGGCAGGTCGCAGACCGTGAGCTCCGCGCAGGCCGCCTCGAGCGCGGGGCGCAGGTCTTCCGCCACGTCCGCCATCACCTGAGCGAGCTCGACGCGCTCGCACTCGAGCTCACCCGACCGCGCGTAGTCGAGCACGCCGTCCACCAGCTCGCGGGCGCGCACCGCGCTCCGCCGCAGCTGGTCGAGCACCTCGCCCGACGGCGGCACGTCCGGCCGGCGCTCGAGCAGCGACACGAGCAGTTGGACGTTGGCGAGCGGCTCGCTGAGGTCGTGCGCGACGAGGTTCGCGTACGCCTGGAGCTCGCGTTCCATGCGGCGCTGGTCGGTCACGTCGTCGAGGAACACGACGACGCCGTCGCCGAGCTTCGCGACGCGCTGGACGAAGGTGCCGAGCATGTAGCCGTCCCCGAGCGGCGTGTCGTACGTGATCTCGCTCACCCAGGAGTCCCCCGACTCGCAGACACGGACGTACTCCCCGAACGCGTGCGTGTCGCGCATGACCGGCAGGGCCTCGAGCAGCGTGTAGCGCTCGGGCGTCGCCGCGGGGAGGCGGAAGCCGGCGAGGATCGCGAGGTTGCCGTAGCCGAACGCGAAGTCGACGATTGTGCCGTCCGCGTCCCGCAGCGCCCAGAGCACGCCGACCGGGCTCGGGTACGCGTCGAACAGCGACCGGAACTCGGTCGCACCCTGCTCGCCGAGCAGCTCCACGAGCTTCTCGTCCGCCCCCCACGGCCGAAGCTCGAACTCGACGACCCGATCGCTGCTCACCCGACCAGGATAGGACGTGCGCCGACCGGTCGCGGACGGGACGCCGGGGCCACAACGGCCTACACTCGACCGGTGACGGCGCTCCCGGCGGGAACCGTGACGCTCCTCTTCACCGACGTGGAGGGGTCGACGACCGCCCTCCGCACGCTCGGGAGCGCGTACGGCGACGCGCTCGAGCTGCACCGCAGCCTGATACGCGATGCGGTTGCAAGGCACGACGGCGTCGAAGTGGACACACAGGGCGACGCGTTTCTCGTCGCGTTCGCCCGGGCCGAGTCGGCGCTCCAGGCCGCGCGCGACGCCCAGGAGGCGCTCGCGGCGGCGACGTGGCCCGGCGGCGTCGCGCTGAAGGTTCGGATGGGTGTCCACGCCGGAGAGCCCGAGCAGCGTGACGCCGGATATGTCGGGCTCGACGTGCATCGGGGGGCGCGCATCTGCGCCGCAGCCCATGGCGGGCAGGTCGTGCTCTCGAGCGTCACGCGGGCGCTCGTCGGCGAAGGGACGGACCTCGCGTTCGTCGACCTCGGTCGCCATCGACTCCGCGACGTCGGTGACGAGCGGCTGTTCCAGCTCGCCGGCCCGGCTCTGCTCGTCGAGTTTCCGCCCTTGCGGACGTCGACCGCGTCCAACCTGCCTGTCCTGCGCGGACCGACGATCGGGAGGGACGAAGCGCTGGCCGAGCTCGGCGCCCTGCTTCGCTCGGACGTCCGGCTCGTCACACTCGTCGGCCCGGGCGGCGCGGGCAAGTCGCGCCTCGCGATCGAGGCCGCCCGCACCCTCGTCGGTGACCTCGCCCACGGCGTGCACCTCGTCAGGCTCGCCACGATCGACGACGCGGCGCTCGTCGCGACGGAGATCGCGAGGTCGTTGGGCCTTCACGACGAGCGGGACGCCGAGACCGCGTTGTACGACCACCTCCGCGACCGGGAGCTGCTCCTCTTCCTCGACAACTTCGAGCACGTGACGTCGGCGGCCCCGCTCGTGGCGGAGCTCGTCGAGCGGTCGACCCGTCTCGTCGTCCTCTGCACGAGCCGCTCGCCGCTGCGTCTCTCCCACGAACGCGTGATGGTCGTCGATCCGCTCGAAGACGATGCGGCCGTCGAGCTGTTCGTCGAGCGCGCACGCACCGCCGACAGTCGTTTCCGGCTCGACGACTCCGACGAGGGGATCGTCCGCGAGCTGTGCCGCAACCTCGACGGTCTGCCGCTTGCGATCGAGATCGTCGCCGCGCGAGCCGGGGTGCTGACCGTGCACGACCTGGCCGCGCAGATGGATGTCTGCCTGGGCGCTGCCGGCGCCCACGACCTCCCGGAGCGTCAGCGGACGCTGGCGGCGACGTTGTCCTGGAGCTACGAGATCCTCTCGCCCGCGCACCGAGCGCTGCACCAGCGGCTCGCGGTGTTCCAGGGCCGGTTCACGCCGCAGGCAGCGCTCGTGGGGTTCGGGGCGACGATCGACGACCTCGAGGCGCTCGTCTCGGCGGCGCTCCTGCGGCGGGCCGACATGGGCCACCAGACGGGGCTCGTGATGCTCCGCACCGTGCGGGAGCTCGCCCTCGAGCAGCTCGGCACGCAGGCGTTCGAACAGGCCCGCCGCGAACGGGACGCGTGGCTCGACGACCTCGTCGAGCGCGCCGCTCAGGAGCTTCCGGGCAGCGACCCCGGGGACTGGCTCGCGGAGCTCGAGTCGTGGCTGCCCGACCTGCGCGCGTCGCTCGAGGACGCGCGCCGGTCGGGAGACCATGCGCGTGTGGTCCGGCTGATCTCGTCGCTCGAGCGCTTCTGGCGGGCGCACCTCCACGTCGGCGAGGTACGCGAGACCCTTGCCGCAGCCCTCGCAGCCGCGCCCCCCGACGACCTGCGCCTGCGAGCGAGGGCACTCTGGACGCTCGCTCGCCTCGCCGCCGCCCAGGGCGAGGCGGTCGCCGCCGCCGCCCCGCTCCACGAGGCGCTCGAGCTCTTCCGTGCGCTCGGGGAGAAGCGCGAGGTCTCGTTCGCGCTGACGGAGCTCGCCTGGATGGCCCTCGACACCGGCGACCTCGACGTCGCCGAGCGCCGGGCAGGCGAGGCGCTCGAGAACGCTCGCTCGGCGGACGACGAGCGGGCCGCGTCGAGCGCGCTCAACGCGCTCGCGTTCCTCGCCACGGAGCGGGGCGACGCGGGTCGCGCCCGCGAGCTCGCGCTCGAGTCGCTCGAGATCCGTCGCCGGATCGGCGACCGGCTGCTGATCGCGGACGCCGCGCTCACCGCGGGCACGGCGGCCCTCGCGGACGGCGACCTCGACGCGGCCGAGAGTGCCCTCCGCGAGTGCCTCGAGCTCGCGAGAGCCGTCGGCGACGCACTGCACGAGGGCGGCGCGCTCTGCGGCCTCGGCGAGGCCGCCGTCCTCCGTGGAGAGCCCGAGAGTGCCCGCGCACCGCTGCAGGAGGCGCTCGGGATCTTCGCCCGCCTCGGCAACGAGGCGATCGCCGCCGAGTGCCTCGTCGCTCTGTCCCTGACCGAGGAGGCGGAGCGCGGCGGCCGGCTGCTGGGGGCGGCGCTCGCGGCGCGGGAACGCGCCCACGTCACGGCGGTCGCGGTCGAGCGCGTCCTCGAGGCGGAGGCGCAGGCCCGCTTCGGTGACCTGCAGGAGGCGATTCGCGACGGGTCGAGGCTCACGGTCGTCGACGCCGCCCTGATCGCCGGCGTCGAGCCCGCGCTCGTCTGACGGCCGTCACTTGTATTCGGGCCGAGCGAAGAACACGATGTCGGTCACCTGCGAGACGGAGGTGGCGGAATGGGTGGCGAGAGCCGAAACCCGATCGAGGAGTTCGACGGACGCGGCGAGACATTCGACGACGCGTTGGAGGATGCGGCGCGGAAGGTGATCGACGAGAACGTCGCGAACGACGGCAAGGAGTACGTCGTGCTCCATCACATCGTGACGGTGTCGAACCCGCGGATCTCGGAGCACAAGATCAAGCTCGGCGGCAGCGGCTGACCGAGCCGGGCGAGCGGCGGCTGCGCGACGGCTAGAGGACTGCGCCCGAGTACGTCGCGGGGAGCGATACCCCGCCCATCCGCTCGACGGTCGCCATGTCGGCCGCGAAGACGTTACGGAGCGGCGTGATCTCGACGGTCGGCTCGGTCGTCACGCCGTGCGTGCGCAGCGCGGGCCGAAGGCGGTAGTCGAGGTACGCCCGGAACGTCTCCTCGGTCTGCCAGATCTCGGATATCACGAACCCGCCGTCGCCTCCGCCGGCGACGTGGAGAATGGCGCCGGCCGGGGGGTTCGCGTCCAGATCCAGCGACGCGATCACCTGGTCGTAGGTCGCCGCCGGCAGGTCGGGATAGCGAGTCACAACGCTAACGGCCATGCAGCGCACGCTCCTCTCCGCGTCGCTTTCGGGGGACGGCAATCACTCGAACGAGGGTATCCCCTCCCCCGGTCCCAACGCAAACGAGTGCGGGCGCCGGCGCGGCCCGGCTACAGCGGTGAGCTGGCCGAGTGGAGCGGGAGCGACACCGCGCCCATCCGCTCGATCGCGAACATCTCCGGCGCGTAGACGTTGTGGAGCGGCTCGATCTCGATCACGGGGGCGCGGACGACGCCGTGGAGGCGGAGCGCCGGCATCAGCCGGTAGTCGTGGAACGCGCGGAAGGTCTGCTCGGTCTGCCAGATCTCCGAGAACACGACCCCGGCCTCGTCCCCGGACGCGACGTGCAGGATCGCTCCCGCCGGTGGGTTCGCATCGAGCTCGAGCGACGCGACGACCTCGTCGTACGTCGCGAGGCTCAGATCCGGAAAGTGCGTGATCACTGCCACCGCCATGCCGAACTCCTCCCTCCCCCGAACGCGGTACCTACCTCACTCGTTGTAGTGAGAGGCGCAGCAGTCCGTCAACCCCTTCGGGTCAGTCGCCGACGAGCCCTGTCGCGTAGTCGTGCGCGTCGAACGGACGGAGGTCGTCGATGCCTTCGCCGGTCCCGACGAGCTTCACGGGCAGTCCGAGCTCGTACGCGATGGCCAGCGCGACGCCGCCCTTCGCGGAGCCGTCGAGCTTCGTCAGCGCGACACCCGTGACACCGGCGGCGTCGCCGAAGAGACGTGCCTGCTGAAGCCCGTTCTGCCCGGTGGTCGCGTCGACCACGAGGAGCGTCTCGTGCGGGGCGCCGGGGATCCTGCCCTCGATCACGCGGCGCACCTTGGCAAGCTCGTCCATGAGGTTCGACTGGGTGTGCAGCCTTCCCGCGGTGTCGACGATCACGACGTCCTGAGCGCGGGCTCGCCCCGCCTCCACCGCGTCGAATGCGACGGCCGCGGGATCCGCCCCGCGCGAGCCGCCGACGATCTCGGCGCCCGCGCGCTCCGCCCAGACGTCCAGCTGCTCGTCCGCCGCGGCGCGAAACGTGTCGGCGGCGCCGACCAGCACCGACCGGCCGTGACGCGAGAGCGCGTGCGCGAGCTTCCCGATCGTGGTCGTCTTCCCGGTGCCGTTCACGCCGACGACCAGCACGACCGTCGGCGGCTCCGCAGCGGCGGCGAGCACCGGCGGATCGCCGAAGAGCGCCTCGACCTCCTCGGCGAGCGCGGTGCCGAGATCGGACAGGTCGCCGCGCGCCTCGAGGCGGCGCACGAGCTCCGCCGTCGCGGGCACGCCCACGTCGGCCCGGATCAGCGCGACCTCGAGCCGCTCCCAGGCCTCCTCGTCGTTCGGATCGAGCGAGCCGCCGAGCTCGGCCGCGAGCGCTCTCCGGCTCTTGCCGAGCGAGTCGCGCAGACGGGAGAAGAGCCCGACCCGCTCGGTCTCGTCCGGCTCCGCCGCGCCGGCGTCCCCGAGCAGCTCCGCCCACGTGCGCGCCATCGCGCGAACGCTACCTCGCGGTCCCGGCGGCCACGGTCGCTCGACGGCCCCGACCTCTCGCGCACGGCGTGCCCGGTCCCTGCGCAATGCCCTTCTCGATCCCGGTCTCTGCGCGATGCCCTTCTCGATCCCCTGTTCCCGCCGGCGATCCTGCCCGGGGCCGGACGAGTGCTTGTGACACTGTGTTGCAAGGTCGGCCGACAGGCATGCCGGACTGCCCTCGGACCTCGAGAGCGCGAACGGCGTTCGTGACACTGAGGGCGCGAACGGCATTTGTGACACTGTGTTGCAAGGGCCTTTCTGCTCGCACTGCATGCCGGCGGAAGAGCGTGACCCCGTTCCGGGGAGCCGCTGCGCTCGGCAGAGCGCCGTGCCGGGGCAGCTCCGGGCGTGCCCGGCCGTCGTCAGCCGCGCCCGGCAGAGCGGCGTGCCGGGGCAGCCTCCGGGCGTTGCCTGGCCGGCGTCAGCCGCGCCCGACCTCCCCGCCGGGGCGCCACTCGCGCTCCGCTTTGAGCATCTTCAGCTCGATGCGTCGTTCCCGAGCGCGGCGCCTCGCCTCGTCGACCGCGTTCTCGGGCGAGCGGGCACGGAGCCAGCCCTCGATCAGAGGGCCGGCGGGACCGGGCATTGCGCGAATCCGCCGGTGGCGCTGAACGAGACGCCGCACGTGCTCGTAGCTCGGATAGGTGAAGCCACGCTCCTCCGCCAGTGCACAGACGTCGCGCCAGACATCCGCGATCGCTCGGTCCGGGCGGTCGAGCGACCAGAGCGCCTGGACGAGCGGCCATGGGAGACGCGGCGCGCTTCGAGGCATCTTCCGAAGCCTGCCCGGGCATGGGCCACCGGACCGTCACGACATCGCACCGAGATCGTGACACGATCGGTGGCCGGGCGCTCCGACGCTTGTGACACTGTGTTGCAAGGACCTCTCGGGCACCGGCGTTCGGCGTCACGGTGTCCCGTGGAAGTGCTCACGGCCCGACAACCCGTCAGCCACCTCAGAAGGCTTCACCGCCCGAGAACCCGGCCCACGTCGCGGGGCTCCGGGCCGAGGTGAGCGCCACGGGGACTGCGACAGCGACCTCCTCGGGGTGCCGGTCAGGCGACGGCGGCGTCGCGCTCGCCACGCGGGAGCCGCCGGGAGACGATCTGCGAGATGCCGTCGTCGCCCATCGTGACGCCGTACAGCACGTCGGCCGCTTCCATCGTCCGCTTCTGGTGCGTGATCACGACGAACTGCGCTCGGTCGGCGTAGCGCCTCAGGAGGTCGACGAACCGTGCGATGTTCGCGTCGTCGAGCGCCGCCTCGACTTCGTCGAGGAGGTAGAAGGGACAGGGCTTCGCGAGGAACAGCGCGAACAGGAACGAGATCGCGCCGAGCGCCTTCTCGCCGCCCGAGAGCAGCGTGAGCCGAGTGATCCGCTTGCCCGCCGGTCGGAGCTCGACCTCGATCCCGGGCTCGCCGTCCTCCGATTCGTCGTCCGGCTCGACGAGCCTGAGCCGTCCCTCACCGCCGGGGAACAGCGTCGACGCGACCTCCTCGAAGTTCGCGGCGACCGCGGCGAACGTCTCGTCGAACCGGCGGCGCACGGTCTCGGCCAGCTCGTCGCGGAGCGCCTCCAGCTCCTGGAGCGACGATTCGAGGTCGGCGCGCTGCACCGCGAGGTCCTCGAGCCGCTCCTTCTCCGCCGCGTACTCCTCTTTCGCGAGCGGGTTCACCTTCCCGAGCGCCTCGCGGCGCGCCTCGAGCCGCGTCACCCGCGCTGCGAGCTCCTCGCGACTCTCGGCGGCGGCCTCCACCTCGCCGTCCGGCGCCTCGCCGCCGGCGGCCAAGGCCTCGTCGAGCCGCCGGCGGGCCTCACCGGCCTCGCCGTCCACCCGCGCGAGCTCGACCTCGATCCCGGTCAGGCGCTCGGCCGCGGCATCCGCCTCCTGCCGGAGCTCGACCTCGGCCGCGCCGAGGCGGCGGAGCTCGTCGCCGAGCCGTGTCGCCCGCTCGGCGCCGGCGTCGACGCGTGCCCGGACGGGCGCCTCGAAGCGCGTGGCCAGGCTCGCGGCGTGGCTCACCGCGCCCGCGAGCGCGCCGGCGACCTCGACGAGACGCCGGAGCAGGTCGGCGTCGACCGCCGACCGCCGGGGAGCACGCTCGCGGAGGGCCGCCTCCGCGGCACGGGCGGCGTCGGCGGCGGCACGGGCGCGATCGGCGGCGGCCTCCGCCTCGCCGAGGGCGACGCGGGACTCGTCGGCGAGCTCTGCGAGCGAACGGCCCTCAGCCGCCGCCGTCCCGACGGATGCGCCGCCGAGCCGCGCGAGCACGACTTCGGCCTCACTCGCGCGGCGGCCGGCGTCTACGGCCGCGCGGCGCGCGTCGGCCTCGAGCGCAGTCAGCCGCCGAAGGTCCTCGCCGAGCTCGGCGGCACGCCGGGCACCGGCGGCCAGCGTCGCCTCGACGGGCGCCTCGATCCGCCCGACCGCATCCCCGGCACGGGCGGTCTGCTCGACCAGACGGTTGGCAACCGAGGCGAGCCGCGCGAGGAGCTCCGGGTCGAGCGACCGGGAACGGAGGTGGGCGACTACCGCGTACGCGGCCTCGGCAGCGCGTGCGCGCTCCGCGGCCTCGTCGGCGTCGTGCGCGGCGGCGACGAGCCGCGCCTCGAGCTCCTGCGCCTCGTCCGCGAGCGCCCTCCGACGCGCGTCGAGCTCCAGCAGAACGGCCTCGCCCGCCTGGCCGGCGAAGCGGAGCTCTCCCCGATCGGCGTCGTAGCCGTGCCCGTCGCGCGTCACGGCCACGCCCGACGGGACGTCGAGCAGCAGGTCGAGCGGCACGAGCCAGACGCCGTCGAGCAGGCGGCGTGCGTCCTCCGGCCCCGCGACGCGGTCGAGGAGCCGCTCGGCGCCCGCCGCCGGCGGCACGTCCGTCCGGGCTCCACGAGCCGAAATCACCACGTCGAGGCTGCCGAGCGCACCGGTCCGGGCACGCTCGAGCAGCGCGAGCCCGGCAGCGGGATCGGCGGCGAGCAGAGCGGATGCGCGCCACGCGAGAGCCGCGGCGACGGCCTTCTCGAGCCCCTCCTCGACCTCGAGGCCGTGGAGCGCCAGCCGCTCCCCTTCGGCGGCGAGCGCACGTGCTGCCGGCGCGACGCCCTCCCGCTCGGCGAGCGAGCGCTCGAGGGCGGCAAGCCGGTCACGCGCCGAGCGGGCGCGCTCCGCGAGGTCGTCGCGTTCGGTCGCAGCGATCCGCGCCTCCGCCGCTGCCTCGTCTGCGAGCCGCTGGAGCTCGGCCGGGCTCGACTGCCCGCTGCGCACGTGCGCACGAGCCGCGTGGTGTCGCTCCGCGAGGTCGCCCGCGAGATCGACGGCCCGCTCGTGCCGCGCGCGGACTCGTTCCCGCGCGGCGCCGAGGGCGACGAGCGCCCGGTGGGCCTCGCCCGATCCGCCCGACAGCTCGCCCAGGCTCCGGTCGATCGCCTCCCGCTCGGCCCGGACCTCGTCGAGGCGGTGCTCGGCCTCGAGTGCCCCGGCGCGCTCGACCGCGGCGAGCAGCGCCTGTGCGTGGCGGGCCTTCTCCGCGGCGCGTCCGCTCTCAGCAGCGGCGTCGCGTGCCGCGGCGGACGCGTCGCGGAACGCCTCGTCGAGCGCGCGAACGGCCTCGTCGGACCGGATCGCGGCGGCGCGCTCCGCCTCCGCGAGGTCCGCGCCAAGGCGCGCGGAGAAGCCTGCGAGCGACTCGGAGCGCACCGTGAGTCGCTCGCTCGCTCCCTGCAGCCGATAGAGAGCGCCGAGCGCGGTCTCGCGAGCGCCCGCGGCATCCGACAGCTCGATCTCCGCGGCCTCTCTCTCCGAGAGCACCGCCTGCAGCCGCTCCTGTGTGCCCCGCCGGGAGAGCGCGGCGGCCTGGCGTCGCTCCTCGGCCTCGGCGCGCCGCGCGTCGAGCGCCGCGAGGTCGAGCGCCGCGACCCGCGCCCGCAACGTCGTGATCTCGCCGGCGAGCTTCTCCGCGCGCTCGGCGGCGGTCGCCTGCAGCGCGAGCGGACGGAGGCGTTTCCGCACCTCCTCCTCGACGTCTCGTGCGCGCTCGACCTGCGTCGCGACGCGCGCGAGCTTCAGCTCCGCACGGTGCCGGCGGCGCTTGAACTTCCCGAGGCCTGCGGCCTCCTCGACGAGCCCGCGCCGGTCTTCGGGCCGAGAGGCGAGCACCGCGTCGACCTTCCCCTGCGAGACGATCGAGTGCATGGAGCCGCCGAGCCCGACGTCGGCGAGGAGCTCGACGAGGTCCGTGCGGCGCACCGCCGTGCGGTTGACGAGGTACTGGCCTTCGCCTCCGCGCACGAGGCGTCGGGCGATCGAGATCTCGCTGAAGTCCAGCTCCGCGCCGAACCCGCCGTCCTCGTTGTCGAAGACGAGCTCGACCTCGCAGTGATCGGCGGGCGGCCTCCCTCCGGCCGAGCCGCTGAACAGGACGTCGTCGGGACGGTCGGCGCGCAGCTCGGACGGCGTCAGCGAGCCGGCCGCCCACACGATCGCGTCGGAAACGTTGGACTTCCCCGACCCGTTCGGGCCGACGACCACCGCGACCCCGGGCTCGAGGACGACCTCGACCGGGTCCGGGAACGACTTGAAGCCGCGCAGCTTGATCGAGCGGAGGTGCACGCGCCCGAACGCTAACCGCGACGACGGACGGCGCTCAGCCCTCGACGCGGCGCAATGCGAGCGCCTCGAGCGCCTGTGCGGCGGCCTCCTGCTCGGCCGCCTTCTTCGTCGAGCCGCTGCCGACGCCGTGCTTCTCGCCGTCGATGAGAGCCGCGCAGACGAAGCGCCGCTCGTGCGCCGGGCCCTCGACGGCGAGCACGTCGTACTGGACGACCCGGCCGGTGCGCGCGAGCGCCTCCTGGAGCTCCGTCTTCGAGTCGACGTGTCCTGTGCTCGCGAACTCGATGCGTTCGGCGAACGCGTCGACGACCGCCCACTGGGTCGCCTCGAACCCGTGCTCGAGGTACACCGCCGCGATCGCGGCCTCGAGAAGCGCCGCGAGGACGTTCCGGCTGAGCGAGATCCGGTGGAGCTCGGGCCCCGGGACGTCCTGCGCGCGCTCGACGAGCACGGCGCCGAGGTCGAGGTCCCGGGCGACGCTCGCGCAGCTCGCGCGCGAGACGACGTGCGCGCGGATCTTCGCGAGCCTCCCCTCGGACGCGTCCGGGAACCGGTCGTAGAGCGCGCGCGCGATCGCGAGCTCGAGCACCGAGTCGCCCAGGAACTCGAGCCGCTCGTAGGACGAGGCGCGGTCGGGCGCCCACGACGTGTGCGTGAAGACCTGTTCGCGACGCTCGGGGGGAAGGGCGTCGATCAGGCGGGCGAGCGCCCGACCCTTCCCCTCGGGCACCTCACTGATGCTGGACGACGTAGTCGACCGCCTGCCCGACCGTCGTCAGCTTCTGCGCGTCCTCGTCCGGGATCTTGATGCCGAACTGATCCTCGAGCTCCATGATCAGCTCGACGAGGTCGAGCGAATCGGCATCCAGGTCGTCCTGGAACGACGCCTCGTCGGTCACCTCGCCTTCGTCGACGCCGAGCTGCTCGTGGAGCGCCGACTTGACGCGCTCGAAGACCTCATCGCGGGAAAGTGCCACTCTCGAACCTCACTGATCGTTGCCTTGGGGGATAGAGCGCAGGACTCTAACAGCCGTCACTCGCCGCGGCACGCGCCTCCCGCCGTGGTTGCGGGAGCCCCTCTGCGACCCGCTCGACGAGCCGGTGCTCCACGCCCCGTGCAGCCATCCTGACCGCGTTCGCGATCGCCACGCGCGAGCTCGACCCGTGCGCGATCACGACGATCCCGCGCAGGCCGAGCAGGTAGCCCCCGCCCGTGGTCTCGGGGTCGAGCCGGGTGCGTAGCCCGCGCGCTGCCGGCCGGATCAGCGCGCCGCCGACCTTCCCGCCGAGCGAGGAGCCGATCTCGTCGCGGAGCGCACCGAGCACCGTCCGGATCGTCCCTTCGAGCGTCTTCAGCGCGACGTTGCCCGTGAAGCCGTCGCACACGATCACGTCGGCCTCGCCGTCGAGCAGCGACCGGCCCTCGACGTTTCCCTCGAAGCGCAGCCCCGAGCTCTCGAGCAGCGCGTGGGCCTCGAGCGTGAGCTGGTTGCCCTTCTCCGGCTCCTCGCCGATCGAGAGCAGGTGAACGGAGGGGTCGCGCACATCGAGCACCTGCTCCGCGAACACCGCACCCATGTGGCCGAACTGGACGAGGTGCTCGGGACGCGCGTCCGCGTTCGCCCCGGCGTCGATGAGCACGGTCGGGCCGTGACGCCCCGGGATCACGATCGCGATGCCGGGCCGGTGTACGCCCGGCAGGCGGCGGATGTGGAGAAGGGACGCGGCGAGCACCGCGCCGGTGTTGCCGCCGGAGACGACCGCAGCGGCGTCGCCGTCTCCCACGGCCCTCACCGCGCGGACGAGCGACGCGTCCGGCTTTGCACGGACGGCGTCGGCAGGCTTGTCGCTCATCGAGATCGTGTCGCCGCACTCGACGAGCTCGAGCCCCGCGCCGGCAAGCGCCGGCGGGCCGAAGAGGATCGGCGCGACGGTGTCGCAGGCAGCGTCGACGGCGCCGGCGACGACCTCGTCCGGGGCATGATCCCCGCCGAGGGCGTCGACCGCGACGCGCGTCGCCACGCTCTACGGTGCCGGTGTCCGGAGCGGAGAGACGTCGCGGCCGCGATACGTCTTGCACGTCGGGCAGACGCGGTGGGACTGCTTCGGCGCGCCGCAGTTCTCGCAGGTCGAGACGCGCGGGGCGTCGAGGCCGTGCTGGGCACGACGCTTGTCGCGCCGCGCCTTGGAGGTCTTTCGCTTCGGAACGGCCATGGGCGACCGGGCAGTGTAGCTGCTCGGTCTCGTCGCGAGCGCCGGCTCGCCGGGGCGACGAGCCGTCAGCGGTCGGCGGAGTCGTCCGAGCGCAGCGCCTCGAGCGCCGCCCAGCGCGGGTCGGTCACGACCTCGTCGTGCTCGTGCGGCTCGTCGTTCAGGTTCTTGCCGCAGACGGGGCACAGGCCGGCGCAGTCGGGTCGGCAGAGGATCGGCTCGGGCAGCGCCAGCGCAACCTGGTCGTGCGCCCACGCGTCCGCGTCGAGCTCGCCGTCGTGGACGTACTCCGAGCGCAGCTCCGGATCGGCAGTCGTGTCCGAGGACTCGTACTCCTGCGCGTCCACGTCGAGCTCGACTGCGGCGACGCCGAGACAGCGCATGCACGGGCCCTCGATGCGCGTCGAGAACCGGAGTCGGAACACGTCGCCGCTCGACGCCCGCTGCACGACGAGCTCGGCGGGGACGACACCCTGCGTCGGCTCGTAGCGTCCACCCCCCAGGACGAACGGCTCGAGGGCGACGTCGACCTGCTCGCGGTGCTCTTCGCCCGCGCGGAGACGCAGCCTGCGAAGCGGGACCTTGGACATGGTTCGAGCGTAGCGGGGCCCGTGTGTCCGGCCGCGGGGACACAACGATGAAGCTTCCGTAACGCGCGTGAAGCTTCCGTAAGAAGCTCGTTCGGCGCCCGAGATCCGGGGTAGTCGTGTCGTCAGATCCGACGAAAGGACTGCGATGCGCAGCACACGACGACACACTCTCGCCTGGACGATCGCGGCGGCGGCCCTCGCGTCGCTCGCAACCGTCCTCGCGCTCCCGGGGGGCGGCGGCGCCGCCGCCCAGGCGACACCCGCGAACACGGCGGAGCCCCGGATCACCGGCGCGGCGTCGGTCGGCACGACGCTCTCCGCCGGCACCGGCTCCTGGACGGGCAACCCCACGAGCTTCGCCTACCAGTGGGTCCGGTGCCCGAGGGGCGGCGGCAAGCCCGACGGCTCCGACTGCGCGGCCATCGGCGGCGCCACGACGTCGAAGTACGTGGTCGCCGCGGCCGACGTCGACCGCCGGCTCCGCGTGCGGGTGACCGCCGCGAACGCCGACGGCCAGCAGACCGTCGCCTCGAACGCGACGCCGCGGGTCAGACAGCCGGACGCAGGCAGGCCCGTGAACGTCGCCGCCCCCACGCTCGACGGGACGCCGGCCCAGGGCCAGACGATGCACGTCACCCCGGGCACGTGGAACGGCCGGCAGCCGATCACGTACACGTTCCAGTGGCTGCGCTGCGACACCCGGGGCAACAACTGCATCCGGCAGGCCGGGTTCGACGACGACGCGTACCCGGTGCGCGAGGGCGACGTCGGGAAGACGATTCGTGCTCGCACGATCGCTCGCAACAGCCGCGGGCAGGCCAGCGCGCTCACCGCGCCGAGCGGCACCGTCCAGGGGCCGCAGGGCCCGGCGGGCGTGATCACGCTCCCGAGCGGCGAGAAGTCGATCCCCGCCTCGAGCGTGCCTGCCGACCAGAACCTCGTGGTCGACCAGGTGCGCTTCGGGACCAGCCCGGTCCGCTCGCGCACAGCGCCGTTCGAGGTACAGGTCCGCGTGAAGGACACGCGAGGGTACGTCGTCCGCGACGCACTCGTGTTCTTCCGCTCGACGCCGCTCGTGACGCAGAACGCCCAGGACCAGGCGACCGGCCAGGACGGTTGGCTCCGGTTGACCGTGACGCCCGAGCGGGACTTCCCCGCCCTGCGGAACGGCTACAGCCTGCAGTTCTACGTCAAGGCGCACCGCCAAGGCGACCCGACGCTCGGCGGCGTCTCGGGGACGCGCCTCGTGCAGGTGCCGCTCGCTCGGTAGCGCTTCGGGTGTGGCGCGGCCTCTTCGGCCGCGCCACACCTGGCGGTGCAGTCCTAGCCGCGGCGC
>DASSUT010000201.1:0-8852 GCA_035706725.1 Gaiella sp. | reverse complement strand
AGCTCGGCGTCGCGTATGACGGCGACGCCGACCGCTGCTTCTTCGTCGACGACACCGGGGAGTTCGTCCCGGGCGACTTCGTGACGGCGCTCCTGGCGCAGGCGATGCTCGCGAAGGAGCCGGGCGCCAAGGTGATCTACGACGTCCGAGCGAGCTGGGCGGTGCCGCGCGCGATCGAGGAGGCGGGCGGCGTCCCGCTCGTCAACCGGGTCGGCCACGCGTTCATCAAGCAGCGGATGCGCAAGGAGGACGCCCTGTTCGCCGGGGAGGTGTCCGCGCACTACTACTTCCGGGACTTCTCGCAGGCGGACACAGGCGTCGTCCCGTTCCTCGTCATGCTCGAGCTGCTGTCGCGCGCCGGCAAGCCGCTCTCCGAGCTGCTCGCGCCGTACCGCGAGCAGTACTTCCTCACCGGCGAGATCAACACGCCCGTTGTGGACGTTCCTCTCAAGCTCCAGGAGCTGAAGGAGCACTACGCCGCCGAGGGCGGACGCATCTCGCACCTCGACGGCATCTCGGTCGACTTCGACGACTGGCACTTCAACGTCCGTCCGTCCAACACCGAGCCGCTCCTGCGGCTCAACCTCGAGGCGCTCTCCGAGCCGCTGATGGAGAAGAAGCGCGACGAGGTGCTCGCGCTGATCCGGACAGGCCCGTAGCCCGTGCAGGCAGGCCCCGAGCTCGGCCGCGTCACCGACCGCAGGCCGCCCTTCAAGTACTCGGCGCTGACGCGCGTCTGGTTCTCGGACACGGACGCGCAGGGGGTCGTCTACTACGGCCGGTACCTGCCGTACTTCGACCACGCGCGCACGGAGTACCACCGCCATCTCGGCAGCCTCGGGGTCGTCGGCGCGGAGTTCGTGATGCGCGCCTCCCAGACGGAGTACCACGCGCCTGCGCGGTTCGACGACCTGCTCGAGGTCTTCGCGCGGGTCAGCCGCCTCGGGCGGACGAGCGTCACGTACGACCTGTGCGCGGTCCGCCTCCCCGACGAGGCGCTCATGGTCACCGCGACGCAGACCGTCGTCCTCGTGGACGTCGAGACGCGCCGCCCGACGCCGATTCCCGACGCCGCACGCGAGCCGATCCGGGCGTTCGAGGGCGCCGATCTCGTCGAATGAGCGCGGAGGCCCTCGCCGCGATCGACGCCGCGCTTGCGGAGGCGCCCGATGCCGACGACGCCCTGCGCGCGACCGTGCGCATCCTCGCAGCGCAACCCGGCGTCGCCTGGGCCGGGATCGCGTTCGTCGAAGCGACCGGTCTCGTCCTCGGCCCGTCGGAGGGCACGCCGGACGAAGGCCGGAGAACGCTTGCAACAGTGTGTTACAAGGGCGAGGGCGTCGGCGAGCTCCAGGTCGACGGTGAGGTCGACGCCGCCGTCCTGGAGGCGGTCGCAGAGCGCATCTCGGCGCACGTGCTGCTCGGCTGGGACACCGCCGGCGAGGCCTGGGAGCCGTAGTCCGGCGCGTCCGACGGCCGTTGCCGGCGCGCCCGCCCGGTCACCCGGACGGGCGCGGCGCGGCTTCCCCTCCCCCACACGCGTTGTAATTCACCCCTGTGGGCCCGACCATCCCTCGTCTCAGGGATGCATTTCGCTCGTTCGAGGTACCCCACTCGAACGAGGGACTGTCCCTCGTTCGAGTGAGCGCGGTCACGTCATCGAGCGCGCGAGCTCCACTGCCTGGTCACGGTCGATGGCGCCCTCGATGCGCAGCGTCGACCCACCGCGGTCGACGAGGAGCGTCGAGCCCGCGAGCCAGCCGCGATCTTCGCGGAAGCTCCCGTGGGGGTCCAGCAGGAAGACTGCGTGCGGGCCACCGGACAGGAACACCGCGCCCTCGCCGTCGATCGTCAGGCGTTCGATCTTCACGTACGGAGGAATGAGCTTCCGGAGGATCTCGCCCCGCTGGAGCAGGCCCGGGACCTGCGTCACGAGAAGCCGGATGCGATCTCCGTTCCGCCAGACGTAGCTCACGCGGAGACCGTCGACCACGCGGATCTGGTCGGGCCCCGGCTCGCCTCGAGGCGGCGCGGCGACCGGGAAGCCGGCGCGCCGCCGTGCGTCCGCGAGCGTCGTCTTCTCGCCCAGCAGCTGAGCGGACGCGGTCAGCGGAAGCGACGGCAGGTCGTCGACGTGCACGATCCGCGCGCTGCCGATCCCGAGCCAGTCGAGGATCGCGGTCCGGGCAGGCGGGACCGCGAGCGCCACCGCCAGCGCGAGCAGGACCGCGACGAGCGCGAGCCCGAGCCGGCGGGACGGCCTCCGTCGCGGACGCGGCGCGGCGAGCCGCTCGACTACGACCGGCGCGACGTCCGGGGCGTCCGGCCAGTCGACGAGCGTCCCGAGCGCCCGCAGCTCGCGCTCGAGCCCGTTCACCGAGTCTCCTCCCCGAGCGCCGTCCGTAGGCGTTCCAGCGCCCGCGACGTCCGCGACTTGACCGTGCCGCGGCGGATCCCGAGCGCCGCCGCCGTCTCCTCCTCACCGAGGGCCAGCAGGAACCGGTGCACGAGCACCTCCCGGTCACGTTCGTCGAGCGACCCGAGCGCCGCGAGCAGCTCGGCGCGGCGCGCGTGCGACAACGCGGCCGCCTCGGGGGACGAAGCCGCGTCCCCCGAGGCCGCCGCTTCCGCCGCCCGCAGCACGAGGCCGGCTCGGCGGCCCGCGGAACGACGGCGGTTACGCGCCTCGTTCGCGACGATGCGAAGCAGCCACGGCCGAAAGGGCGCGCGTTCGCGGAACCGGTCGAGCGCGCGATACGCCTTCACGAAGCCGTCTTGGACGGCCTCCTCCGCGTCACCGCGGTCGCCCGCGACGACGAGCGCGACACGGAATGCAATCGCCTGATGCATGCGTACGAGCTCCTCGTAGGCGGCGGCATCGCCGCGCTTGGCGCGCGCGACGAGCGACGCCTCGTCAAGTGGTCGGCTCCCCACTCGCGTCTTCTACACCGGGAGCGGCGTAGCGGTTCCTGTAGCGTCGGCCGCGTGGAGGACCGCTGGGGCACCCTGCGAATCGCCGAGGTCCAGCCGATCACGGTCGCTGGTGGGCTGCGTTGGCGGCCGATCCGCCGCACCCTCGGGATCGAGGCGTTCGGCATGAACGCGTACACCGCCGACGAGGTCGGGGACGACGTCGTGGAGAGCCACACGGAGCAGAGCCTCGGTCACCAGGAGGTCTACGTCGTGCTGGCCGGGCGCGCGACGTTCGAGCTCGACGGGGAGACGCTCGACGCGCCCGCGGGCACCGTCGTGTTCCTCCGCGACCCTGCCGTACGCCGCTACGCGCGCGCCGCCGAGCCCGGGACGACGGTGCTCGCCGTCGGCGGCAGGGCGGGAGAGGCGTACACGCCCTCGGCGTGGGAGTGGTACTTCGAGGCGGAGCGGTTTCGCGATCCGCTCGACCCCGAGGCCGCCCTCCGCCTGATGGACGAGGCGAACGAGCGGTTCCCGGACCACCCGGGCGTCGTCTACTCGACCGCCTGCTGGCTGGCGCTCGGCGGCCAGGACGACGAGGCGCTCGCGGCGCTCCGCCGCGCGATAGAGCTCGACCCCCGTGCACGCGAGTGGGCGGCGAGCGACGGCGACCTCGCCTCGGTTCGCGACCGGCTGTAACGGGTGCGCAGGGGTCCGGTGTCTGGCCGAAGCCAGACACCAGCTTGAGCCAGACGCCAGCCACGCCCTGGGTCAGCCGCCCGGCGTCATGCGGTAGGCGTCGAAGACCCCGTCCAGGTTGCGGAGGACGCCGAGGAGCGTGCGGAGGTCCTTCACGTCGCCGAGCTCGGCCGTGTACCAGTTGCGGGCCATCCCGTCCTCGACCGACCCACCGTACGCGACGATGTTGGCGCCGTGCTCGGCGAACGTCCGCGCGACGTCCTCGAGCAGGCGCGCCCGGTCCCACGCGTCGACCGCGATCTGCGCACGGAAGCTCGCCGATCGCGCCTCGCCCTCCCACGCGACCGGGGTGAAGCGCTCCGGGTTCCGCATCAGCGCCTTGACGTTCGGGCAGTCGGCCCGGTGGATCGTGATCCCACGGCCGAGCGAGATGTAGCCGCAGATCTCGTCCCCCGGCACAGGCGTGCAGCACTTCGCGAGGCGGACGAGCACGTCGGCGACGCCCGGCACGGAGACGCCGAGGGACTCTCCCGAGACCGTCCGCTTGTGCGTTGCGGGCTTGACCGGAACCCGGCTCTCCTGCGGCACCTCGTCGGTCTTGAGGCTGTGCAGGACCTTGTTCACGACCTGGCCGGTGCCGATCTTCGCGGCGCCGAGCGCGAGGTAGAAGTCCTCCGCCTTCTTGAAGCCCATCTCGCGGATCACCGACGCGAGCACGCTCGAGCCCTGGAGCTTGCGGTACGGGAGGTTCTGCGCCTTGAGCGCCTGGTCGAGCGCGTCGCGGCCCTTCTGCTCCGTCTCCCCGCGCGTCTCGCGCTGGAACCACTGCCGGATCTTGTTGCGCGCCCGCGAGGAGGCCGCCAGGGAGAGCCAGTCGCGCGACGGCCCGCGGCCCGACTTCGACGTGAGGATCTCGACGAAGTCACCGTTCTTCAGGCGGTAGTGGAGCGGCACGATCCGCCCGTTCACCTTGGCGCCGACCGTGCGGTGGCCGACGTCCGTGTGCACCGCGTACGCGAAGTCGATCGGCGTCGCCCCCGCGGGAAGCGTCTTGACCTCACCCTTGGGCGTGAACACGTAGACCTCGTCGTCGAACAGGTCGGTGCGGAGCGTCCGCATGTACTCGGCGGCGTCCTGCTCGTCGCCCTGCCAGTCCATCAGCGACCGGACCCACTCGATCCACTCGTCGTCCTGCTTGCCGACGCGGCCGCGCTTGTAGAGCCAGTGCGCCGCGACCCCGAGCTCTGCCTCCTCGTGCATCTCGCGCGTCCGCACCTGGATCTCGAGCGGCCGGCCCGACGGACCGATCACGGTCGTGTGGAGCGACCGGTAGCGGTTGAGCTTCGGCATCGCGATGAAGTCCTTGAAGCGGCCGGGCATCGGCTTCCAGAGCGAGTGGAGGATCCCGAGGGCGCCGTAGCAGTCGCGGGTGCCCTCCTCGCCGGAGCGCTCGACGATCACGCGCATCGCGGTGAGGTCGTAGATCTCGTTGAACTCGCGGCCCTTCTTGGCCATCTTGTCGTAGATCGAGTAGAAGTGCTTCGCGCGCCCCGAGATCACCGCGGGAATGTCGGCCTTCTCGAGCTCGAGGCGCAGGATCGTCGCGGCCTGCTCGACCTGCTCCTCGCGATCCGCGCGCCGGTCGGCGACCATCGCCTTTATCTCGGCGTACTTGCGCGGGTGGAGGATCTGGAACGAAAGGTCCTCGAGCTCCCACTTGAGCGCATGGATACCGAGGCGGTGCGCGAGGGGCGCGTAGACCTCGAGCGTCTCCTTCGCCTTCTGGACCTGCTTCTGCTTGCCGAGGTACTCGATCGTCCGCATGTTGTGGAGACGGTCGGCGAGCTTGATCAGGATGACCCGCACGTCCTGGGCCATCGCGACGATCATCTTCCGATAGTTCTCCGCCTCGGCCTGCTCGCGGCTCGAGAACTGGATGCGGGTCAGCTTCGTGACGCCCTCGACGAGCTGGGCGATCTCCGGCCCGAACTCCGCGCGGAGCTCGTCGAGCTCGGCGTCGGTGTCCTCGACGACGTCGTGCAGGAGCGCCGCTGCGATCGTCTGCTCGTCGAGGTGGAGCTCGGCGCAGATGCACGCGACCCCCCACGGATGATGGATGAACTCCTCACCCGAACGGCGCACCTGGCCGCGGTGGCGGATCTCGGCCGTCTCGAACGCCCGTCGGATGAGGTCGTGGTCGACCCCCGGGTTGTAGGCCTCGACGCTCGTCAGGAGCTCCTCGACGAGGCTCTCGTGATGCGACTGAGTGTCGACGACCGCCATGGGCTCAGTGTACGGGCACTACTCAGACATTCCCCCGTACGGGGAGGTGGGTCCAGGCCGACCCCGAACCGATAGGCACCCCATGCGGCTCATCCACGACTACCTCGAGCGTCGCCGGCTCCGCCGGATGCTCGTCCTGCTCGCAGCGTCGACCCGTCGCTGACGCCTCGGCGTTTCGGTCGGACCGGCCCGGGTAATACCCGACGAAGGCGCGCGCCGCTACGGTGCGTGTTGGTCCGACCCCGAAGACACAGGAGGAGCGCGCGATGGCGACCAAGACCGCCCGGATGTTCGAGACGAGGATCGACCTCGACGCGGAGAGCCGCGAGAAGCTCGTCGCGCTCCTCAACGCGCGCCTCGCGGACACGTTCGACCTCTACAGCCAGCTGAAGCAGGCGCACTGGAGTGTCCGCGGCAGCGACTTCTTCCAGCTCCACGAGCTCTACGACACGATCGCGGAGGCAGTGCTCGGCTTCGTCGACGAGATCGCGGAGCGCACGACCGCGCTCGGCGGGCTCGCGACGGGGACGGTGCGGATGGCCGCCGAGGCGAGCTCTCTCGATGAGTACCCGATGGATGCGATCGCCGGCAAGGACACGATCGAGGTCGTCGCCGACCGGCTCGCCGCGTACGGAGCAGCGGTGCGGAGCGCAGCCGAAGAGGCGGAGTCCGAGCTCGGCGATCTCGACACCCAGGATCTCCTGATCGAGATCTCGCGCACGATCGACAAGCACCTCTGGTTCGTCGAGGCGCACCTCCAGGCGTGACAAGATGCCCGGGTGGCCGAGGTCACCCGGATCAACCTCGACGAGGTCGTCGCGGAGTACGACGAGTCCGACCCGGCGGGATACCGAGCCGGCATGGCGCGGTTCGGGCCTGCGCTCGGCGCCTCGCAGATGGGCGCCTCCCTCTACGAGCTGCCTCCGGGGCAGAGCGTCTGCCCCTACCACTACGAGTACCCGGAGGAGGAGTGGCTCTTCGTCCTCTCCGGCCGCGTGACCCTGCGCCATCCCGGCGGTGAGCAGGAGCTCGGCGTCGGCGACGTCGTCTGCTTCCCGCCCGGGCCCGAGGGCGCCCACAAGGTGACGTGCCTCGGCGAGGAGACCGCCCGCGTCCTCATGACGTCCACGAAGCAGACGCCCGGCATCGCGATCTACCCCGACAGCAACAAGGTGGGGGTCTTCCCGTCGAACGACGGCGACCGCCTGATGATGCGTCGCGACACGCTCGACTACTGGGACGGCGAGGTCGCGTCCTGACGGACGCGTCCTAGGCTCAGCCGCTACGCCGCTTTCGGGAGCTCGATCGCTCCGCGCTCGAGCAGCGACCGGAAGCTCTCGGACTCGAGCAGCTCGCGCCTCGCGCCGCCGGTTGCGAGGCCGAGCTCCGCGAAGATCGTGCGCGCCTCGGGCGTCCACGACGGCTCGCCCGCGCGCCACTCGTCGGCGAGCCACGTGCGGAGCTCCGCGTACGCCTCCGGTGCGTCGAACAGCCGGCGTACGACGAGCTGGGGCGCGACCGTGCCGTTCCAGCGGTTCTCCTGGAGTCGGAACGCGACGTCGAATCGGCGTCCCGCCCGCTCGAGACGGTCGAGGTGTGTGCCGAGGCCGAACCCGATGGCGGAGCCGCCGTCGCGGCCGTGCTGGCGAACGCGAAAGCGGAGATGGCGGCCTTCGCCGACGGTCGCAGGGGTCGCGGCCTCGACGCCCGCGACCAGCAGCGTCGGCTCGGGGTTGCCGAGCCCGAACGGCGCCAGGCGTTCGAGCTCCTGCGCGAGGTCGAGCGTCAGGGCGCTCGCAGGCACGATGGCGTCCACGACCGTGAGCGGGCGGAGGTCGACGTCCGCGAGCGCGGAGTCCGCGTGGGAGGCGAACGCCTCCGCGAACGGCTCGAGGCGCTCTTCCGCGATCGTGAGGCCCGCCGCGGCGCGGTGACCGCCGAACCCGTCCAGGTGCTCCGCGCACGCGGCGAGCCCGCCGTGAAGGTCGAACTCGGCGATCGAGCGCCCGGAGCCCTTCCAGCCGGCGGCGCTCGGCGCGACGAGCACCACGGGCCGGTGGAAGCGCTCGACGAGCCTCGACGCGACGATCCCGATCACGCCCTCGTGCCATTCCTCGTGCCAGAGGACGTAGCCGCGGCGGGCGCGACGCGCCTCGGGCCACGACTCCAGGAGCGAGACGGCCTCGCGCAGGATCCGCTCCTCGACGCCCTGCCGCTCCCGGTTCAGCTCCTCGAGCTCCGCGGCGAGCCGGTCGGCCTCGGCGCGATCGTCCGTCAACAGCAGCTCGAGTGCCAGGTCGGGCCGGCCGAGGCGCCCTGCGGCGTTGATGCGCGGCGCGAGCCGGAACGCGACGGAGCCGGAGTCGACCGTCGCAGGGTCGACGCGCGCGGAGCGCATGAGCGCCTGCAGCCCGGGACGGCTCGTCCGCGCGAGCGCACGGAGGCCTGCTGCGGCGAGCGCGCGGTTCTCGTCGACGAGCGGGACGACGTCCGCGATCGTCGCGAGCGCGACGAGGTCGAGCGACCGAGCGACCGCGGGGTGGTCGTCGCCGAGCAGCGCGCGCGAGAGCGTGTGCGCGACGCCGGTGCCGCTCAGGTCGGGGCACCCGTACGCCGACGGACGCGTCGCGACGACGGGACAGTCCGGCAGCGCGTCGCCGGGGCGGTGATGGTCGGTGACGATCACGTCGAGACCGAGCGCACGCGCCCGTGCGACCTCCGTCACGGCGGTGATCCCGCAGTCGACCGTGAGCACGAGGTCGACCCCGTCGGCTGCGAGCTGGTCGATCGTCTCGGCGGCGAGCCCGTAACCCTCCTCGAAGCGGCTCGGAAGCCGCCATTCGACGCGCGCCCCGAGCTCGTTCAGCGTCAGGAGCGCGACCGCGGTGGCCGAGATCCCGTCGACGTCGTAGTCGCCGTGGACGCAGATTCGCTCCCCGTCCCGCACTGCGGCGCGG
>DASSUT010000200.1:0-13070 GCA_035706725.1 Gaiella sp. | reverse complement strand
CCGTAGTGCGTGGACGGCTCCGTGCCGCCGCGCTCGGACGCGGGAGATGCGTCCGACGCGTTGTAGACCGCCGTCGAGCTCGCGAAGGCGACTCCGGGGATGCGGTCGCGACGGGCCTTCACCGCCTCGAAGACCGTGACGGTGCCGACGACGTTCACGTGCGCGCCGCGCCGCGGGTCCGCCTGGCAGAACGGCACCTGGAGCGCGGCGAGATGCACGACACGCGTGATCTCGTGGTGGTCGAGCGTCTCGCCGAGCTGGTCGCCGTCCGTCACGTCCCCGGCGACGAGCGTCACACGGTCACGCTCCGCGTCGTCGAGCACGAGGCGGAGGCGGGCGTCGTCGGCGCCCAGGTCGTACCCCACAGGCTCCTCCCCGAGGTCGACCAGCGCCTTGAGCGTCCACGCCCCGACGCAACCGAGCGCGCCCGTGACGAGGGTGCGCCCGTCGTCAGTCACGTGGTGCGTCCTGGTACACGGTGACGACGTCGGTGTAGAACTCGAGCGCCGCGCGGCCCTGCTCGTGAGGCCCCCAGCCCGAGCCCTTGATCCCGCCGAAGGGGACGTGCACGTCCGCGCCCGCGGTCTGCGAGTTGACGTGGACGATGCCCGCCTGGATCTCGCTCGTGAAGCGCTGGACCTCCCGCAGGTCACGGGTGAAGATCGAGGCGGCGAGCCCGAAGCGGACCGCGTTCGCGCGCGCGATCGCCTCGTCGAACGTCTCGTACCGGTACAGGGCGGTGACCGGCCCGAAGACCTCCTCGCACGAGAGCTCGGCGTCGTCGGCGAGCCCTTCGACGACGGTGGGGGCCAAGACGTAGCCGTCGCCGTCGACCCGCCCGCCGCCGGCGAGGATCGTTCCGCCCTGCCCCCGTGCGCGCTCGATCGCGGAGAGGATGTCGTTCATCGCGGTCTCGTTGACCACCGGACCGACCTCGACGTCGGGGTCGGCGGGATCGCCGACCTTCCCCGACGCGACACGGGCCAGCAGGCGCTCCCGGAACGCGTCGTAGACCTCGTCCTGCACCAGGACGCGCCGCGTGGCCGTGCACTTCTGGCCGGCGGACCAGAACGCGCCCGCGTACGCGGCCTCGACGGCCCGGTCGAGCTCGGCATGCGCGCTCACCATGAGGGGGTTGTGGCCCCCGAGCTCGAGCTGAACGCGACAGTCGCGCTCGGTGGCCTCGGCGCGGACGCCCTTGCCGACCGCGACGGAGCCGGTGAACGAGACGGCCCGCACGGTCGGGTTGCGCACGATCTCCGCGCCGGCCGTCGCGCCGGAGCCCGTGAGCACGTTCAGCACACCGGCCGGAAGGCCCGCCTCCGCGAAGCACTCGGCGACGTGGAGGCCGGTCCTCGGGGCTTCGTAGCCCAGCTTGAGGACGACGGTGTTGCCGTGGATCAGCGCGGGGGCGAGCTTCCAGACCGGGATCGCGACCGGGAAGTTCCAGGGTGTGATCAGCCCGACGACCCCGAGCGGCCGTCGGAGCGTGTACAGCCGCTGGTCGGGCACGGAGGGCTCGTACAGCTCCCCGATGGGCCGCCAGGCATGTGCGGCCGCGAAGCGGAGAATCGCGGCCGCCCGCGACGCCTCGAGCCGCGCTTCGCGCAGCGGCTTGCCCATCTCCGCGGTCATGTCCTGTGCGATCCGCTCTGCGCGCGCCTCCACCGCGGCGGCGGCCTTCGCGAAGACGTCGGCCCGCCGGCTGCCGGGCGTGGACGACCAGCCCGGGAACGCCTCGCTCGCTGCGTCGATCGCCGCGCGTGCGTCCTCTGCGCCCGAGGCCGGATAGACGCCGGTGACCTCGGACGGACGCCACGGGTTGTGCTTCTCGTACGTCTCGCCACCGGCCGCCGGCTGCCACTCGCCGCCGACGTAGTTGCGTCCTGTGGTGCCGGCGATCGTCTCGGTCATGGAGTTCTCCTTTCGAGAAGTTCGGCTGCGCGGACGACCGGGTTGACGAGGGTTCCGATCTCCGGGACGTGGATCTCGACCACGTGGCCCGGAAGGAGGGTGAACCCGTCCGGCGGGACGAGGCCGGTTCCGGTGAGGAGCACGCTACCCGCCGGGACCGGGTTGTCCCGGAGCAGCCAGTCCACGAGGTCTTCGAACGGCCGCCGCATGCGCGCCGTCTCGGTCTCGCCCTCGAAGAGCGTCTGCCGGCCGTCGTGGATGCGCATCGAGATCGTGAGCGACCCGTCGAGACCGGGACCGAGATCGACGACGGCCGGCCCGAGCGCACACGCTCCCGCGTAGACCTTGGCCTGTGGGAGGTAGAGGGGATTCGCGCCCTCGATGTCCCGCGACGAGACGTCGTTGCCGAGCGTGAGCCCCGCGATTCGGCCGTCCTCGCCGAGAACGAGCCCGATCTCGGGCTCGGGCACGTTCCACGTCGAGTCGTCCCGGATCCCGATCGGCCGGCCGGGGCCGACCGTGCGCCGGCAGCCCGCGTCCTTCAGGAACAGCTCCGGTCGCGCCGCCTCGTAGACCAGCGTGTAGACGTCCTCGACCGCGCTCTCACCGATGCGGGCGTCACGCGAGCGTTCGTACGTGACACCGGCGCACCAGATCTCGGGGGGCGTGACCGGGAGCAGGAGCTCGTAGTCGTCAGGCAGCGCGAGGGTGTCCGGGTCCACGACCTCGACTCGCAGGCCGCTCTCCGTCACGACCACGCCGTCCTCGACGACCCCCGGCTCGGTGCCGTCCGCCCCACGCAGGCGAACGCGGCGCATCAGCTGCCACCGCTCAATAGACGGCCCGTCCACCGGAGATGTCGTACGTCGCGCCGGTCGAGAACGAGCACTCCTCGCTCGCGAGCCAGCACACGAGCGCGGCGACCTCCTCCGGCCGCCCCATCCGTCCGAGCGGGATCCGTTCGACCATGTAGTCGATATGCGCCTGTGAGAGGCCCTCGAGGATCGGCGTCTCGATGACCGCGGGCGCCACGCAGTTGACGATCACCCCGGTCTGCGCGACGTCCTTGCCGATCGCCTTCGTCAGCGCGATCACCGCCGCCTTCGACGCGGAGTACGCGGCCGCCATCGGGTTGCCCTCCTTGCCGGCGATCGAGGCGACGTTGACGATCCGGCCGTAGCCGCGCTCGATCATGCCCCCGAGCACGGCCCTGTTGCAGAAGAAGACGCCGTCGGCGTTGATCGCGAGCACGCGCCGCCACTCGTCGTCCGTCACGTCCGCCGTCCGGAGTGACTCGCCCGGCACGCCGGCCGAGCAGACGAGCACGTCGATCGCCCCGACCTCCGCCTCGACCCGCGCGACGGCCGCGTCGACCTGCGCCGAGCTCGTCACGTCCGCCGCGATCCCGAGAACGCCCTCCGCCGAGCTCTCCTCGAGATCGAGCGCGGCAACCGAGGCTCCCTCCGAGCGGAGCCGTTCGGCGACTGCCGCGCCGATCCCGCTGGCTCCGCCCGTGACGAGCGCAACTTTGTTCGAGAAACGATAATCAGTTATGACGGTTCCCATTGCCACGCGCGAAGCCTAGAGCCTGACGACCCTCATGGACTCCGAACTCGATCCGCAGCACGACTACCCGCTCGGTGCGCGGCGTCCCGACCTCGTCACGACGCCGGCCGGTGTCGCGCTGTCCGCCTTGACCCTTCAGGCCCTGCGCGCAGGGGAGATACACGGCCCGGACATGCGGGCGACGCCCGAGACCCTTCGACGCCAGGCTGCGGTCGCGCGTGCAGCGGGGCGCCGCCAGCTGGCGGAGAACCTCGAGCGTGCGGCCGAGCTCGCGAGCGTGCCCGAGCAGCTGCTGCTCGACGTGTACACCGCGCTGCGCCCACGCCGGGCGACTGCGGAGGAGCTCGAAGCCTGGGCGGCGAGGCTCGAGGAGCACGGCGCGACGAAGACGGCGGCGTTCGTGCGTGAGGCCGCCGCCGCATACGACGAGCGGGGCCTCCTCGCGAATGCGTAGCCGGCGCTTCGCGGCCCGCGCCCGGCGGGAGCTCCAGCTCGAGCCGCTGGTGTCGCCGCTCCCGGACCTGGGTCTCGTCGCCTCCGGCGGCCCGAGCGACCCCGAGCCCGAGCTGGTCGTCGAGGACGGAGTCGTGGTGCGCATGGACGGGCGTGCGGCCGAGGACTTCGACGTGATCGATCGCTTCGTCGTCTCCCACGGTCTCGACCTGGACGTCGCGACGGAGGCGATGACGTTGGGAGACCGGGAGCTCGCCCGGCGCCTCGTCGACATCAACGTGCCGCGCGCGGAGCTCGTCCGCATCGCCCGCGGGCTGACGCCGGCGAAGCTCGCGCGCGTGGTCGGCCTGCTCGACCCTGTCGAGCTCATGCTCGCGCTGAAGAAGCTGCGCGCGCGGCGAGCGCCTGGGAACCAGGCGCACGTGACGAACCTCAAGGAGAGCCCGGCCCTCCTCGCGGCCGACGCCGCCGAGGCGGCGCGCAGGGGCTTCGCCGAGATCGAGACCACGGTCGGCGTCGCCCGCTACGCGCCGTTGAACGCGCTCGCGCTGCTCATCGGCTCGCAGACCGGCCGGCCGGGCGTGATGACCCAGTGCGCGGTCGAGGAGCGGCGCAACCTCGAGCTCGCGATTCGCGGTCTCGTCACCTACGCGGAGACGCTGTCGGTCTACGGGACCGAGGCGGTGTTCGTGGACGGGGACGACACGCCGTGGTCGAAGGCCTTTCTCGGCGCCGCGTACGCCTCCCGCGGCGTCAAGGTGCGTTTCACGTCCGGCACGGGCTCGGAGGCGCTCATGGGGTACGCGCAAGGCCTGTCGATGCTCCACCTGGAGGCACGCTGTCTTGCGGTCGTGCGCGCGGCGGGGTCACAGGGCGTCCAGAACGGCTCCATCTCGGTCGTGGCGCTCGTGCTCTCGGTGCCCGGCGGATCGCGCGCGATCCTGGGCGAGAACGTCCTCGCCGCATGGCTCGACCTGGAGGTCGCCTCCGGGAACGACGCGATCGCGTCGCATTCGGAGATCCGCAAGACCGCGAAGCTGATGGGCCAGTTCCTGCCCGGGACGGACTTCGTCACGTCCGGCTACTCCGTCATGCCGCGCGGCGACAACACGTTCGGCGGCGGGAACTTCGACGCGGACGACCTCGACGAGTGGCTCACGATCCAGCGGGACTGGCAGGTTGACGCGGGAATCGAGCCCGTGTCCGAGGACGAGGTCCTGCGGGTGCGCGAGCGTGCGGCGCGGGCCGTGCAAGCGGTGTTCTCGGAGCTCGGCCTGCCCGTGATCTCGGACGCCGAGGTGACCGCGGCCACCGCGGGCTACGACTCGTCCGACATGCCCGAGCGCAACCGGGCGGCCGACGTGGAGGCCGCCGACGAGCTGCTGGCTCGGGGCGTATCGGGCCCGGACGTGGCGCTCGCCCTCGACCGGCGCGGCTTCCCCGAGGTGGCGGAGGCGGTCTTGGCGATGCAGCGGCAGCGGGTCTCCGCCGACTACCTCCAGACGGCGGCGGTGATCGATCGCGACGGTCTCGTCCGATCCGCGGTGAACGACCCGAATGTGTACTCGGGGCCCGGCACCGGCTACCGGCTCGACGGGGAACGCTGGGAGCTGCTCCAGACGCTTCCGCACGTCGTCGACCCGGCGTCGTTGCTCGGGTTCGAGGAGGGCGGGCCTCCGTTCGCGCTCGACGGCGGGGTGGCCGAAAGGGGAGACGACCCGACCGAGGTCGTGGTGGCCGTCGGACCGGCGTTCGCCGACGGGATCCGCGAGACGATCGGCGAGCTCGACCACCGCGAGGTGCTGGAGGCGATCTCGACCGGGATCCGGGAAGGCGGCGGTAGCCCGCGCCTCGTGCGGGTTCGCCGCGTTGCGGACGTCGCATTCATCGGACACGAAGGCGCGCGCCTCTCCGGCTCGGGGGTCGCGCTCGGGATCCAGTCCAAGGGGACGGCGGTGATCCACCGCGTGGACCTCCAGCCGCTCGACAACCTCGAGCTCTTCGGCATGGCGCCGCTCTACTCGCTCGAGTCCTACCGCGCGATGGGACGTAACGCGGCAGGGTACGCGCTCGGCCGTCGGGTGGGGCCAGTCCCCACGGAGCTCGACAACTTCGCGCGCGCGAAGCTCATCGTCCGGACGACCCTGCTCCACGCGCGGGAGACCCGCGCGGTCGTGCCCGACGCGTCACCGGTGGAGCTCGAGCTCACCGCCGTGGAGACCACGCCGGCCCAGATCTGACGCGTCTACGAGCCGGGCGCGCCGCCTTTGCCCCAGTACTTGGGCGGGACGCCCTGAATGATGACGTTGATGTCCTCCTTGGCCGCTCCGCTCGTCTCGTGCAACGCGGTCGTGAGCGCCTCGATCATCTTCGGCACGGATTCCTCGGTCACACGGCGGTCGTACAGCTTCACCTCGATCACCGGCATCTGGCGTCCTCCTCGTGTGGGTCGGCCTCGATCCTACGACGAAGGGCCGGGGGGCATCTCGTCGACCGGCCAGGGTTTGCCCCCGAGCCCCCAGTTCTTGGGCGAGTGGCCCTCGACGATCACCCAGGTGTGGTCCCTGAGGCCGGGGTTCGTCGCCTCGCAGAGCGCGTCCGTCAGCTTCTCGATGAGGGCGGCGCTCGTCTCGTCGTTCAGGCGGTAGTCGAAGAGCTCGACCCGGATCAGCGGCATGGCTCCTCCTTTCGTGAGAGCGAGGTACGGTACGACAGGTGGCGACACGGCTGCAGCACTGCGGACTGATCGTGTCGGACCTCGAGCGCTCCCGCCGGTTCTACGCCGACGTGCTCGGGCTCGAGGAAGTGCCACGCCCGCCGGGCTTCACGTTCGCGGGCGCCTGGTTTCGCCTCTCCGACACGGAGATCCACTTGCTCGCCGCGTCCGACACGACGGGCCGGGCGGGCATCTTCGAGCCCGGGCCGAGCGCAGCGTCCGGGCTCGCAAGTCACATCGCCTTCGAGGTCGACGACCTGAGCGCGTCCCTGGCCGGCCTCGAAGAGCACGGAGTACCGCTGGTCGGCGGCCCCATGCCTCGCGGCGACGGCGTGACGCAGGTCTTCTTCAGAGACCCCGACGGGTACGTGCTCGAGCTGTTCCAGTCGACCGGCGAGGACCAGAGCGACGCGCCCGAGCGAGCGCCGGTGCGCGGCTGACGGGCGCACGTCGCGCGGCGACTCAGCGGTCGACGTGGAGCGAGTCTCCCTGCTCGCCGAGGACGAGGTCACGCTCGGCGTCGGGCACGTGATCCCGCGGGACGGGTGACAGCGCCTCGAGGAACGTCAGCCCACCCTCGGTGCGGAGCTCGTGCTCGACGCCGCGGTTCACCACGACGACGTCGCCCGCACCCAGTGTCCGGGTCTCGTCGCCGACCGTCATCGTCAGATCGCCCTCGACGATCCACATGACCTGCTCGGTCGCGGGATGCGAGTGCCTGGCGACGGTCGTTCCCGGCTCGTACGTCACGTGGCACAGCAGCACCTGCTCGCCCCCGGCGGCGTGGAGCGTCACACCCGGAAAGAGGGTGTGACGCTCGACACCGTTCCAGCTGCGGAATGGAGAGCTCAGGCCGGGACCTCGAACCGCATGCCGCCGCTCGAGACGCTGTTCACCGACAGCGCCTCGTCGAACACGACCTTCTTCCCCTCTCGCCGCGGCTCGCGCTTGTCCTCGAGCGCCCGCAGGACCCGTTCGGGCGTGATCGGCAGCTCGGTGATCCACACCCCGACCGCGTCGTGCACGGCCGCCGCGATCGCCGGCGGCTGCGGGTTGTTCGCCATCTCCCCGATCCCCTTCGCGCCGAACGGCCCGTCGGCCGACGGGTTCTCGATGAGGATCGTCTCGATCTGCGGGAGGTCCTCCATGGCGGGCGCGAGGTAGCTCCCGAACGAGGCGCCGCGGTGGTCGACCTCGGGGTAGTACGGGTAGCAGTCCTCGAGCACGCCGAGCCCGAGGCCCATGATCGCGCCGCCTTCGATCTGTCCTTCGACCTGCGTCGGGTTGAGCGCGCGTCCCACGTCGTAGCACTGGCGCAGCCCGAGGACCCTGACCTCGCCGGTCTCGTCGTCGACCTCGACCTCGGCGGCGCACGTGGCGTAGGAGATCGCCGAGTGGGGCGGCGAGTCCACGGTCCCCGTCGCGGGATCCTCGATCGCGGCGTACGGCTTGAGCTGAGCGCCGGTGCCGGTGATCAGCTCGCCGTGGACGAACGTCGCGGCGCCCGCGACGTCGGCGACGGACATCGTGGTCTGCGGGGCGCCCTTCGCGACGACCTCGCCGTCCACGATCTCGAGGTCGTCGACGCCGATCTCCAGCTCCTTCCCCGCGATCTCGAGGATTCTCTGCTTGACCTGCTCCGCCGCCTTGAACACGGCCTTGCCCGCGACGAACGTCGCACGCGAGGCAAAGGTCCCCGTGCACATCGGCGAGGAGTCCGTGTTCGAGTTGTCGTACGTCACCCAGTCGTACGGCACGCCGATGGTCTCCGCCACGATCTGGGTCTGGATCGTCTTCGACCCGTTCCCGATGTCGGCGGTGCCCGAGAAGACGTCGACGCGTCCGTCGGGCTTGACCTTGATCCACGCCTGCGACGGGTCGCCGTTCTGGTTCATGCCGGTCGGATACTCGATCGCCGCGATCCCGCGGCCCCTGTGCTTGGCCATGGCTAGTGCTCCTCCGGGTTCCCGAGCTGGGGGACGAGGTGCTCCGGAAGCCACTCGCCCGTCCGCGGCTCGCTCGTCATCGTCCGGTACTCGGCGCTGAGCTCGACGCCTGTCGACTCCGCGAGCGCCTGCAGCGTCGACACGGTCGACGGGTCGGTGTAGACGACGCCGTTCGGGGACGTATCGCCGATCCGGTTCGCGTTCTTCAGCCGGATCTCGATCGGGTCGAGCCCCAGCACGTCGGCGATTCGGCTCACCTGCGTCTCCGTCGCGAACGAGACCGAGGTGACGCCGAACCCGCGCATCGCGCTCGTCGGCGAGCGGTTCGTGAACACCACGTACCCGTCGAACTCGAGGTTCGGGATCGAGTACGCGCCCGTGTGGTGGAAGCTGTGCTTCGTGAGGCCGTAGGGGGAGAAGCGCGCGTAGGCGCCCGCGTCGTGGAGGGTCAGCATCTTCCGGCCGAGGATCCAGCCGTCCGAGGTGACCGCGTCCGCGACCTCCATGTGCCACGGAGCACGCGTGGAGGAGCACAGGAACTCCTCCTCGCGGGTCCAGCGCCACTTGACCGGACGTCCCGACCGAAGCGCGAGCAGGCAGCACATGGTCTCCGTGGCGGTGTCCACCTTGCCGCCGAAGCCGCCGCCCGTCGTCCCGCCGACGAACTTCAGCTTGTTGAGCGAGCATTGGAGGTGGGCCGCCACCACGCCCATCGAGAAGTACAGCGCTTGGGTGCAGGAGTAGATCGTGAGGCGGCCGCTCGGCTCGGGCACGACCTGGCAGACCTGCGTCTCGATCGGAGCATGCTCGATCGCCGCGGGCCGGTACGCCCCCTGGACGATCACGTCCGCCTGCTCGAACGCCGCGGCGACGTCACCCTTGCGGATCTGCCGCCGGTCCATCTCCGCCTCGAAGTGCGGGTACCAGTTCCCCCACTGGTGGATCACGGGGGCGTCTGCGTCGAACGCCTTGCGGACGTCGAGCAGCGCCGGGCGCTCCTCGAACTCGATCTCGATGCGCGAGACGGCCTCCGCCGCAAGATCCTCGTCGTCGGCCGCGACGAGCGCGATCGGCTGGCCCAGGTAACGGACGTCGCCCTCCGCCAGGAGCGGCTCGTCGGCGGGAATGCCGAGCGCGGACAGGTGCCCGTAGACGTTCAGCGGGACGTCTTCGTGGGTGACCACCGCGCGCACGCCCTCCATCTCCTCGGCCGGGCGCGTGTCGATGCTCTTGATGCCCGCGTGGTGATGAGGCGAGCGGAGCGCCTTGGCCCACAGCGTCCCCGGAACGCGTACGTCGTCCACGTAGGTCGTCCGTCCCGTGACGTGGGCGACGCCGTCGTAGCGGGGGATTCGGGCGCCGACGACCTTCATTCCACACCTCCTCCGGTCAGGGTCGTGTACTTCCCGACCGCAGTGGTGGTCAGGTCGAAGAGCTCGCCGCGGGCGGCCGCCGCAACCGCGTCGACGATCTTCAGGTAGCCGGTGCAGCGGCAGACGTGGCCGCCGAGCGCCTCCTGGATCCCGGACGGATCGTCGGTCCCGCCGTGGTTCAGATACGCCTGCGCGGCGAGCAGCATTCCCGACGTGCAGAAGCCGCATTGAGCTGCATAGTGGTGCACGAACGCCTGCTGGACGGTGGAGAGCTGCTCTGGCGCCCCGAGCCCCTCCACGGTCGTGATCTCCGCCCCGTCCGCATAGGCGGCCGGAAGGATGCACGAGCGCCGAGCCTCCCCGTCCACGAGCACCGTGCAGGCACCGCAGCCGCCCTGGTGACAGCCGGCCTTGGGGCTCGTGATGCCGAGCTCCTCGCGCAGGACGTCGAGGAGCGGGGTGAGCGGGCTGCTCTCGGTCTCGTAGGCGACCCCGTTGACACTGATGTTCATGCGACCTCCTCGAGCTCCGTCAGGACTCGCCGCACGAGCACCGGCAGCACCTTCTTCCGGTACCAGGCAGAGGCGAGCGCGTCGTCCCGCGGATCGACGTCCGCGAGCGCCGCCGCGCCGGCCCGCTCGGGCTCGTCCGCGGACGCCTCCGCGGAGGGCAGGCGAACCCCCCAGGAGCCGCCACCGGTCGCCGCGAGGCGGACGGCTCCGTCCCCCGCCCGCGCGCCCGACACCGCCAGGGCCGTGTAGTCGTGCGTGTGCGGCCGGTCGAGCGCGGCGAAGGCGCCGCGGGCCGGCCGGTCGAACGAGATGCCGAGGACGAGGCGCTCGCGCCGCTTCGGCAGGAACTCCTCGAGCGGCTCCTCCGTCACTCCGCCTGCGCCGGCCGAGCGGACGCTCGCCGCGAGCGCGAGAAGCGCGCCTTGGAGGTCGCCGCGGGGCGCCTCTCGCCCTGCGCCGGCGCAGACGTTGCCGCCCACGGTCGCGACACCGCGGATCTCGCCGTCGGCGATGTTCGCGGCGCACGGGCCGAGAGGAGCGGGCAGCCCCACGAGTGCGTCGACCGTGGTCGCCGAGCCGATCGTCGTGCGGGAGCCGTCCTCGGCCATCCCCGCCATGCCCGCGTCTTTGAGGAGGAGCGCCCGCCGCGGCTGCAGCCGTCCGTACGTCATCTCCGGGACGACGATCGTCCCGCCGCCGACGACGACGACGTCCTTGCCGTCGCCGAAGGCCTCGATCGCCTCCGCCTCGGAGCCCGGGAGCAGGACCTCGATCTCGTCCGTCACAGCAAGAGCTGCCGTTGCCATCACCCCATCCTTCTCGCTCGACGTTGGATTGGGGCCGAGTCTAATTCCGTTCTCGGCCCTCTGCATCTGATCGATTCTCGATCATGGTGCACGAGCTCGACCTCCGTATTAGAGTCGCTCTGCAATCTCCCGGAAGCGGAAAGGGGGCATGGTGACGAGCACTGACACGGGCCTCGGCATCGAGGCAAAGTCCGACGCGATCTTCGAGCTCGTCGAGAAGGGCTCGTCGGTCGAGCGGCTGGCAACCGGCTTCACCTTCACCGAGGGCCCGATCTGGCACCCGGTCGACCACTACCTGCTGTTCTCGGACATGCCGGGCGACGTCCGTCGCAAGTACACGCCCGACGGAGCGGTGGTCGAGGTCAAGAACTTCTCGAACAAGGGCAACGGGCTGACCTACGACGCCGACCTCAACCTGCTCATCTGTGAGCACGTGACGAGTTGCCTCGTGCGCGAGCGCCCGGACGGCACCCGCGAGATCGTCGCGCAGGAGTTCGAGGGCGAGGAGCTCAACAGCCCGAACGACGTCTGCGTGCACTCGAGCGGCGCGATCTACTTCTCGGACCCGATCTACGGACGCGTGCCGGTGTTCGGGCACCCACGCAAGTTTCGCCTCGGCTTCCAGGGCGTCTATCGCATCGCGCCCGGCGGCGGCGATCCGGAGCTCGTCGTCGAGCGCGACAAGTACGACCAGCCGAACGGCCTCTGCTTCTCCCCCGACGAGTCGCTGATGTACATCAACGACACCCCGAAGGCGCTGATCGACGTCTACGACGTGAACGCGGACGGGTCGCTCTCGAACGGCCGGCGCTTCTTCGACGGGATCGGCTCGGGGGTGATCGAGGAAGGGATCCCCGACGGCATGAAGTGCGACGAGCGCGGGAACATCTGGGTGACCGGGCCCGGCGGGATCTGGGTCATCTCGTCGGAGGGCGAGCACCTGGGGACGGTCCGCGTGCCCGAGAACACCGGCAACCTCGCCTGGGGCGGCGAAGACTGGCACACGCTCTTCATCCCGAGCTCGACGTCCCTGTACGCGATCAAGACGATCGTCGGCCCCCGCCGCGAGCCCTACATGCGGTAGTGGACGTGTCCGGGAGAACCGTTGTGTGCCCAGCGGCCCTCACACACGTCGCATGCCGGCGTCCTCAGTCGCCCCGATACGAGGAAGAGGCGTGGGGGACAGACTTCAGTATGTCCCCCACGCAGTTTCTTCTGCTCCCTGCATCCTCGGCCTGCTCGGTCTGATGACCACTGGCCACGAACGAACTCACGGACACGTCCACCAGGAGGAGAGGATGAACGACGAAGGACTCACGCTGGATCCCGATCGCTGCGTGCTGATCGTCCAGGACCTGCAGAACGACGTCATGATCGAGGGTGGCGCGTTCGCCGACTCGGGAGCGCCGCAGCATGCGAAGGAGCAGAACGTCGTCGAGAACGTGAAGGCCCTCGCCGAGACGTGCCGGAACAAGGGCATCCCGGTGCTCCACGTCCACTACATCGTCGAGCAGGGCGCGCACGGCCTGAAGCTCAACGCCCCGCTCTTCCAGGGCGTGAAGGACACGAACGCGCTCGTCCGCGGGACATGGGGCGCCGCCCCGGCCGAAGGGCTCGAGCCGCAGGACGGCGACTTCGTCGTCGAGAAGATGCGCATGAACGCGTGGGAGGGCACGAAGCTCGAGAGCCTGCTCAAGGGCTTCGGGCGCGACACGATCATCGTGACGGGCGCCTGGACGAACATGTCGGTCGAGCACACGTCGCGCACCGGCGCCGACAAGGGC
>DASSUT010000199.1:0-10899 GCA_035706725.1 Gaiella sp. | reverse complement strand
TGACCCCGCTCGAGCCGGGAACCGTCGCCGGCGCGCCCTAGCCCCGGTGTCCCTCGTTCGAGGGATCCGCCGCAGGGGGGTCGAAAGACTCCGACGGTACGTGCATCATCCGGTGCGAAAGGACGTGCCCATGAACAGGAGAGCTCAGATGAAGACCGGTCTGCTCGTCGTTCTCTGTGCGTTCGCGCTCGGAGCCTCGAGCGCGATTGCGGCTCCTCCGCCCGGGAAGGGCAAGCCGGAATCACCAGGCAAGCCCGCGTGGGCAGGGAAGCCTTCGCCGATCGGCCCCATGTGCAGGCCCATGGTCACGGTCGTGCTCAAGGGAACGCTCACGAGCGCGCCCAGCACGTCGTTGGTGATGGACGTGGCCCACGGCAACAGGTGGGGACGAGCGTGGGTCCAGGCAGGGACGGCGACCGTCGCGGTCGACACCACGACGAAGATCCGCCGGAACGGCAAGAAGCTGCTCAGCGACCTCGTCGTCGGTGATCGGGTGCTCGTCCAGGCGAGAGCGTGCAAGGCCGACCTCACGGCCCAGACCGCGCCGGCGCTGACGGTCGTCCGCGTCGTCGCGCATCCGACGAAGGCGTAACGCGCGTCGCGCTTGGGGGATGGCGGGCCGGGATCGCCGGCCCGCCACCGTTCCCGCGAGTCGGCGGGCGCTGCGCCGGCGGGTCCAGCAGGGGCGGCAGGACTCGAACCTGCAACCCCCGGTTTTGGAGACCGGTGCGCTACCAATTGCGCCACGCCCCTGGGCTGCGGGGGCGAAGTGTACCGTGACACCGAGCGCGAGTTATCGCCGTAACTACGGCTCACCCTCTATGGTTTCCCGTATGACCAAGACGACAATCGACGTACCCGACGAGCTGCTCCTCGAGGCAAAGGCCCTTGCGGCGCGCGAGCGGACGACGCTCCGGACGGTCGTCGTAACGGGTCTGCGCACGGTGCTCGGTCGCCGGCCGCCCGAGCGCTTCCGGCTGCGCGACGCGAGCGTCGGCGGCCGGGGGATCCAGCCGGAGTTCGAGACCGGCGGCTGGGAGGCGCTCCGGGACGCGATCTACGAGACACGGCCCTGATCGCGGTCGACACCAACGTGCTCGTGGCCGCGCACCGGCGCGATGCGGAGCGGCACGACGTGGCGGCCGACACGGTCAGGTCGCTGGCGCAAGGTGCGGCCCGTTGGGCGATTCCCTGGGCGTGCCTCCACGAATTCCTCGCGATGGTCACGCATCCGCGGATCTTCGATCCGCCGAGCACTGTCGATCAGGCAATCGACCAGGTGACGGCGTGGCTCGAGAGCCCGTCACTCGAGCTCCTTGCGGAGCGGTTCGACCACTGGGAGCACCTGCGCACGCTCGTCTCCGAGGGCGACGTGCGAGGTGGCCGCGTTCACGATGCGCGCGTCGCAGCCGTCTGCCTTGCGCACGGTGTCACGACCCTGTTGACCGCCGACCGCGACTTCGGCCGCTTCCCGCGGCTTCGGGTCTCGAACCCGCTCGTGGGGTAGCGGTGCAGCGCCGGGCGCTCGGGATCCTGTTCGCGACGATCGCCGCCGCGCTCGCATTCGTCGCGGTCTGGTCGGCGCTCTCGGGCGGGCGGGCATGGGTGATCGCGTTCGCCGCGGCGGCGCTCTCGCTCTGGATGGGCGATCTCGCCCGGCGTGTCTGGCCCTGGTAGGGATGAGTGCGCCAGTTCGCGGCGTATTCTGCTTCCGTGGCGGCGAGCGGAGGGGATAGCCTCGAGCGGGACACACAGTCCCTGTGGCAGGAGTTCCGCCGCACGAACGACCGCGCGCTTCGCGACCGGCTGATCCTGACGTACGCGCCGCTCGTGAAGTTCGTCGCCGGACGTCTCGGCGCGAGCCTGCCGTCGCACGTCGACGAGCAGGACCTCGTCTCGTACGGGCTGCTCGGGCTGATCGGCGCGATCGAGCGCTACGACCCCGACCGCGAGATCAAATTCGAGACCTACGCGATCATGCGCATCAAGGGCGCGATCATCGACGAGCTCCGCTCGCTCGACTGGGTGCCGCGCTCCGTGCGCTCGCGCGCCCGTGAGATCGAGCGCGCGATCGTCGAGCTCGAGCGCACGCTCATGCGCGCGCCGACCGACGAGGAGATCGCCGCGAAGGTGGGGATCTCGGGAGAGGAGCTCGACCGGAGCCTGTTCGAGATCTCTCGCTCGTCCATGGCCGCGCTCGACGAGCTGTGGACGCCGCAGGGCGGCGGCGACCAGGTCGCGCTCATCGACACGATCGAGGACGCATCGGGCGCGGACCCCGAGTTCTCGCTCGAGCAGTCGGAGCTGAACGAGGCCCTCGCCGAGGCGATCTCACGGCTGCCCGAGCGCGAGAAGCTCGTCGTGACGCTCTATTACTACGAGGAACTCACCCTGCGCGAGATCGGAGAGGTCCTCGGCGTCACCGAGTCGCGCGTGTCGCAGCTCCACACGAAGGCGGTGCTGCGGCTCAAGGCGCGGCTCTCCGGGGTCACACGGACCCCCGCCGAGCGCACGAGCCGTTAGGCCGAGGGCTAGCGCGGTTCCTCGACGGCGAGCGCCCAGTGCACGGAGCCGTGCACGTCGAGCGTCACCTGGATCGTGCGGTCCTCCGACGCGGCGTCCGCGAGCACGAGCGTCCCGCCCGCGTCCACACGGCTCACGCCCTCGACGTCCCCCGTGAGCTCCACGTCGGCGTGGCCGCCGAACAGGCCGAGAGGCGACGTGTCGACGGTCGAGAGCACGAGACGGTCGCCGGCCGGGACGGCGAGGGGCGCGGTGCGGGCGTCCTCGGTGCCCTCGACGCGGTCGACCGCCGTCCAGCGCGGCGCCCGCGCCACCGTGATCGTCACGATCGAGCCGAGCTGTGCGCGTGACCCGGGATCGGGCGCCACGTCGAGGACGGTTCCGGGCTCGACGCCCGTGTCCGCGCGTCGCTCGATCGTCACGGAGAGGCCGGCGTCCTCGATCGTCTTCCGTGCCTCCGCGCCGTCGAGCCCGTCCACGTTCGGAATCGGGACTCTCGGAGGCCCGGTCGAGATCGTGATCCTCACGTGCGCCGGGCGCTTCACGCGCTGCCCGGGCCCCGGTTCGGTCTCGACGGCGTGCCAGGCGGCGATCTCGGTCGACGGCGCGTACCGTTTCGTCGGGACGAAGCCCGTTCGCCCGAGCAGCTTCAGCGCGTCGTCGCTCTCGAGACCTGCTACCGACGGCACGTCCACGTACGCGCTTCCGCGGCTCACGGAGACCAGCAGCGCGCCGCGCTCGGGGATGCGATCGCCTTCCGGTGGGTCCTGCGCGGTGATCACGCCGCCCGGGACAGACTCCGAGTAGGCGCGCCTGACGATCTTGACCTTCGGCAATGGGACGCTCGCATCGCGCGCCCGCGCACGGACCTCGGCGCGTGCCTTGGCGACGCTCGACCCGACGACGTCCGGTGCGTCGACGCCGGGAGGGTCGCCACCCGCGATCGCAAACACGGCGCCGCCTGCCAGCGCGAGGAGCGCGACTGCGGCGACCGCTGCGGCCGCCACCCGGCCGCGCCGCACGCGCCCGTGCGAGCGCACGCGATGGACGATCGTCGCGGGCTCCTCGAGCGCCCGCGAAACGAGCGTGGGCACAGGCCCGGCCTCGCCGAAGACGCGGGTGACGAGAGTGCGGGGCGAGAGGCTTCGTGTCGAGTCGACCCGAGCGTTGCGGGCCGCGCCGCCGCCGACGCCGGTCTCGGCGCCCGCAGGCAGAGATGCGCGCGCGGCCCCGAGGGCGACCGCCGCGTCGACGGCGGAACCGCGACGGTCGGGAACGCGGTCGAGGAGCCGGTCGACGAGCGCGGCCGCCTCGCGTGGGGCGCCGGGCTCGGCGGTCGCGAGCGGCGGCGCCGTCTCGTGCGCTCGGCGCAGCCCGGTCGCGAGCCGGTCTTCGCCCTCGAACGGCAGACGGCCGGAGAGGAGGTGGAAGAGGATGCAGCCGAGCGCGTACAGGTCGGTGGCCGGTCCGGTCGGCTCGCCGGTCGCCTGCTCGGGCGCCCAGTACTCCGGCGTCCCGGCGAGCACGCCCGAGACGGGCGCGCTGGTCGAGCTCCGCACGAGCCGTGCGAGGCCGAAGTCCGTGACCACGACACGACCCGTGCCTCGCTCCACGAGCACGTTCGACGGCGTGAGGTCGCGGTGGACGACGCCGCGTGCGTGCGCGTGCGCGAGCCCTGCCGCCACCGGGGCGCAGTACCGTCGTGCGTCGTCCCAGTCGAGCACCCGTCCGGCGACCAGATGGTGCAGGCCGTCGCCTTCGACGAGCTCCAGCACGAGCACGGTCTGCCCGCGGTCCTCGAGGACGTCGTAGAGCCGCACGACGTTCGGGTGCTCGAGCCGCGCGAGCGCGGAGGCCTCGCGGTCGAACCGCTCCCGAAGCTCCGCGTCGTCCGCGACCCAGCTGTGGAGCACCTTGAGTGCGACGTCGCGTCCGAGCCGCTCGTCGCGCGCCCGCCAGACGACGCCCATGCCGCCGCGCCCGAGCTGCTCGAGGAGGCGGTAGCGGTGGGCGACGATCTGCTCGCTCATCTTCGGCCGCGCGGCGGCACTGCGTCGCGCGAGACGCTAGTCCTGCCTGGTTCGGAGAATGTCAAGGCGCTCCTGCACCGGCCGGCGCCGGCGCCGCCCTCCAGGAGATCTGTCCCGGGCACGCAGACTACGATTCCTCGAGCACCCACGACCAGGAGGAACGCGCGCACATGGCACCGATCGAGCCTGGGAAGATCCGCAACGTCGCCGTCGTCGGCCACCGCGGGACGGGCAAGACGTCCCTCGTCGAGGCGCTCCTCTACCAGACCGGCGAGGTCAACCGCCTCGGCACGATCGAGGCCGGGACGACCGTCTCGGACTCGGACGAGGACGAGCAGAAGCGGCAGCTTTCGATCTCGCTCTCACTCACGCACACGACGTGGCAGGGGCGCAAGCTCAACCTGGTCGACTGCCCGGGCGACCCGTCCTTCCAGGGCGAGACACGCTGCGCGCTGCGTGTCGTCGAGGGTGCGCTGGTCGTGGTCTCGGGTGTGATGGGGTTCGAGGTCGGCACGGCGCGGGCGAAGAGGCTCGCGGAGGACCTCGGCCTCGCGCGGGTGCTGGTCGTGAACATGCTCGACCGCGAGCGCGCCGACTTCTTCCGCACGCTGGGGCAGATCCAGGAGCAGTTCTCCTCGAAGTGCGTCGCGGTGCACATTCCGATCGGGGCCGAGCACGAGCTCGAAGGGATAGTCGACGTGCTGCACATGTGCGCGTACATGTCGCCGGGCGGCGAGAAGGAGTCCGATCCCGTGCCGATCCCCGACTCGATGACGGACCTGGCCCAGGAGTACCGGGAGAAGCTGCTCGACGAGGTCGTGCAGATCGACGAGGCGCTGATGGAGCGCTACCTCGAGGGCGAGGAGCTCGATCCCCACGAGGTCGCGGCGGCGCTCAAGCTCGGCGTCACGCGCGGCGAGGTCTTCCCGGTCGGGTGCGCGGTCGCGACGAAGAACCTCGGCACGCATGCGCTTCTCGACCTGCTCGTCGAGGGCGTGCCCTCCCCGGCACGCGCCGAGCCGCCGTTCGCGGTCGACGGCGCCTCGACGGCCGCCTTCGTGTTCAAGACGATCGCCGACCCGTTCGCCGGGAAGATCAACCTGTTCCGGGTGCTGAAGGGGCAGGTCACCACCGAGACGACGCTGATCGACCACCGCGAGCACGGCAAGGAGCGGATGGGCTCGCTCCTCGCGCTCCAGGGGAAGGTCACGACCCCCGCGAAGGAGCTCGGCGAGGGTGACCTCGGCGCCGTCGCGAAGCTCAAGGACGTCCAGACCGGCGACCTCCTGACCGACGTCGAGGTCGACGTCGACCCGCCGGCGTTCGGCTTCCCGGAGCCGGTGATGAGCTTCGCGGTGACCCCGAAGATCAAGGGCGAGGAGGAGAAGGTCGCGACCGCGATCCGGCGGCTCGCCGAGGAGGACCCCACCCTGCACCTTCGGCGCGACCCGCAGACGGGCGAGGAGATCCTCGCGGGCATGAGCCAGATGCACGTGGAGGTCGCGCTCGAGCGCGCGAGGCGGCGGTTCGGCGTGGACGTCGAGCTGCATCAGCCGCGCGTGCCGTACCTGGAGACGATCCGCAAGGAGTCGCGCGCACGCCACCGCTACAAGAAGCAGACCGGCGGACGCGGGCAGTTCGGCGACTGCGAGATCGTGCTCGAGCCGATCGAGGGGCACGAGGGCTACGAGTTCGTCGACAAGATCGTCGGCGGCGTGATCCCTCAGAGCTTCCGGCCCGCGGTGGACAAGGGCATCCAGGAGGCGATGCAGCACGGCGAGCTCGCGGGCGCGCCGGTGCAGGGCGTCCGCGTCCAGCTCGTCGACGGCCAGTACCACACGGTCGACTCGTCGGAGATGGCGTTCAAGATCGCGGGCTCGATGGCGTTCAAGGAGGCATACGCCAAGGCGGATCCGGTGTTGCTCGAGCCGATCATGGAGCTCGAGGTGACGGTGCCGGACGAGGCGGTCGGCGCCGTCAACGGCGACCTGAACTCGCGCCGTGGGCGGCTGAACGGCATGGAGCCGGCGGGCGGGATGACCACGATCCGAGCCGAGGTGCCGATGGCCGAGATCCTCACGTACTCGCAGTCGCTCACCTCGATGACCGGCGGACGGGGCGACTACGCGATGCACCTCCTGCGCTACGACCAGGTCCCCGCCCACGTCGCCCAGCGCATCGTCGACGAGACCCGCAAGGCACGCGAGGAAGCGAACGCCTGACCCTGGGTCGTCCGACTGAAGTCGGACACCGGGCAGCGTTATAGTGGCCGTTCGGATGCGGGTCACGAAGGCCAACGTCACGCGTGTGTGCGCCGTCTGCGAGCGGACGCTGCTCATGGGCGAGCACACGACCCGGTTCTCGCCCGACGGGCACGAGTTCGTCGACGTCTGCACGCTCTGCAGCGAGGTCGCGCTCGACCACGGCTGGGTGCGCGAGGGGCACGCGGTCTCACCGGCGCTCCAGCAGCAGACGCGACGGCGCCGGCAGAAGACGCTCTGGCAGACGCTCCTGGGCACCCGCGAGGAGCACACCGAGCCGGTCGTGGCCGAGCCGATGCTGCGGCGCCTCTCGGACGAGGAGCTGGCGCTCGTCGAGGCCGCCGACCTCTTCAACCAGTCGAGCTTCCGTCACACGGTCGCGGGCGTCGCGCGCTCTCTCGGCGAGCCCAAGGTCTCGATCGTGCCGCTCCCCGGCGTGAATGCCGAGACCGTGCTGACCTTCGCATGGGACATCACCTGGTACCAGTACCGCGTCACGCCCGAGGCCTCGCAGCCCGTCCGGATCGCGGACCGCGGCCACGACATCTCCGAGGTCGAAGAGACGTACGCGCAGTGGAACGCCCGCCTCGACGAGTACGACCGGCTCGTCCCGGATCTCGCCACCGTCTGACGTGGTGTCGGCCTTCGGCCGGCACCTAGACTTCCTGCGATGGCCACGACGCTGACAGCCGGCGCCCATGCTGCGGAGCTTCTCGAGCGGCTCGGGGTCGATCAGGCGCAGGTCACCGGCGGAGACCTCGTCGTCCGCACGCCGATCACGGGCGAGGAGCTCGGCGCCGTCACGCGGACGGATGCGGCGGGCGCCGACGCGGCCGTGGCGCGCGCGGTTGAGGCGTTCGAGACGTGGCGCGACGTGCCGGCACCCGGCCGCGGCGAGCTCGTTCGCCTCCTCGGCGAGGAGCTGCGGCGCGAGAAGGAGACGCTCGGCGCGCTCGTCACGCTCGAGGTCGGCAAGATCGCGCAGGAGGGCCTCGGCGAGGTCCAGGAGATGATCGACATCTGCGACTTCGCGGTCGGTCTCTCGCGTCAGCTGTACGGCCGCTCGATCGCCTCCGAGCGGCCCGGCCACCGCCTCACTGAGACCTGGCACCCGCTCGGGCCCGTCGCGGTGATCAGCGCCTTCAACTTTCCGGTCGCGGTGTGGAGCTGGAACGCCGCGCTCGCGCTCGTGTGCGGCGACCCGGTCGTGTGGAAGCCCTCGGAGCGGACGCCGCTGACGGCGATCGCGACCACCGCTCTGCTCGCACGGGCGGCCGAGCGGCACGGCAGCGTGCCGGACGGTCTCTTCGAGCTCGTGCTCGGGGGGGCGGACCGCGCGGTGCAGCTCGCCGACGACCTCCGAGTCCCGCTCGTGTCCGCGACCGGCTCGACGGCGATGGGGAAGGCGATCGCGCCGAGGATCGCCGCCCGCCTCGGCCGCTCGCTGCTCGAGCTCGGCGGAAACAACGCTGCGATCGTCGCGCCGAGCGCCGACCTCGACCTCGTCGTGCGCGCGGTGCTCTTCGCTGCGGCCGGCACCGCGGGCCAGCGCTGTACGAGTCTCCGGCGTCTGATCGTCCACAGCACGGTCGCCGACGAGCTGCTCGAGCGGCTCGCCGCCGCCTACCGGAGCGTCCCGATCGGCGATCCCCGCGAGCCGGGGACGCTGGTCGGCCCGCTGATCACAGGCGAGGCGTTCGGGCGAATGGAGGCGGCGCTCGGCGAGGCGGTCTTCCAGGGCGGCGAGATCGTGGTCGGGGGCCGGCGCGCGCTCGAAGACCGCTGGCCAGACGCCTGGTACGCCGAGCCGGCGATCGTCCGCATGCCCGCGCAGACCGACGTCGTGCGACAGGAGACGTTCGCTCCGATCCTCTACGCGCTCTCGTACGAGGAGCTCGACGAGGCCATCGCGCTCCAGAACGGGGTCCCGCAGGGCCTCGCGTCGTCGATCTTCACCACGGACCTCCGCGAGGCAGAGCGGTTCCTCTCCGTCGCCGGCTCCGACTGCGGGATCGCGAACGTGAACATCGGCCCGAGCGGCGCGGAGATCGGCGGGGCCTTCGGCGGCGAGAAGGAGACCGGGGGCGGGCGTGAGTCGGGCTCCGACGCCTGGCGGGCGTACATGCGGCGCCAGACGGCCACGGTCAACTTCACGAGCGACCTGCCGCTCGCCCAGGGCATCCGGTTCCACGTCGACGCCTGACGGAGCGCGCGATCTCGCACAAGCTCGTCTGGTTCGTGCCGGCGTCGCATCTCGACGCCACGCGCGACGCGGTGTTCGCCGCCGGGGCGGGCTGGATCGGCGAGTACTCCCGCTGCTCCTGGTCGACCCTCGGTCGGGGCACGTTCCGGGGCGGCGAGGGGACGTCTCCCGCCGTCGGCGAGGCTGGCCGCGACGAGACGGTGACCGAGTACCGGGTCGAGACCGTCGTCCCGGACGACAGGCTCGCCGCGGTGGTCGACGCCCTCCGCCGCGCGCACCCGTACGAGGAGCCGGCCTTCGACCTCTACCGTCGGGCGGACGTCTGACAACGCTTGTGGTGAATCACCACAAAGTGCGGTCGTTCCGGTGAGGGCGAGGCTCTGGACCGACGGCGGCTCACGGGGGAACCCCGGGGCGGCCGCCTACGCATTCGTGCTCGAGACCGAGGACGGGACGGTGCTCGAGGCGCGTGGGGACTCGATCGGCGTCGCGACCAACAACGTCGCGGAGTACTCGGCACTCGTGGCGGGGCTCGGAGCGGCCGTGGCCCGCGGGGTGACGGCGCTCGAGGTCCGCTCCGACTCGGAGCTCATGGTGAAGCAGATGCGCGGTGAGTACCGGGTGAAGAACCGCGACCTCCAGACGCTCTTCCTCGACGCGTCGCGCGCGGCGCGCTCGCTCGGCGAGGTGACCTACACGCACGTCCGCCGCGAGCACAACGAGCTGGCCGACCGCCTCGTGAACGAGGCGCTCGACGCCGAGGGCTGAGGCTCAGACCGGCGGACGGTGTCAGACACCGTTTCTCGTCAAGGGTGAACCGTGCCGAGTCTGTACCGATGGTTCCACAGGCCGAGGTGCAGGCGCTTTCCGCGGATCCACTTGCTCGCACAAGGATCTCGACATGGCCCGATGGACGGAGTGGCGCTGTGCCACGACACTCGCCTGTGGAGCAATCGACACGAAATCGGCGCGGGCTTCCTCTTGACACAAGACGGTGTCTGACACCGTTCTTCGTCAAGGCGGCGCTTTCGGCCCTGTCCGCGTGCGCTTCGGCCGCCCGCCGTTCTCGCTCAGGTAGAGGTGCCACAGGAGGCGCGCGGCCGTCGCGCGATGCGGGCGCCAGGCCTCGCCGATCGTCTCAAGCTCGAGCGGCGTCGGGCGCAGCTCGAGGCGCTTCGCCCGCCGCGCTCCTTCCTGCAGCGCGATGTCGCCCGTCGGCCACGTATCCGGCCGACGGAGCGCGGAGAGGAGATACACCTCCGCCGTCCAGGGGCCGATGCCGGGCAGCGCCACGAGCGCAGCCCTCACGTCGGCGTCACCGAGCGTCGCGACCCACTCGAGATCGAGGGCGCCCTCCTCGATCGCGGCCGCGAGCGCGCGGGCGTAGCGGTTCTTCTGCCGGCTGAACCCGTCCGCGCGCAGCTCCTCGTCGGTCGAGTCGAGCACCCCGCGCGGCGTCAGCCCGCCGAGCCGTGACACGAGCCGGTCGTACGCCGCCCGCGCCGACGCGAGCGACACCTGCTGCTCGAGGATCAGGAGGACGAGGGTCGGAAAGCCGGGCTCGCGCGCCCAGAACTCGGGCACGCCGTGGCGCTCGACGATCGCGGCGAGGTCGGGATCGGCGCGGCAGAGCTCGGCGATCGCCGTGGCGAAGGAGCGTTCGTCGAGCACCGCGCCAACGCTACTCGCCCGGCTCGGGTATGGTCTTCCCGATGCGCAGCGAGCGCGCACCTCATCCGACGGCCCGCCCCGGCCTTCTCGCGCTCGCCCTTCTCCTCCTTCCCCGCTAGGGGAAGCGAGCGACGCGACATACACGAGCCGTGCTCCCTGCACCACCGGGAGAGGTACGTCTTCGACCGAGGAGAACCGCCATGCCCATGCC
>DASSUT010000198.1:0-7406 GCA_035706725.1 Gaiella sp. | reverse complement strand
TGGCGTCGCCCCCGCACCGCGCGAACCTCCTCCGCAAGAGCTTCTCGGAGGCCGGGATCGCGATCCTGCACGACCCCGCCGCCGGCGGAGTCTTCGGCGGCGAGTCGACGTGGGTGGTCACGCTCGACGTCGGCACACGCTGAGCGACTCGCACGGCTTCTGACCGGGTGTCTGGCCTTCAGCCAGACACCTGCTCTCCCCACCGGCCGCCACCAAGGCCGGTGTCTGGCTGAAGCCAGACACCATCCTCGCGCACGTCCGACGCCGAACCGCCCGGCTCCGGTGTCCGACCGAGCTCGGACACCGGAGCCGGAACTACGCCGCGAGGGCGCGGAACGGTGTCAGACGGGGATCGATCGCGCTGTCGAAGCCACGTTCCCACTCCACGATCACTGCACCGGTCGCGTCGAACTCACGTACGACACCCCGGTCGCCGGCCCTGAGGTCGGCTCCGGAGTCCGCGACGAGCTCGATCACGGCACCGATGCGCACGCCGGCGGCGATCCGCGCGGCGAGCAACCGAGCACCAGTTGCGTCCATGCTCGAAGCCAATTCACGGGGCCCTGCGCAGGCGTCCCCCGATAGGTGAGTATTTCTCCATCCAAAAGGCGAGGGAGGAACGGCACGAAATGCGCCGAACGGCAGAGGGCGCCGGCGGCTCATTCCGAATTCGACGGCTGAGGGTGCGTCGCCGGCGTTACCCCTCGACGGCTCGAGCCCACCATGCACGAATCCTCACGACGCGAACCGGACTGGCAGAACTGGCCCGGTCGCCCGAGCGGTGACGAGGGCGTGCGCAACCGTCTCCGTGCGCTCTTCGTGCCGACGGATGCCGGCGACGCGATCGCAGAGCTGATCGCGGAGCACAGCCGCGAGCTCGAGAGCCGCGCCGAGGAGCTGCGCACGGCCGTGGCCGATCTCGAGCAGCGGGAGGCCCGCGCCCGTGAGCTCCACGCACGCGTCGAGCAGGTTCTGCGCGAGGGCTCCGCCGAGCTCGACGTCAGGCACTCCGACCTCGTCGTTCGCACCACGGACGTCGAACGGCGCGAGGCTTCGGTCGCCGGCGCCGAGGCACGGGTCGAGGAGCGCGCGCGGGCGCTCGGCGCGGTCGAGCTGAAGGCAGCCGCGCTCGAGCGGCGCGAGCACGCGCTCCGCGAGCGGGAGCAGGCGCTTGCACACCGCGAGCAGGCGCTTCGCGACCGGGAGGGAGAGCTCGAGCGACGCGAGAGCGAGGTCGCCGAGTCGAGCAGGGCCCAGCCCGCGGACATCCCTCCCGAGGCAGGCCATCTCGCCTTCGCCATCGACGACGGGTATCGCCTGCTGGAGCGCGACGGGGTCGCGCCGGACGCGGGGGACATGGTCGATCTCGACGGCGCCCCGCACCGCTGCGTCCGCGTCACGCTGTCGCCCTATCCGGACGACCGGCGTCGCTGCGCCGTCTTCGAGCGCATCCCGGCTCAGTAGCTTCGCCGACAGCGGCTAGCCGAGCCAGGCGTCGAGCAGCGCCTGGCCGAAGAACAGGCCGATGACGCCGCCCGCGGCGAGGAACGGCCCGTAGGGGAGCGTCTCCTTGCGTCCCCGACCGCCGGGCCGCAGCAGCGCGAGGAGCGCCGGCAGCAGCCCGAGCAGCGAGCCGGCGAAGAGCGCGACCGCGACGTCGCGCCCGAGCCACGCGCCCATGAACGCGACCAGCTTCACATCGCCCATGCCGAGCCCGGCGGGGTACACGACCGCGAGCAGGAGGAACGCGCCGCCCGCCGCGACCGCGGCGACGATCCACTCCACGCTCGGCTCGCGGACGGTCTGCACCACGAGAGCGGCGACGAGCGCCGGCAGCACGATGCGGTTGGGGATGATCCTGCGCTCGAGATCGGTGACGGTGATCGCGACGAGCACGGCGCAGCCGAGGGCGTTCACGATCGCCTCGAGCGCGTCGTCGAACACGAGGAAGCACGCCGCGGCGAGCGCGACCCAGACCGCCGCTCCGACCGCGCGCAGTGCCACGCGGCGGGATTCACCGCGTCCGCCGCCGATCCTCTCCCTCGAACGGGGGTCGGCATTCCCCCGGTCGGGTGGCGAAGCGCCGACCCTGGTCAACGACGATGCGAGGACTGCGGAGTCAGCGCCCGCTCCTGGCGTCAGGGCGCACATCGGGGGAACGTGACGGCTTTCGTTCGGAGAGCCGTGGCTGCCGGCCTGCATCGGCCTGTGGTCTCGGCGATCGTGATCGGATCAGGGGCTCTGGCCGGCTTCGAGTTCGGCCGGCAGGGCCGGTACGCCGCGGCGTTCGCCTTCTCGTTCCTGCTCTCCGGCGTGGCGTCGCTCGCGGCGTGGCTCCTCACCCGCCGGGTCCGCACGGCCGAGCGCGCCGCGCTGCGCGACCCACTCACCGGCCTGCCGAACCGGACGCTGCTCGACGACCGGATCGAGCAGGCGCTCGCGCGGGCCCGGCGTACCGGCGAGCCGTTCGCGCTGATGGTCGTCGACCTCGACGGCTTCAAGAGCGTCAACGACGTCTGGGGTCACGAGGCGGGCAACGCCGTCCTGCGCTCGATCGCACGGCGGCTTCAGGCGGTCGTCCGCGAGACGGACACGGTCGCCCGCGTCGGCGGCGACGAGTTCGTGATCGTGTCGCTCGGCACGCAGGAGGACGCCGAGGCGGCCGCGCTCGTGAGCCGCATGCGACAGTCGCTCAGGCGCCCGTACCGGGTTCGCGGCACGCCGGTCGAGCTCGACGCGTCCGTCGGCTGGGCGCTGTTCCCGCAGGACGCGCTCTCACCCGGCGAGCTGCTCGCGAGAGCCGACGGCGAGATGTACGCGACGAAGCGCGACACGAGCGACGAGTCGGCGCTCGACCGCCGCGTGCTCGACGCGGGCGCGGTGCGCGACGTCGAGCTCGCGCTCGCGCACAGCGAGATCGTCGTCCACTACCAGCCGATCGTCGACCTTCGCTCGGGAGAGGTCCGGGCCGTCGAGGCGCTCGTCCGCCGCGCACACGAGAACCGGCTCGCCTCCCCGTCGGAGTTCATCCCGTACGTCGAAGGCTCGCCCGTCGTCCGCTCGCTGACGCTGGCGGTCGCCGCCGACGCACTGCGGCACCTCGCGGAATGGGACGTCCGGGGCCACCGGCTCGAGGCGGCGGTCAACATCCCGTACCGGCTGCTCGACGACGAGGAGCTGGTCTCCGGCCTCCGCCGGCTGCTCGAGGCGGTGCACGTGGATCCCGCTCGCCTGACGCTCGAGATCGTGCCGTCCGGCCCCGGCGCGGGCGCCGCGATCGACGAGAAGCAGGTCGACCGGCTCCGCCGGCTCGGCGTGCGGCTGTCGCTCGACGACCTCGGGCGTGCGTCGTCGATCGCCGCGATCCGCACGCTGCCGCTCGACCAGGCGAAGATCGACGCGATGTTTCTCCACCACGTGGGCCGCGACCACCGCTCGAGCGCGATCGTCCACTCCCTCGTCGAGCTCTCCCACCGGCTCGGCCTGGAGGTCGTCGCCGAGGGAATCGAGACGCGCCTCGCGTGGGACACCGCGGCGCGCCTCGGCTGCGACCGCGGGCAGGGCTTCTTCCTCGGCCATCCGCTTCCCCCGCATGAGCTCGTCGAGTGGCTCGAGCGGCAGTGGCCGGTCGTGACCGTCGTCTGAGGTCTACCGCGTTCCGCCGGGCTTCCAGAGCGGCTCGTCGCGACCGGCAAGCGCGTTCGCCGCGCGGGCGAGCACGAAGAGAAGATCCGAGAGGCGGTTGAGGTACACCGCGGTCAGCGGGCCGAGCTCGTGCTCCTGCGCCGCACGAAGCGTCTCGCGCTCCGCCCGGCGACAGACCGTGCGCGCGACATGGAGGTGCGCGGCGACCGCGGTCCCGCCCGGCAGCACGAAGCTCTTGAGCTCCGGAAGCTCGGCATTGAAGCGGTCGCAGTCCACCTCCAGCCGGTCGACGAGTGGTTGCTCGACGCGGAGGCGCTGCCCGGCGGTGAGCGGCACCGACAGGTCTGCGCCGAGGTCGAAAAGCTCGTTCTGGACGCGGACGAGCACGTCTCGGATGGGTTCGGGGGGGTCGGCGGCGAGCACGACGCCGAGCGTCGCGTTCAGCTCGTCGACGGTGCCGTACGCCTCGAGCCGCACGTCGAGCTTCGACACGCGCGAGCCGTCTCCCAACGACGTCTGGCCCTTGTCGCCGCCACGCGTGTAGATCCGCGTCAGGCGGACAGGCTCGTCTCTCGCGCGCATGGAGAGAGGCTAGTGGTCTAGACGGTGCCGGCCGAGGCGCCGCTCAGCGCGCGGTCGGCGTGACGGAGGAGCTCGCGCGCGATCACGATCCGCTGGACCTCGCTCGTGCCCTCGTAGATCTCCGTGATCTTCGCGTCGCGGTAGTACCGCTCGACCGGGAACTCGCGGGTGTACCCGTAGCCGCCGAGCACCTGGATCGCCTCCCGGCTCGCGTCGACCGCGACGCCCGACGCGAACAGCTTCGCCATCGCGCCCTCCGCCCCGTGCGGAAGGCCCGACTGCTTGAGCCATGCGGCCCGCAGCGTGAGCTGACGCGCAGCCTCGATCTTGGTGGCCATGTCCGCGAGCTTGAACTGGATCGCCTGGAAGTCGGCGATCCGCCGGCCGAACTGCTCCCGCTCGAGCGCGTAGTCGCGAGCGGTATCGAGCGCCGCCTGCGCGATTCCCACGGCCTGCGCCGCGATCCCGATGCGACCACCGTCCAGCGTCGCCATCGCGACCGCGAAGCCCTTGCGCTCCTCGTGCAGGAGACGGTCACGGCCGACGAAGCTCCCGTCGAGCCGCAGATCGGCGGTCGAAGACGAGTGGAGCCCGAGCTTCTCCTCCTCGCGCGTCACCTCCACGTGCTCCTTGTCGAGCACGAAGGCCGAGACGCCTCGTGCGCCGACGACGTCGGTGTCCGTCCGCGCGAACAGGATGAACGTCGAGGCGTGGCTGCCGTTCGTGCACCACTGCTTCGAGCCGCTCACGCGCCAGCCGTCGCCGTCGGACGTCGCGGTCGTGCGGAGCGAGCCCGCATCCGATCCCGACCCGGGCTCGGTGAGCGCGAACGCGCCGATCGACTCGCCGCGGGCAAGGGGAGGGACGAACCGCTCGCGTTGCTCGTCCGTCCCGAATCCGACGATCGGGAGCGTCGCCGCGCTCGTGTGCACCGCGACCGTCACGCCGACGCCGGCGTCCGCGCGGGAGAGCTCCTCGAGCACGAGCACGTACGAGACGAAGTCCGCTCCGGCGCCGCCGAGCTCCTCGGGGACGCACACGCCCATCAGGCCGAGCTCCCCGAGCTTTGCGTAGAGCTCGACGGGGAAGCGGTGGTCGCGGTCCCACTCGGATGCATGCGGCGCGATCTCGGTGTGGGCCACCTCGCGCGCGAGTGCCTGGATCTCCTGCTGCTCGTCGGTCAGGGAGAAGTCCACGGCGGGAGTGTACGTCCGCCCCTCACCGGTGCCGCCACGGGCGCGTGCGCCGCTTGACCGTTCTCGCGAGGCCGTCCGGCGTCGCGAGCCGGCGGAGGCGGCCGGGCGAGAGCTCCGTGCAGAGCACCGCGGAGGCAGCTGGGCCGCGGTCTCCGTAGCCGACGCTTTCCGCCTCGAACGCGGGTGCCGGCCGCCAGCCCTCGTCGGTGAGCTCGTACGCCTCCTGCTCCTCGACGAACAGCCCCGCGGCGGCGAAGAGACGCGTCCAGCCGCGGACGTCGTCGAGCCGGAACCAGCCGTGATCACCTGGCTCTCCGAGCGGCACCGTGACCAGCAACCGCCCCGACGGCCGCAGCACGCGCCGCAGCTCTCGGAGCGCGTCGATGCGCGAGCCCGGATCGTCCTCGGCGGCGAGCCCGTAGCCCGTGTTGTCCGCGCCGACGTGCTCGAGGGTCGAGACGAGCAGAGCCTGGTCGGCGCTCCCGTCCGGGAGCGGAAGCGAGCGGACGTCGGCGGTCACGCGCTCGACGCCCTCGACGTCCGCCTCGGCGAGGTCGACCCCCACCAGCTCGACGCCCGAGCGAAGCAGCGCCGCGAGGTACACGGGCTCGGCGAACGCGTACCCGACCTCGAGCACGCGCCCCACCGGCGCGAGGCGCGAGAGCACCCAGGGGATCTCGATCACGCGCTCGTCCGTCGCCGGCGGACCCTGCAGCCACGTGAGCCGCTCGCCCCGTGCTCGGGCGCCGAGCCCGAGGGCGACGGCATCGTCGAGCTCACGGACGCGAGCCGCCTCCGGCGCAGTCGCGAGCTCGTGGACGAACGTCGCACGTGAGAGGGTGCCGTCGGCGAGCTTCGCGAGCGCGCGCTCGCGCGAGTCGTCGTCGGCAGGGCGGCGGAGAATCTCGCGAAACGCCCGCTCGACGAAGGCCGCGTCGTCCTCGGCGTGCGCCGCGAGCGACGCTGCGACCCTCGGGTCCATGTCCTAGGCGTAGTCGTAGAAGCCGCGCCCGGACTTGCGTCCCAGGCGCCCGGCGGCGACGTAGCGGCGGAGGAGCGGGCACGGTGCGTACTTCGGGTCGCCGAGGCCCTCGTGCAGCACGTCCATGATCGCGACGCAGGTGTCGAGCCCGATCAGGTCGGCGAGCGCGAGCGGACCCATCGGGTGCGCGAAGCCGAGCTTCGCGACGGTGTCGATCGCCTCGGGCTCCGCGACGCCCTCCATCAGCGCGTACGCGGCCTCGTTGACGAACGGCATCAGGATCCGGTTCGAGACGAAGCCCGGGAAGTCGTTCGCCTCGGCGGGCGTCTTGCCGAGGTCGCGGGCGAGCTGCACGATGGCGGCGGCGGTCTCGTCCGACGTCTGCTCGGCCCGGATCACCTCGACGAGCGCGAGCACCGGCACGGGGTTGAAGAAATGCATGCCGATCACGCGCTCGGGTCGGGACGTGACTGCGGCGAGCTCCGTGATCGGGATCGACGACGTGTTCGACGCGAGCACGGCGCCCGAACCGAACGCCGCGTCCGCCGCGCGGAACAGCTCCTTCTTCGTCTCCGCGTGCTCGACGATCGCCTCGATCAGGAGGTCGGCATCGGCGAGCTCCTCGGCGGGCGTGACGCGCGCGAGCACCTCGTCCGAGGGAGCGCCGCCCTTCTCCTCGAGCCTCTCGAGGCTCTTCCGCATCGTCTCGAGGCCACGCTCGACCGCGCCGGGAAACGAGTCGTAGAGCAGCACCTCGCGGCCCGAAGCGGCCACGACCTGCGCGATCCCGGCCCCCATCTGGCCGGCGCCGGCGACGAGCACACGGCCGAACGTCATCGGCGGAGGCTACTCCCAGCCGCGCGCTTGCGCTCACGGTGACGGAGCCGTCGGATCGAGTATCCGACGACGAGCAGCAAGATCACGATGCCGATCACGACCTTGATCCCGTTGCCCCTCGGCTCGTCGCTGACCGAAAGCAGCGTGCCGGGATCCGACAGCAG
>DASSUT010000197.1:0-3064 GCA_035706725.1 Gaiella sp. | reverse complement strand
CTTCACGTACACACCCAGCCGCCGTCGACGTTCAGGTTGATTCCGTTGATCGCCCGGTTCTCGAGCAGGAAGCGGGCAGCGCCCGTGGACTCCGCCATCGTCACGAGACGCCCGATCGGCGTTCGGTCGACGAGTGCCTTGTGCCGTTCCGGCGGCATGTCGCGCCACTGAGGGCTGTCGCCGACGATGCCGTTGTGGATCGCGTTGACCCGGATCGGCGCGAGTTCCCACACGAGCGCGCGTACGAGGGCGGTCACGCCGCCGTTGACAGTAGTCACGGTCGTCGAGCCCGGGTACGGGCGGTCGCGCGCCAGGCCGCCGTAGATGAGGATCGAGGAGTCGTCGCCGAGCTTCGGCAGCAGCGCATGGACCACCTCGGTGAAGCCGACGAGCTTCATCGTGACGAGCCGGAGCGCCGCGTCGATGTCGTACTCCCGCACCGAGTTCACGTCGCGCTCGATCGCGGCGAGCACGAGATGCTCGACCTCCCCGACGCTCTCGAGGGCGGCCGCGATCGTGTGCGGCGCCGCGAGGTCGAAGCCGATACCCCGGGTGGTGCCACCGATCTCCTGTGCCGCGGTCTCGGCGCGGCTCTGGTCCCTGCCCGTGACGACGACCTCGCGTCCCTCGTCGGCGTAGGCCTGGGCCAGCTCGCGGCCGAGGCCGACGGTGCCGCCCACGACGACGACGCTGCCGTTGGCCATCGCGTTCTCCTTTCGTGAGACGGCCCGGCGCGCGTCGGCGGCCGGGCCGTCGGGAATGACGTCCTCTACGCCGCGGTCGCGGGCTGGGCCGCCCAGTCGGGGAGCAGCCCGCCCTCGCCGAGGATGTGGTTCCGCGACTCGTCGAGCTTCCGGAACACGCCGTTCAGGTCGTGGCCGACGAGTTGGCCGTTCCGCTTCACGGCGGTGCCGGCGACGAACACCGAGTCGACGTTCGAGGTGTCGGAGAAGATCACGACCGAGCCGATCGGGTCGACGACCGGCGCGGTGTTGATCGCGTCGACCTTGAGCAGCACGACGTCGCCCTGTTTCCCCGGGGTCAGCGAGCCGACCTTCTCGTCGAGACCGCAGGCGCGTGCGCCGTCCACCGTCGCGAACTCGAGCACGTCACGGTGCGTGAGCTTCGGCGCAAAGGCGTCGTCGGGCGTGTCGGTGAACTCGAGGATGCGGTCGTAGACGAGCGCGGTCCGCATCTGCGTGAACATCTCGCCGGGCACGCTCGACACCACGTCGACGCTGAGCGACGGGCGGACGCCGCGCTGGAGGAGCTTGCCGGTCGGCGGACGGCCGTGCCCCATCAGCATCTCGACGTACGGCGCGACCGACGCCCTCCCGCCCGTCTCCGCGATGAAGTCGAGCTCCTCGTCGGTGAGGTCGGTCATGTGGATGTAGCAGACGTCCGGTCCCATCAGACCGAGGTCGTGCATGTCCTTCACCGGGGTGTAGTGGAGATTGTGGAGCCGCATCCCGACGTGGACGCTGATCATGATCCCGAGGTCCCGTGCGAGCGCCCAGTCGTGCTTCGCCACGTCGGCGGTCACGTTGCCGGGCTGGCGGGCGGCCATCGCGAGCGTGAGCAGGCCGTCGTCCGACGAGAAGTACGTATCGCGGATGCGGCGGATGTCCTCGGGGTGCTCGAGCTCCGAGAGGGACCACCACTCGCCGCCCGTCGGCATCCCATGCGCGTAGACCGCGCGGATACCGGCGTCCTTCAGGCCCTGGATCGCGGCGTCCGCGTGGTCCGGCGTGTTGTTGATGTGGGACCAGTCGAGCATCGTCGTGATCCCGGCGTTGAGCGCCTCGAGCGCGCCGGCGTAGTCGCCGATGTGGACGTCCTCGGGCCGGTAGTGGCCGCCGACCGAGCCGAGCATCACCGCGAAGTAGTGGTCGAGCGTGCAGCACGGGAGCACGCCGCGAACCGGGGTCTGCCAGGTGTGCCGGTGGGTGTCCACGAACCCCGGCAGCACGATCATCCCGGTCGCGTCGATCTCCTCAGCGTCACCGACCTCGAGGCCGCGGCCCACCTCGACGATCACGCCGTCCTCGACGAGCACGTCCCCGTTCGGGATCTCCCCGACCGCCGGGTCCATCGAGACGACGAAGCCGTTGCGAACGAACAGTCGCTGCGAGCTCATGCCTCTCTATCTCCTTGGCTGGCAGGACATCGATGTCGCGGCAGCATGAGCGTCGTCCGTCGGGGGATGTCTCAGGCCGCCGATGTACAGCGAGCATAAACACCCTGCGGCCGGAGCGTCAACCGGCAAGCACTCGAGTTTTCGACGCCGACCCCTGTCGTCATGGGACTGACGGCCGTCCGGGCGGAAACGCGCCGCCCGCCGTGTGCTGGCCGGTCGTTCCGTCACGGTTGACACTTCGTCCGGTTCGTGCGCAGAATGGTCGCCTGGTCGCGGCAAGCTCTCAAGCGTCCTGCCTACCGGGAGAGGGCGGTTCGTGACCGCCTCCCGGCACACGGCTTCCCTCGATTCGCCCGCGGAGAGCGGGCGGTTCGCGCCGTTCGTGGCGACGGCCGCCGTCGCGGCCCGCTTCGTGCCGATCTGGCTTGCGACCGGAGCCCTCCTGGTCGTCGCAGCGATCATCGCCCCGAACGCGATCAAGAGCACCTCGTGGGCGTTCGTGCTGCCGTACATGACGATTCTCGCGATCGCCGCGCTCGGACAGATGCTCGTGATCATGCATGCGGGCATCGACCTCTCGACGCCCGGGGTGATCTCGCTCGGCGGGAACCTGCTCGTCGGCGTGAGCTCGGGCTCCAACGACCGGCTCGTCCTCGGGATCCTCGCGTGCGTGGCCGTCGGTGTGCTCGTGGGGCTCGTCAACGGCATCTTCGTGGGGATCTTCACGCTGAACCCGCTGATCGTGACGCTCGCAGTCGGTCAGATCGTGCTGGCGGTCGCGATCCGGTACTCGCGCGAGGTGACGGGCCAGTCGGCCGTGCCGAGCTCGCTCTCCTCGTGGGCCCAGGAGAAGCCGCTCGGGGTGAGCTCCGTCTTCTGGGCGGGAGCCGTGATCACGCTCGCGGTTGCGCTCGCATTGCGCTACAC
>DASSUT010000196.1:0-3814 GCA_035706725.1 Gaiella sp. | reverse complement strand
AGACGGTCGCGGAGGATCTTGCCGAGCGGGCTGCGCGGGATCTCGTCCCGCAGCTCGACGACCTCCGGCACCTTGTATGCGGCGAGCCGCTCTGCGCAGAACCGGCGCAGGTCGCGCTCGTCGCAGCGTCCGTCGGGCACGACGACCGCCTTCACGCGCTCCTCCCCCTCGACCGCCGTGGTCGCACCCACGACGACGACCTCACGGACGCGCGGGTGCGTGGCGAGCACGTCCTCGACCTCGATCGGGTCGACCTTGCGGCCCGCGACGTCGATGAGGAGCTTCGTGCGCCCGGTCAGGTACAGGCGTCCCTCGTCGTCGATCCGGCCGCGGTCGCCCGTGAAGAACCACCCGTCTCGGAACGAGACCCGGTCGGCCTCCGCATCGGCGTAGCCGCGCGTCATTCCCGCGCCCGAGACCGCGACGTCGCCGATGCGGCCGTCCGAGACCTCGGCGCCCGAGGAGTCGCGGACCGAGACGCGGACGCCGGGGAGCGGCCGGCCGACGGAGGCGGCCGTCGCGACCGGGTCCGGATCGAGGTTCACGGTGAGCGCGCCCGTCTCCGTGCAGCCGTAGAGCTGGCGCACCGGGTGCCCGAAGGCGTCGTGGAACGCGTCGAAGGTCGCGCGCGGGAGCGCCGCCGCGGCCGAGACGAACAGCCGGACGTCGGGGAGCCGCGGGTGGGAGCGGCCGCCCGCGAGCACGCGGAACTGGACGGGCACGCCGGGGACGACCGTCACCCCGCTGTGCTCGATCAGCTCGACGGTGCGCGCACGACGGAGCACGAACGGGTGCCTGTCCTCCGGAAGCACGAGGGTCGCACCGCTCCGGAGCGCGGCGAGCAGGCAGCATCCAAGCCCGTACGTGTGGTGGAGGGGCACCATTCCGAGGATCGCGTCGTCCGGCCCGAGCGCGATGCCTTCGACGTACCCGTCGACCTCGTCGAGCAGCTGGCGGTGGGTCCGCGGGACGCGCTTCGCCCGGCCTGTCGAGCCCGACGAGTACTGGAAGACCGCGTCGTCGCCCGGGCCCGCGTCGACGGGGCCGGCCGTCCCCCCGTGCGACGCGTCGAGGGACGTTGCTCCGCGCGCCCCGCCCTCGACGACCGCGATCTCGACCGGCGAGGGGGCGGTCTTCGCCGCGCGGCGTACGACAGGCGCGAGCCGCGGCTCGACGACTGCCGCGCGCACGCCGGACTCGCGGAAGAAGAAGCCAAGCTCCGGGCCCGGCAGCACGGGATCGAGCGGAACCGCGACCGCGCCGCAGCGCCCCGCCGCGAAGAACGCGACCGCGAACGCCGGCGTGCTGTCGAGCACGAGCGCGACGCGGTCGCCCGGCTCGACCCCGAGGCCCGCGAGCGCGGCGCTCGCCTGCGAGACGCGCTCCTGCAGCGTCTCGAAGCGCACCTGCTCCTCGCCGTAAACGAGCGCGATCCCCTTCGGGTCGCGCGAGGCCGCCTGCTCGACCACCGCCGCCGTGCCCATGCCCGCGGAGGCCGCGCGCGACGTCGGCGTCAACCCACCACCTTCCCCATCGCCTCCACGAGCGTGCCGATCTGGCCCGCGAACGCGCCGAACTCGTCCGTGCGGAGGAGCTGGGGCGCGTCGCAGAGCGCCTCGTCGGGCGACGGGTGCGCCTCGACGATGATGCCGTCCGCACCCGCAGCGACTGCTGCAGAGGCGAGCGCCGGGACGAGCGAGCGGCGGCCGGCGGCATGTGACGGGTCGACGATCACCGGCAGGTGCGTCTCCTCCTTGAGCACCGGCACCGCACCGATGTCGAGCGTGTAGCGGGTCGAGCGCTCGAACGTGCGGATACCGCGCTCGCAGAGGATCACGCGCGGGTTGCCCTCGTTCACGACGTACTCCGCCGCGAGCAGCAGCTCCTCGACGGAGGACGAGGGGCCGCGCTTGATCAGCACCGGCTTGTCGGCCCCGCCGACCTCGGCCAGCAGCGTGAAGTTCTGCATGTTCCGCGCGCCGATCTGGAGCACGTCGGCAACCTCGGCGACGAGTTCGACCTGCCTGGCGTCCATCACCTCGGTCACGAGGGGCAGCCCTGTCTCCTCCCGCGCCTCCTCGAGGATGCGCAGGCCCTCGACCCCGAGCCCCTGGAAGGCGTACGGCGAGGTCCGCGGCTTGAACGCGCCGCCGCGGAGCATCGTCGCGCCGGCCTCGTGGACGGCCCGGGCGGTGACCAGCGTCTGCTCTCGGCTCTCGACCGTGCAGGGGCCGGCGATCAACGCGAAGTAGCCGGCCCCGATGCGTCGCCCGCGCACCTGGATCAGCGTGGGGTCCGGGGACGTCTCCCGCGCGACGAGCTTGTGGGCGCGTGCCACCGGTGTCACGGACGCGATACCGCCCAGCCCTTCCAGCCCGATGGTCGCAAGCACGTCGGGCTCGCCGATCACGCCGATCACCGTGCTCTCGCGACCGGGGGTGACGCGGACGTCGGCGCCCGCCTCCGCGACGCGCGCGAGCAGCGCGTCCATGTCCGCCTCGGTCGCATCGGCGTCGAGCGTGACGAGAAACTGCAACGAACGTGGTGAGGCGATGCTCACGTCCTCACTCTAGGCGGAATCCGGCGCATGCGAAACACGGCGCCCGCGCGGGGCACGGGCGGACTCGCGGACCTCGGGAGCGGGTTTGACCGCGCACGTGCGCGTGACATACAACCGCGGGATGATCCTCCTCACCGGCGGAACGGGGTTCGTCGGCGGCCATGTCTTGCAGGCGCTGCGCGAGGGCGGCCGGCCGGTCAGGTGCCTCGTCCGCGACCCGCGGCGGGCCGAGCGCCTCGAGCGGCTGGGCTGCGAGGTCGTCGAGGGCGACATGACCGATGCCGCGAGTCTCCGCCGCGCGGTGGAGGGCGTCGCAGGCGTCGTCCATCTCGTCGCGATCCGTCAGGGCAGCGACGAGCGGTTCGAGCGGATCATGACGCGTGGCACGCAGGACCTGCTCGCCGCAGCGCGCGACGCGGGCGTGGGGCGTTTCGTGCACATGAGCGCGCTCGGCGTCGACGAGCGGACGAAGGACCTCGTGCCGTACTACCGCGCGAAGTGGGAGATGGAGCAGGCGGTGCAGGGCTCGTCGCTGCCGTTCGTGATCTTCCGCCCGAGCTTCGTGTTCGGCTCCGACGGCGGCATCCTCCCGACGTTCCGGCGGCTCGCGAAGCTCGCGCCCGTCACGCCGATCGCCGGCTCGGGGACGCAGCGGCTGCAGCCGATCTGGGTGGGCGACGTGGCGGCGCACTTCGTGCGCGCGGTCGACGAGGAGGCGGCGACCGGTCGCACGTTCGAGCTCGGCGGCCCCGACGTCGTCAACTGGAACGAGCTCTGGGGGGCGCTCAAGCAGGCACTCGGCGTCCGCCGCCCGAGCGTCCACGTGCCGATGTGGTTCATGCGCGCGAACGCGCTCGTGACCGAGCGCCTGCCGGGAGAGATCCCTCTGACGCGCGACCTGCTGAGGATGATGGAGGCGGGCGACAACGTCGTCACGAACGACGATGCAGCCGTGACGTTCGGGCTGCAGCTCGTCCCGCTCGACGAGCAGCTCCGGCGGGCGTCTCGCTAGCGCAGAGCCGATCGGGCATACTGGGCGGGTCCCCGACGAAGGAGGTGCCTTCATGAAAGAGCGTGCTTCCTCCTGGTCGCGCCCCGCGCGGCCCGTCGGCTGATAGCTCGAGCACTCCAGACGGGCCTCTCGCGACGGGCGCGCCGCCCCGCGTCCCGTTCGTAGTTCCCGAGAGGAGACTCATCACCGTGTACGACCTCACCGCCCTCGGCTGGGACGACTCCCTCGCCGAGCAATTCGAG
>DASSUT010000195.1:0-8435 GCA_035706725.1 Gaiella sp. | reverse complement strand
GGCGGCCTCGCGTTCGTGATGGCGCTGCCGCTCGTCGCGCGGCGTCTCGCGCCCGTTCCCGTGCTGGCCGTCGTGGCGGCGGCGACCGGCACGCTCTACGGGCTCGGCTACGGCTTTCCGCCCGTGGCGTTCGCGGTCGCGCTCTACACGGTCGCGCGGTGGCCCGACCGGGCGTCGTCGACGCTCCGTGCGGCCGTCCTCGTCGGAAGCATCGCCGCGCTCCTCGGGCCGTCACTCCTGAGAAACGGCCTCGGGCCAGGCGTGTTCGCGGGCACCGTCGTGTGGGCGGTCGCGTGGTTCGCCGGCGACCGCATGCGTCAGCGGCAGGAGCGGATCGAGGCGGCCGCGGAGCGTGTGCGCCACGCACGACGCGAGGCCCAGCGCGAGCAGCGTCTCGCGAGCGCGGAGGAGCGCACGCGGATCGCGCGAGACCTCCACGACTCCGCGGGCCACGCGGTCAACGTGATCCTCGTCCAGGCGGGCGCGGCGCGACTCCTGCTCGAGCGGGATCCCGACCGCTCGCGGGCCGCGCTCGAGACGATCGAGGACGTCGCGCGCGAGACGCTCGTGGAGATCGACCAGCTCGTGCGCGCCCTGCGGGACCCGGAAGGAGCGGACGGCGTGGAGCCGCCCGCGGGCCTCGGCGCGCTCGACGCGCTCGTCGAGCGCTCCCGCGCGGGAGGCCTCGACGTCCGCGTCGGCGTCGGGGGCGAACGGCGCGCGCTCTCGCCGGCCGTCGACCAGGCCGCCTACCGCATCCTCCGCGAGGCGCTCACGAATGCCGCCCGCCACGGCGCCGGCACGGCGGACGTCGAGCTGCGCTTCGGGCCTGCAGCGCTCGACCTCACCGTGACGAACCCCGTTCGGGCTGCCGGCGGCCTCGCGAACGAGACCGGACACGGCCTGGTCGGCATGCGCGAGCGGGCTGTGCTCGTCGGCGGGACGCTCGACACGACCGCCGACGAGCGCTCCTTCCGCGTGCACGCGGCGCTGCCGTACCGTGAGGCGTCGTGACCGGGCCGATCCGGGTGCTCCTGGTCGACGACGACGCGCTCATGCGCGCGGGGCTTGCCGCGATCCTCTCGAGCGACGAGGGGATCGACGTCGTGGGCGAGGCGGGAGACGGTCGCGCGGCGGTCGAGGCTGTCCGGGAGCTCCGGCCCGACGTCGTGCTGATGGACGTCCGCATGCCCGGCCTCGACGGCATCGCCGCGACGCGGGAGATCGTCGCGACGGACGGCGCGGTGAGGGTCGTGATCCTCACGACATTCGAGGACGACGACTACATCTTCGGCGCGCTCACCGCCGGCGCATCCGGCTTCCTGCTCAAGCGGACGAGCCCCGAGCTGCTCCTCGACGCGATCGGCGCGGTGGCGGCGGGCGACTCGCTGCTGTCGCCCTCGGTGACGCGGCGGGTGATCGACCGGATGGCCGCGCTCCCCTCCGGCGAGGCCGTCCTCGACCGGCGCGTCGAGACGCTCACCCCCCGCGAGCGCGAGGTGCTCGAGCAGCTCGCGCGCGGCCTGTCGAACAGCGAGATCGCGGCGGCCCTCGTGATCGAGGAGTCCACGGTCAAGACGCACGTGAAGCGGATCCTCATGAAACTCGGGCTCCGCGACCGCGTACAGGCTGTGATCTTCGCCTACGAGACCGGGGTCGTTCGCCCGGGGCCGAAGCCGGCGGCGTCCTGACCTCTCAGTCGAACGACGCGACCAGCAGGATGACGAGCGCGGCGACACCCGCGAGGGCCACCGCGACGACGTTCGCCACGAGCAGCCAGGTGAGGCGGCTCGACGATCGGTCGCCCGGCGACGCGGCGGGCTCGCCGCTCGCCGGCGAGCGCCCGACGGCCTCTCCGAGCCGCGCGATGATGTAGCCGTTCAGGCTCGTGCCCTCTCGCTCGGCCGCGCGGGCGAGCTCGCCGTGGAGGCCTGGGGGCATGCGAAGCAGAAGCCGCCCGCTGGGCGTCGCAGGCTTCGAGCGGGTCGACTCTTCGACGGCTGAGGGGGACGGCTGAGCGCTCACCCTGGGCCCATCGTAGCGGTGTGTGCCGACCCGCACAATGAGCGAATCACGGCTCCACGAGGGCGCGCCGGAGCTTCGCGAGGGCTTCGGAGAGAACCCGCGAGACCTGCGCCTGCGAGAGGCCGAGCTCCTCGGCGATCCGCTGCTGCGTGAGGTCGCGGTAGAAGCGGAGCGCGACCACCTCGCGCTCGCGACGGCTCAGGACCCGGAACGCAACCCCGAGCGCCGCCCGGTTCTCGCTGCGGCGGAAGTCCGTCTCGGCGGCCGGCGCCGCCACCGACTCCTCGTCGAGCACCTGTGGGGTCTCCTGCCCGTCCGGCGCCGTGAACCGGGCACGACGCGAGTGGCGGCGCAGCTCGCCGACGATCGTGGGCACCGCGTACGCGCCGAGATCGCGGCCGCGGCCGGAGTCGAACCGGTCGACGGCCTTGATCAGCCCGATCGAGCCCGCCTGCACGAGCTCGTCCGTCTGGTCGTCGGAGCGCGAGAAACGGCGGGCGAGCGCGCGCACGAGCGGCAGGTTCTGCTCGATCGCCTGCTCCCGTGCCGCGCGGTCGTGGTGCTCGTGGTACCTCGCGAGCAGCTCCAGCGTGTCCGCCGTGGATGACACGAGACTTACGACCACCTCCCGAACCACACCCTACACAGGTATCGACCGATTGACCAGGACGATTCTCGATAATTCGTGGATGAAATTCTTCCTTCACACGCATAGATGATTTCGACATGTCACTGCGCGTCGATCGGCCCGTTGTCGTCTGCACCCTCGCCGTCTCCCTCGCCGCCCTCGGGGCCGCCGTGGCGCCTGCCAGAGCACTTGCCGACGGCAGCCCCGAGCAGGCGGCGCCGTCCATCTCGGTGACCGATGCGACGGCCGCGGCCGTCGCGGCTCTTCCCGCCGTGGACGGATCGACCGACACCACCGGCGCCGCCGACGTGGTCGCCGACGCCCTCCCGAGCAGTGCCGGCCTTCCGGCGGACGATGCGACGGCGGCTGACGCGACCGTCCCCGCACCCTCCGCGGACACGGCCTCGGTGCCCGACTCGAGCACCCCGGCGCCCGCGGCCGGGTCTTCCGACGCGGCTCCCCTCCCCGAGACGACGACCTCCCCGGCCGCCGAGGACACCGGCTCGCCCGATCCGGCTCCGCAAACGGCTTCAGGGACGATCGAAGAGGGCGATACCACCGCCGGACGAGGCGGTATCGAGACCGATACTCCGACGCAGAGCACGGGGTCGGCCGTGCTTCCGCCGCCGCCCCCCGCGCCGTCGCCCCCGCCGGCGGCGCAGGCACCGCCCACAGCGACCACGTCCGCGAACGTCAACGTGACGGTGCGGATCGGAAGCCCCGGAGACAACGGCGCGGTCACCCAGGTGAACGTCGTCGGCACGACCGGGAACACCGGTGGAACTGCGTCCCCCAGCACCTCGACGGCGACGCCCCCGACGTCCGCGCCGGCGCCCTCTACAGCGAGCTCAGGCACGGAGAGCACGCCCCAAACCGGCACGCCCGCGGCGCCGGCCGCACCGGCGTCGGGCACGTGGTACTGGAGCTGGGACTGCCTGGGAATGGATCCGATCACGGCGATACCGCCGACGAGTTCCGGAGAAGATTCGTTTCCGACCTCTTGGACATGGATCTGGAACTGTGACGGGAACGGATCGCAGTATCAACCGGAAACTCCTTCCGGATATCAGCAGATCAATACGAACATCGCAATTCGGATCTCGAGCCCGGGAGACGACGGCCCGGTCACGCAGGTCAACCAGATCACGAACCAGATCACACAGATGGCCACCCAGGTGACGAGCCAGGTGACCCATGGTGTCTTGGGCACGCACGGGTCGCCTACGGTGCCCGGGCTGCCGCCGCTCGTCCCGCCCGTGATCTCGCTACCGCCCGTCACCTCGGCGCTCGTCGCCGAGGCGGTCGGTACCACCGAGAGCATGCTTGGTATCACGCTCCCGCTGACCGCCGAGGACGGGCCTGCGACGACGAGCGCACCGCCCTGGACAGCGGCGTCCCCGCTCGCCGGACGGGCGCCGGTCGCACAGGCGCCGGTTTCGGTCTCGACGCCCGAGACGGCCGCGGGCATCCCGGCAGGCGCAGGGCGCCGCGCCGCGTCCGCAGACGACGGCACGACGGCGCCTCCGCCGGTCGCGGTGGTCCGAGGGCTTCCGGCGCCGTGGGCTCCGGGCTCGTCCCACGGCGACGCGACGGCCCGTTCCGGCGGCGCCTCTCGCCCGAGTGACGCCCACGCCACGGACGAGAACGTCCAGCCGCGGTGGCGCCCGGCTCCCCCGCATTCACCTCCACCCACACCGATCTCGGGTGTGAGCGCCGCCGCCGTGGGCGGCGGCAGCTCCCCGGGCGGCGGTGTGCCGTTCCTTCTCGCTCTTCCGTTCGTCGCCGTGCTGCTCGACCTGGCCCGGCGCGTCGCGCTCGACCGCGCGACGTGGCCGTCCGGGCTCCGGCGACGTGACCCGGACCCACCGGGGTAGCGGCTCCTCCGTCCACGGAAAACCACGCGGAGCGCCGGCTCCGCGACGCAACTCGACGGAAGGAGAACTTCGTCCATGAAACGCCTGTCGGTCCTCCTCGCGACGGTGGGGCTCGCGCTGTGCTTCGGCGCCGGCCAGGCCGTTGCGATGGGGGAAGACACGGGCGCGGCCGGTCAGGCCGCAGGCCAGTCCGCAGGAAGCGGGCAGTCTGCGTCCGGCTACGGCGGTGCCTACCAGGCGGGACCGACGAACAGCGCAAGCTCGATCCGCGTTCTCAGTCCCGGAGACAGCGGCGACGTGACGCAGTCGAACTCCACGACCGCGGCCGCGATCGCAGCGAACGGCAACAAGACCACGCAGGGAGTCGACCAGTCGCAAACAGGCGGCTACGGCTCCGACCAGACCCAGATCGCCGGTCAGGAGGCGAAGAACGCGCAGGACGCCGACGCGAGCGCGACGGCGCTGCAGATCGCGCCGAAGAACGACGCGAGCTCGATCCGCGTTCTCAGCCCCGGTGACGACGGCGACGTGACCCAGTCGAACTCGGCGAGCGCCGGCGCGCTCGCTGCGAACGGCAACAGCACGGACCAGACCGCCGACCAGTCCCAGACGGGCGGTGGGTACGGCTCCGACTCCACGCAGATCGCGGGGCAGGGGGCCGGCAATCACCAGTCGGCGGACGCCGATGCGACCGCCGTCCAGGTGAAGCCGACCAACACCGCGTCGTCGATCCGCGTGCTGAGCCCTGGCGACGGGGGGAACGTCACGCAGTCGAACAGCACGACCGCGCTCGCGGCCGGGCTGAACGGCAACGAGACGAACCAGTCGGTCGACCAGTCGCAGGGCGGAGCCTCGGCTCCGAAGGACGCCAAGACGGAGGACGCGAAGAGCGTGTACCCGTCCGGCTCGAGCTCGACCCAGATCGCGGGCCAGGCCGCCGACAACAAGCAGTCGGCGGACGCGGACGCAACCGCGGTGCAGGTGAAGCCGAGCAACACGGCATCCTCGATCCGGGTGCTCAGCCCCGGTGACGATGGGAACGTCACGCAGTCGAACGACGCGACCGCAGTCGGGATCGCGGCGAACGGCAACGAGACGGACCAGTCGATCGACCAGTCGCAGGGAACGCAGCCGAGAGAGGACGCCAAGGCGGAGGACACGAAGAGCGTCCATCCGTCAGGCTCGAGCTCGACGCAGATCGCGGGCCAGGCCGCCGACAACAAGCAGTCGGCGGACGCGGACGCAACCGCGGTCCAGGTCAAGCCGACCAACACGGTGTCCTCGATCCGCGTGCTCAGCCCCGGCGACGACGGGAACGTCACCCAGTCGAACAACACGGCCGCGATCGCAGCCGCGCTGAACGGCAACGAGACGGACCAGTCGATCGACCAGTCCCAGTCGGGCAGCGGGTACGGGTCCGACTACGCCCAGATCGCGGGCCAGGAGGCCGGCAATCACCAGTCTGCGGACGCCGACGCGACCGCCGTCCAGGTGAAGCCGACCAACACGGCATCGTCGATCCGGGTCCTCAGCCCCGGCGACGACGGGAACGTCACGCAGTCGAACAACGCGATCGCACTCGGGATCGCGGCGAACGGCAACGCGACCGACCAGTCGATCGACCAGTCGCAGTACGGCAAGGGCTACGGCTCCGATTACCTCCAGGTCGCCGGCCAGGGCGCCTGGAGCGGACAGCATGCCGACGCCGACGCGACAGCGGTTCAGCTGGGTGCGAAGAACGAGTACACGCCGGTGCGCGTCGGTAGCCCGAGCGGCAAGGACAAGGGCCGCAAGGACGAGCACGGCAAGAAGGACGGCAAGGACGGCTACGGCAAGAAGAGCGGCAAGGGCGGCTCGGTCGAGCAGTCGAACTCGGTCGGCGCCCTCGCGGTCGCTCTCAACCTCAACTGGACGGGTCAGGCCCTCGAGCAGAGGCAGATGGGCCATGGCTCCGCCCTCCAGGTCGGCGGCCAGGGCTCGTGGTCGGGCCAGAGCGGCTCGGCCGACGCCGCCGGATCCCAGGGGGTGATGCGCTCGAAGAAGTAAGGGAGGGGCCTCACGGGCGGCCCCCTCTGCACGAGGGGGCCGCCCGGCCCGTGCAGGGATTTGACCGGTCGAGCGGTCCGGCGTACCGTGAATCAGCGAACAGGGAGGGACAGATGTCCAGGGGGACGTCGTCTCTGCGGTCAACGGAGCGACGCGGGGGGACGCTGATCGGCGTCTGCGTCGCCGCGCTCGCACTGGCGCCGGCCGTCGGCGCTGCCTCGACCCCCACGCCCGACGCTCCGCCAACCGACTCGCGGACGGAGAGCGCGCCACTCGTCCGCAAGGCGACCGACCCGGCGACAGCGCCGCAACGCCCGGCGCCGACCGCCGTCCCGACACCCGACGCGCCGGTCACCGCGTCGCCGGCGCCGGTCCGCCGGCCGGTCGACTCGCCAACGCCGGCTCGCAAGGCACCTGCCGCCGACACGTCGCCGCCCGCCGCGGCGCCCTCGCCGGCATCGGCGAGCGGCTCGAGCGCGCCTGACCTCACGCCACCGAGTTCGGCAACCCCCGCCCCGCCTGCGCAGAAGCCCAAGCCCCGTGCGACGTCGAAGCCGGCCACCCGACCGGCGTCGAAGCACAAGGCGAAGGCTCCCGCGAAGCCGAAGGCCCGAGCTGCGAAGCCGGTCTCCCCCGCGGCGGCGCGCACGCCGCACGACCGCGTGACCGTGGGGCTCCCCGCAGCGACCCTGATCCTCGTCTCCGCGGCCGATCCCGGCACGCCCGAGACAGCGCTGCTCGCAGCCGCGGCGCTGCTCCTCTTCGCGGCGGCGGCGGGCGGGCTCGTGACCGGCATCCTCGGGCGCCGCCTCACGAGGGCTGCGTGAGGGGCGCTCGCCTCCTCGGCCTCGCCGTGGTGGTGGCCGGAGTGTGGGCGTTCGCCCCGGGCACCGCCGAAGCCGCGTCCATCCCCGCCCCCTCGTGCAACGGCGGCGGGTGCGGCGGGTGGTTCAGGTCGAACGTGACCGTGAGCTGGTCGTACGACAAGGCAGGGGTGGCGAGCACGTCGGGCTGCGGGTCGGCGACCGTCTCCGAGGACACCACCGGCCAGACCTTCACGTGCACCCTGACGCTGTCCGGGGGCGGCTTCATGGGCAACAACGTCACCGTGAAGAAGGACTCCAGCCCGCCCTCCGTGACCGCGTCGTTCGCACGCGGCCCCGACGTCGACGGCTGGTACACGAGCCCGGTCGCGGTGTCGTTCTCCGGCGACGGCGGTCCTTCCGGAATCGCGTCCTGCACCTCCGGGACGTACGGCGGGCCGGACGGCGCGGACGCGAAGGTCTCGGGCTCCTGCACCGACGGCGCCGGGAACGTGGGCTCGGCGTCCGCGTCGATCCGCTACGACGCGAGCGCTCCGACGGTCAAGCCCGTCCCCGAGCGGCCGCCCGACGCGGACGGCTGGTACAACCACCCGGTCAAGGTCGGGTTCGCCGGAGACGACGCGGGCTCGGGCGTGACCGAGTGCACGGCGCCCGTGACGTACGGGGGCCCGGACGCCGATCCCGCGCACCTCGTGGGCCAGTGCCGCGACGGCGTCGGCCACCTGAGCGCGCCGGTCGCGCTCGACCTGCGGTACGACGGGACGAAGCCCGCGCAGCCGAAGGTCAACGCCCAGCGCGCCTCGCAGACCGTGACGCTGTCGTGGACCGCACCGGCCGACGTCGTGAGCGCCGAGGTCGTGCGCGCTCCGGGGCCGAAGGGCAAGAAGCCCGCGGTCGTCTACAGCGGCAAGGGAAGACGGCTCGTCGACAAGCGCGTCCGAGCGGGCGCGCGGTACTGGTACCAGGTGAAGCTCTTCGACCGGGCCGGCAATGTCTCGTCCCGGACGCTCGCGGTGCGACCCGCGGTCGGGATCCTCA
>DASSUT010000194.1:0-4972 GCA_035706725.1 Gaiella sp. | reverse complement strand
CGTGCTCGTCGACCTCTGGGCGCCGTGGTGCGGCCCGTGCCACGCGGTCGCGCCGGTGCTCGAGCGCCTCGCGGCACGCCATGCGGGGAAGCTCAAGGTCGTAAAGGTGAACGTCGACGAGAACGCGTCGCTTGCCGCGCGTTTCGGGGCGCACAGCATCCCGCTGCTCGTCGCCCAGCGCGACGGCGAGGAGGTCCAGCGGGTCGTCGGCGCCCAGCCGCTGCCGGCGCTCGAGTCGCTGCTCGCGCCGCACCTCGGCTGAGGAACGGCGCCGCGCGGCTACCGGCCAGGGGCCCGGGGGGCCTGCCGCGCGGCGAGCACGAGGAACAGCAGCGGCACCGCGATCCAGAACTGCGCCTTCGTGTAGTGGCGGAGCTCTCGAGGGACGTCGACGCCCTCGAGCTCCGATGCGAGCCGGCCGGGGCGCGACAGGTCGAGCGCGTGCGCGGCGAGCGGCACGTAGTTCAGGCACGCACCCGCGATCCATGCGCCGAACACCCGCCAGCCGAGCGAGCCCGCCGCGACGGCGACCGCGACGCCGATCGCCGTGCCCACGACGGCACCGAGGACGAACTCGGCGACGATGATGCGCCGGCGGCGCTGCGTTCCGTGCGCGCCGTACATGTCGACCGCCGCGAGCCGTCGGACGTCGATTCGGGGCATCGTCCACCGTAGCCGCGCCGGAAGCGCGCGCGTACACTGCCCGCCGTGGCGGACCCGATCGCAGAGCTCAGGGCGCTCGCCGGGACGGCGCCGGCGGACGACGCGCGCCTCGAGCCGTACCTCGCGAAGGTGCGGTCGGGCGCCTTCGCGGTCACCGACGCCGACGTCGAGAAGTTGAAGCGGGCGGGCCTCTCCGAGGACGAGATCTTCGAGGCGACGGTCGCGGTCGCGGCCGGCGAGGGTCTGCGGCGGCTCGACGCGGCGACCCGGGTGATCGGGTGAGGCTCGCGGTCGTCGATTCCGGGCACGCCCCCGAGGAGGCGGCGGTGCTCGACATGATCCGCGAGCGCTCGGGCCACGAGCCGCTCGGCGTCGTGAAGACGCTGATGTACCGCCCCGAGGTCTTCGGACGGCCGTTCTCGGAGGCGCTCGACGAGGCGATGCGGGGGCCGTCCGAATGGAGCGCAGGCGAGCGGGAGCTGTTCGCCGCCTTCACCTCGCTCCTCAACCAGTGTCCGTTCTGAACGGGCTCCCACGGCGCGGTCGCGTCGTACGCCCTCGGTGAAGAAGTCTGGGACGCGGTCGCCGCGGACTGGCGGAGCGCGCCGCTTCGCCCCGAGCTCCGGGCGACGCTCGTGTTCCTCGAGAAGCTGGCGCTGCGCCCCGACGAGCTCGAGCCGGCCGATGCCGACGCCGCGCGCGCGGCCGGCGTCTCCGACCAGGCACTCCGCGACGCCGCTTCGGTGTGCGCGCTGTTCAGCATGATCGTGCGGCTGGCCGACTCCTTCGGCTGGGAGGTCCCGAGCCCCGAGCGGCTCGCCGCGCGGGCCCCGGCGATGCTCGAGGGGGGCTACGTGCTGACCGCCGTCGGCAGCCGCTGACCGCGCCGCTCATCGCTCCATCGTCGGCGCCCGCCGCCGGGCGCCGACGTCTCCTCCGTCGCCAGGATCAGTCACTCGTGTCCTGTACGCGCCGGACGAGCCGCTGCCTCAGCCGCCCGAGCTGGACGCGAGCGGCGACCGCGAGCGCCGTCACCACTGCCGCAGCCGCAGGAGCGAGCTGCAGCACGCTCTCCTCGACGGGCACGCCCATGATGTGTCCGACGATCACGCGAACACCTCCGAGGTCGAGTCGCCGCCCTGGAGCCGCATCTCGTGGGCACGCGCGGGCCCGTCGGGCCGGTCGTGGAAGTCGACGACGAAGTCCGGGTCGACCGCCATCGAGCCGTCGTCCGCGATGTCGACCTTGAGCAGGCACGAGCGCAGGTCGGGGTAGAACTGGTTGTCCCACGTCGAGAGCAGCGAGTTCGTGACGTACAGCCGCCGCCCGTCGAAGGAGAGTTGCAGCATCTGCGGCCCGCCCGTGAGCGGCCGGCCGGCATCGCTTTCCTCGCCGAGGACGCCGCCGAGCCACAGCCGACCGGTCAGGCGGGGGTTGGCCGGGTCCGAGACGTCGTAGCGGCGCAGGTCGCCGTGCAGCCAGTTCGAGAAGTAGAGCGCATTGTCGTCCATCGAGAGCACGAGGTCGGTGATCAGCCCCGGTACCGGGATCGGCCAGCTGTCGAGGTCGACCGGGTCGACCGAGATCACCGGCTCCGCCTCGTATGACCCGTTCTCGCGGCGGAAGCGCCAGATCACGGACGACAGCGCGGCGCCGACGAAGCCCTCGTCGGCCTCCGGGTCGTGCTTCCAGCGGATCTCGAGCGGGACGAGGCCGTCCCCGCCGAGGTCGATCGTCTGCTCGAGCTCCCGGCGCTCGAGGTTCCAGAAGTGGAGCCGCTGCCCGTAACGGCCGGCCTCCACGTCGGCCAGGTCGAAGCCCGGCTCGTACGCGTTCGGGGCGCCGAACTCGCTCGAGACGAGCGTGTTCTTGCGGGGCTGGTACCAGAAGTCGTAGTTCATCGGCGGCCGCGGCCCGCCGTTTTCCCAGCGGCCCTTCACCTCGAACGTCTTGGCGTCGACGACCGCGAAGCCGCCTGCGGCGTTGCCGTCGGCGTCGCCGAGCATCGAGATCACGACGTTCTCGCCGGGCATGCAGTGCGTGGTGTGCGGGCGGGTGTAGCCCGTTGCGCGCACGAGCTCGTCCGGCTCGATCACCTTCTCGATTCGGGGGCGCAGCGGGTCGTCCGCGACGTTCACCACGTAGACCCGCGACGACCGGAAGCCGGGGATGATCAAATGCGAGCGATCCGGTCCGTGGCAGGCCGACGAGCAGCGGTTCCACCCGAAGTGGTGGAGCTCGTCGCCGACGTAGGGCATCGGCGTCTCGTGGACGATCCGCCCGTAGGTGTCGGACTCGGGGTTCGTGTCGACGACCGCGAGGAAGTCCGGCGCGTCGACGCCGGTACCGGTCCGCATTGCGACGACGTAGAGGTACTCCTCCTGCGGCGCCTGTCGCGCGTCCGCCGGGGAGAGGTGGAACGAGGCGGGCTTGTGCCGGTGCGCCTCGTGCACGTCGGGGCTCGTCATGTCTGTCTCCTTTGCACGATGGACGTGGGTGTGCGCGCGAAGGAGACCCCGCCGCGGCTGTCGGTTGGCAGCCTTCCGGTAACCGCCCGGTAAACGCCTGCGCTCGTTCAGCCGCCGGCGTCGTCGAGCACGAGTGTCGCCTTTCCGTCGCGGAACGCGAACGCCTCGCGAAAGCGCTCTAGCGGCACGCGCAGCCCCACGAGCGACTCGAGCGCGCCGGGGAAGCGCTGCCGCGCCGCGTCGAGCGCCTCGACGCCGCGGAGCCAGTCGCGGCGCTGCGCGTTCACGCTGCCGAACAGCACGCGGTTCTCGAGCACGGTGTCCACGCCGATCACCCGGCCGTCGAGCCCGACAGTCTGCTCGCGGCCGTCGATCCCGAGTAGGCACGCGACGCCGCCCCTGCGCAGGAGGCCGAGCGCTCCGGCCATCAGCTGCGCGTTGCCGGCGGCCTCGACGACGACGTCGAACCGGCCGAGCTCCGCGAGCTCCGTCTCCGCGGTCGAGACGTACCGCGCGCCGAGCGTCTCGGCGATCGCGCTCGAGGGCTCGCGCGACGCAGTCCAGGTCTCGAAGCCCTCGAGCCGCAGGAGCATCGCCGTGAGCAGCCCGACCGCCCCCGCGCCCAGGACGAGGGTGCGCTGCGGCTCCCACGGCTGCCGGTTGCCGATCGCGAGCGCGTGCCGGACCGCGCGGGCGCAGATCGAGGTCGGCTCGGCGAGGACGCCGAGGCGGCCCAGCGCTGGAGGGATGCGGACCAGTTGACCCGGGTCCTCGACGACGAGCTCGCGCGCGAACCCGTCCAGCCGCGTGATCCCGCGCTCGACGTAGTCACCCGTCGAGCACGCGTCGGGGGATTCCTCGGCGCAGGCGCGGCACCGGCCGCACGAACGGCGGACGATCGCGCAGACGACGTCGCCCCGCGCGAAGCCGTGACCGTCCCGCTCCACGACCGCGAGCGCCTCGTGCCCGAGGACGAGCGAGCCCGCGCCCTCGGGCGCCACGCCGAAGAGGCCCTCGTCGATCTCTCGGTCGGTGCCGCAGACGCCGACCTCGAGCACCCGCAGCAGCACCCCGTGACCCGAGGGCTCGGGCACTTCTTCGACCCGGGTGGAGTGGGGCGTCCCCGGCTCGACGACGAGGGCCTGCATCAGGCCGGAGCATACGAGGGCGTCTCGGTCAGCGCGGAGAACCGGGCGCGCAGCGGCGGCTCTCGACGTCGCCGTCGCTGCAGAACCCGAGGCCGCTCGCCTTGAGGCAGAGGAGGCCGAGCAGCGTCGCGTCGTCGCCGATGACGGCGAGCCGTCGCCGTCCGTGGCGCGTCATCGCATCGAGGGCATCGGGCAGCTCGGCGTCGTGACGGATCGTCCGTCCGTCGAGCGCCGCGATCGTCGCTGCGGGCGTCTCGCCGTCGAGCACCGGCACGAGGTCGGCGCGCTCGACGGTGCCGACCAGCCTGCCGCAGTCCACGACCAGCGCCGTGTGCACGTGCTCGTCGCGGAAGAACGCCCGCAGCTCGTCCACGGTCGCCGCCGGCCCGTGGACCCGCGGCCGCGTGACCATCGCGTCCTCGACGGATCGAGCATGGGGTCGCCCTGCGAGCGAGCGCTCGCGGATCGGGGATTCCATCGTGACGACGATCTTCCCACTTCCGCTCGGTCGGTAACCGCTCACAGGTGGAAGGGCCGCCGGAGGTCGACCACGATCACCGCCACGAGCACCCCGAGCGGGATCGCGAGCGCCCACAGCTCGATGCGCGCGTCCGTGAAGCTGCCGAGGACGGCGCCTGTCGCGTAGGCGAGCCAGACCGCGCCGAGGAGCAGCACGCGGTTCCGGGAGTCGCT
>DASSUT010000193.1:0-2182 GCA_035706725.1 Gaiella sp. | reverse complement strand
GACGAGCTGGACACCCTCGTCCACGGCGTCGCACAGTCCGGCGGCACGCCGCTCGTCGTAGCGCAGGACAACTGGGCGCTCGGCGTCGTGCACTTGAAAGACGTCGTCAAGGGCGGCATGGCGGAGCGGTTCGGCGAGCTTCGCCGCATGGGAATCCGCACGGTCATGATCACCGGCGACAACCCCGTGACGGCCGCGGTTATCGCCCGCGAGTCCGGGGTCGACGACTTCCTCGCCGAGGCCACTCCGGAACGGAAGCTCGAGCTGATCCGGGAGGAGCAGGCGCGCGGGCGGATGGTCGCGATGACCGGCGACGGCACGAACGACGCTCCTGCGCTGGCGCAGTCCGACGTCGGCGTTGCGATGAACACCGGCACGTCGGCCGCGAAGGAGGCGGGGAACATGGTCGATCTCGACTCGAACCCGACGAAGCTCATCGAGATCGTGGAGGTCGGGAAGCAACTTCTCATCACGCGTGGCGCGCTCACCACGTTCTCGATCGCGAACGACGTCGCGAAGTACTTCGCGATCCTCCCTGCGGTGTTCGCCTTCACGTACGCGACCACGCCGGGAGCGCGCGGTCCCCTGGACGGCTTGAACGTCATGCACCTCGGGACGCCGGAGAGCGCGATCATCTCTGCCATCGTGTTCAACGCGCTCGTGATCCCCGCGCTCGTCCCGCTCGCGCTCCGCGGCGTCAAGTACCGCGCGATCGGCGCGACGGCGCTCCTGCGCCGGAACCTCCTGGTCTACGGGCTCGGCGGCATGATCACGCCCTTCGTCGGCATCAAGCTCATCGACCTTGTCGTGCACAACCTCTTCGGTGCGTGAGGCCCGTCCATGCGGGGTCGCTACCGGATCCTGCTCGGTATGGCGGCGGGCGTCGGCAAGACGTACCGGATGCTCCAGGAGGGTCATCAGGCGCTGGCGGAGGGACGCGATGTCGTGGTCGGCTACCTCGAGCCGCACGATCGCCCGGAGACGGCCGCCGTGGCGGCGGGACTCGAGACGGTGCCCCGGCGGCGAGCCACTCACGGCGCGCTCGTGCTCGAGGAGATGGACGTCGACGCGGTGATCCGCCGGTCGCCCGAGCTCGCGCTCGTCGACGAGCTCGCGCACACGAATGCCCCCGGCTCGCGCAACGAGAAGCGCTATCAGGACATCGACGAGATCCTCGACGCGGGCATCGATGTGATCTCCACCGTCAACGTCCAGCACCTCGAGAGCCTCAACGACGCGGTGTTCGAGCTGACGGGCGTGCGCGTCCGCGAGACCTTCCCCGACCGGATGCTCGACGAGGCGGACGAGGTGGTGCTGGTCGACATCTCGCCCGAGGCGCTGCAGGACCGCCTGCGCGCCGGCAAGGTGTACCCGGGCGGGCAGGCCGAGCGGGCCCTGTTGAACTTCTTCCGGCAGGACAACCTCTCGACGCTGCGGGAGCTGGCGCTCCGCGAGGTGGCGGAGGACGTCGAGGCGAAACGGGGCGCGACCGACCTCGATCCGCTGAGCAGGCAGGCGGTCGCCGAGCGCGTCCTCGCCCTCGTCGAGCCGCAGCCCCGATCGCAGCGTGTCATGCGCCGCGCGTGGCGCTCGGCGCAGCGTCTCGGTGCGGAGATCGACGCGCTGTGGATGCGACAGCCCGGGCAGACGCTCTCGCCGGAGGACGCGACGCAGCTCGCGGCTCTCCGCCGCCTCGCCTCGATCCTCGGCGTCCACTTCGTCGAGGAAGAGGGCGACGATCTCGTGGAGACGGTGCGGCGCGTCGCGGCGGAGCGCGGGTCGACGTACGTGTTCGTCGGCACGCCGGACGAGCGCCGCTGGGTCGAGATCGTCCACGGCTCGCTCGTCTCGCGCATGATCCGCGAGCTCCCCGGAATCGACATCCGCGTGGTCGCCCACCGGGCGCTCCGCGACGAGCTTCGGCCATGAGGCTCTGGGCGAGGCGGTCGGCGGAGCCGCGTGAGGGCGCTCCGCGACTGCTCGTGCCGTTCGTCGGGAGGCACCTCGACCCGACCGTGCTCGACGCCGCGCTCCGGATCGCGCGGGCCGAGGACGCCGTGCTCGTCCCGGCGTATCTCCTCGTCGTGCCCCTCGAGTTCAGCCTGGAGGCGCCGATCCAGCACGGCGAGCTCCAGCACGCGATGCCGATCCTGGAGGCCGTCGAGCTCGCAGCGCGGCGCGC
>DASSUT010000192.1:0-9817 GCA_035706725.1 Gaiella sp. | reverse complement strand
GCTATGCGGGAAGATCCTCGCCCTTGAGCGTCAGACCGTGGGCGGCGAGCGTCTCACGGACCTCCTCGATCGACTTGCGACCGAAGTTCGGGATCGCGGCGAGCTCGTTCTCGGTCTTCGACGTGAGGTCGCCGATGGTCTCGATACCCACGCGCTTCAGGCAGTTGTACGAGCGGACGCCGAGCTCGAGCTCCTCGATCGGGAAATTCTCCATCCCGTGCGACGTGGACGGAACCTCCGCCTCCGCGGCAGCGATCTCGCCCATGTCGATCTTCTCGAGATCGGTGAAGATCGCGAGCTGCCGGATGAGGATCTCGGCCGCCTCGGCGATCGCGTCCTTGGGCGCAACCGAGCCGTCGGTCGAGACGTCGAGCACGAGCTTGTCGTAGTCGGTGCGCTGCCCGACACGGGCGGCCTCGACCTCGTACGACACGCGGCGGACCGGCGAGAAGATCGAGTCGATCGGGATCACGCCGATCGTGGTCTCGGGGCCGCGGTTCAGCTCGGCCGGGACGTAGCCCCGGCCACGGCCGATCGTGAGCGTCATCTCGAGCTTGCCCTTGTCGGCGAGGTGCGCGATCTCGAGCTCCGGGTTCAGGATCTCGAGGTCCGCGGGCGCCTCGATGTCGGCCGCCGTGACGGCGCCCGAACCGCGCTTCGAGACGTGCACCTCGATCTCGGGCGACTCGCCGTGAAGCCGGCAAACCAGGCTCTTGAGGTTGAGGATGATGTCCGTGACGTCCTCGCGGACGCCGGGCAGCGTCGTGAACTCGTGGGAGACGCCCTCGATCTTCACGGCCGTCACGGCCGCGCCCTCGAGCGAGGAGAGGAGGACCCGCCGGAGCGAGTTCCCGAACGTGTAGCCGAAGCCACGGTCGAGCGGCTCGATCGTGAACCGGCCCGCGCGCTCGTCGGCATCCTCGGACGAGATCCTGGGCGTCTGGAAATCCATCAGGCTGGAACGGGTGGCCATGTGATCCTTTCGGGTGGTGCTGGCAGATCCGGGTGGGGAGGGCGGAGCGCCCTTACTTCGAGTAGAGCTCGACGATCAGCGACTCCTGCACGGGCGTGTCGATCTCGGCGCGCTCGGGCCACTTCAGCATCTTGCCGGTGAGCCCGTCGTGGTCGGCCTGGAGCCACGGCGTCACCGCGGCGGTCAGGTCGGTCGCGTCGCGGACGATCGCCTCGGCGGGGCTGTTCGGCCGGAGCGAGATGACGTCGTCGGGGCGGACGCCGAAGCTCGGGATGTTCACACGGCGGCCGTTGACGAAGAAGTGGCCGTGCCGCACGAGCTGCCGCGCCTGTGCACGCGAGCCTGCGAAGCCGAGGCGGTACACGACGTTGTCGAGCCGCGTCTCGAGCATCCGCAGGAGGTTCTCGCCGGTCGGGCCGGTGCGCCGCGAGGCCTTCTGGTACGTGTTTCGGAACTGCTTCTCGAGCAGCCCGTAGTAGCGGCGCGCCTTCTGCTTCTCGCGCAGCTGGAGCAGGTACTCGCTCTGCTTGATGCGACCGCGCCCGTGCTCTCCGGGCGGGTACGAGCGGCGCTCGATCGCGCACTTCTCCGTGAGGCAGCGCTCGCCCTTCAGGAAGAGCTTGAGCCCCTCACGCCGGCACTGCCGGCACTTCGGTCCGAGATCTCTCGCCATGTCTAGACGCGCCTCCGCTTCTTCTGCCGGACACCGTTGTGCGCCTGCGGCGAGACGTCCTTCACGCCGAGGATCTCGAGCCCCGCCGCCTGCAGCGAGCGGATCGCGGTCTCGCGACCCGAACCGGGGCCCTTGACGAACACCTCGACCTTCTGCAGGCCGTGCTCCATGCCCTTGCGTGCGGCGTTGTCGGCGGTCACCTGAGCGGCGAACGGCGTGGACTTGCGCGAGCCCTTGAACCCCGCCGAGCCGGCGGACTCCCACGCGATCACGTTCCCGTCGGTGTCGGTGAGCGAGACGATGGTGTTGTTGAACGACGTCTTGATGTGCGCCTGGCCGATCGCGACGTTCTTCTTCACGCGGCGCCGGGTGCGGCCGCGGGCGGCGGACTTGCGAGGAGGCGCCATCAGTCGACCACCCTCACTTCGCCTTCTTCCCGCGCCCGACGGTCTTCTTCGGCCCCTTGCGCGTCCGCGCGTTCGTCTTCGTCCGCTGGCCGTGCACCGGCAGGTTGCGGCGGTGCCGGAGTCCGCGGTAGGCACCGATCTCCGAAAGGCGCTTGATCGCCTGGGTCCGCTCGCGTCGCAGGTCGCCCTCGACCTCGAGGTTCTGGTCGATGTACGTGCGGAGCTTCGTGACCTCGTCGTCGGTCAGGTCCTTGACCTTCTCGTCGGGATCGAGGCCGAGCTCGTTGCAGACCTTCTGGGCCGTGGACTGGCCGATCCCGTAGATGTAGGTGAGGCCGATCTCGAGCCGCTTCTGGTTGGGGAGGTTGACGCCGGCGATGCGTGCCAAAGAGTTCTCCTAGCCCTGCCGTTGCTTGTGACGGGGGTTCGTGCAGATGACCATCGTGCGTCCGTGCCGCTTGATCACGCGGCACCGCTCGCACATGGGCTTGACCGAGGGACGAACTTTCAACGTAGGCTCCTGAGCTGGCCGGCTACTTGAGGCGGAAGGTGATGCGACCACGGGTGAGGTCGTAGGGGGACAACTCGACCTTCACCCGGTCACCCGGGAGGATCCGGATGTAGTGCTTGCGCATCTTCCCCGAGATCTTGGCGAGCACCTGCTGCCCGCCCTCGAGCTCGACACGGAACATCGTGCTCGGCAGGGCTTCGACGACCTCGCCCTCGACCTCGATCTTCTCTTCCTTGACTGCCAACCGACTCCTCGCGCAGGGTTCGCGCCCTGCCCGTCGTGGGTGTTCATGAGATCCCGCACGCAAACGGCACCGCGCGGCGCGGGCCGCGTACTCTAGCAGACCGGGTCAGGCCGACGCCCGCCGGCCGAGGGCGGCGAGGCTCTCGCGCTCGGTCGCGATCCCGACGCGAGGCGTGAGGATTCGCGGCGCTTCCGGGAGGATCGCGACCGTGTGCTCGAAATGCGCGGCGAGCGAGCCGTCCGCGCTCGAGATCGTCCAGTCGTCGTCCGCGAGCACGACATCCGGGTCGCCCACCGTGATCATCGGCTCGATCGCGATCGTCATGCCCTCGGAGAGGCGAGGTCCGCGGCCCGGCTCGCCGAAGTTCGGCACGTGCGGATCCTCGTGGTAATGGCGGCCGACGCCGTGGCCGACCAGGCTCTTCACCACCGAGAACCCCGCGTCCTCGACCACCGTCTGCACTGCGTGCGAGATGTCTCCGATGCGGTTCCCGAGGCGCGCCTCGCCGATCCCCGCCGCGAGCGCGTCTTGGCAGACGTCGAGCAGCCGCCGCGCGTCGGGCTCGACGCTGCCGACGCCGAACGTGTACGCGCTGTCGGCGATCGCGCCGTCCAGGGTGGCGCCCACGTCGATCGTGACGAGATCTCCCTCCTCGACCACGCGGCCGTCCGGGATCCCGTGCACGACGACCTCGTTCACCGAGATGCAGATCGCGCGCGGATACCCGCGGTAGCCGAGAGAGGTCGGGATCCCGCCGTTCCTGCGGATGAACTCGTCGGCGATCGTGTCGAGCTCGAGCGTCGTGATACCCGGCACGATGCGCTCGCCCACGTGCGCGATCGTCTGCGCGACGAGCCCTCCGGCACGCGCGATCCGCTCGATCTCGGCCGAGCCCTTGCGGATGATCACGCGACCGCCTCCTCGTCGAGGAGCTCGAGCGCCTCCGCGATCTCGGTCGCCACCTCGTCGATCGGGCGATCCGCGTGCAGCGGGACGAGCTTGCCGGTCACGCGGTAGCGCTCGACGACGGGCTCGGTCTGCTCGTGGTAGATCGCGAGGCGCCGCGCGATCGTCTCGGGCGTGTCGTCCTCGCGCCCTTCCTCGCGTGCGCGTCCGAGCAGGCGCTCCAGCGCGACCTCGTCCGAGAGGTCGAAGAACAGCACCGCGTCGAGACCCCGCCCGATCTCGGAGAGCATCGCATCGAGCGCCTCCGCCTGGACGAGGTTCCGCGGGAACCCGTCGAGGACGAAACCGCGCTCGGCGCCGCGGTCGGCGAGCCGCTCGCGGATCAGCTCCACGGTCAGGTCGTCGGGGACGAGCTCGCCCGAAGCGAGGATCGGCTCGACGCGCCGGCCGAGGTCGCTCCCGGCGGCGATCGCCGCGCGGAACATCTCCCCGGTCGAGACGTGCGGGATCCCGTGGACGTCGGAGAGGCGTGCAGCCTGGGTGCCCTTCCCGGACCCCTGCGGTCCGAGCACGAGCAAGTTCACCGCAAGAAGCCCTCGTAGTTGCGCATCATCATCTGCGACTCCATCTGGCGCATGGTGTCGAGCGCGACGCCGACCGCGATCAGGACCGAGGTACCGCCGAGGGCGCGCGCGTTCGCCTGCGAGAACCCGCCGTAGCGGATGAACAGGCTCGGCGCGACCGCCACGGCTGCGAGGAACAGCGACCCCGGCAGCGTCAGGCGGGTGAGCACGCGGTCGAGGTACTGCGCTGTCGGCGGTCCCGGTCGGATCCCGGGGATGTAGCCCGAGTGCTTCCGCAGGTTGTCGGCCTGGTCGACCGGGTTGAACTGGACCGCGGTGTAGAAGAACGTGAACACGATGATCATCCCGCCCTCGATCACGAGGTAGAGCCAGTCGCCGGGCTGGAAGTACGTGTTCACGAAGTCCTGGGTGGAGGGGAAGTACGACGCGACCGTGGGCGGGAACGCGAGCACCGCGGCCGCGAAGATCACGGGGATCACTCCGGCCATGTTCACACGGAGCGGCATGTACGTCGTGCCGCCCGAGGTCATGCGCCGGCCGACCATGCGCTTCGCGTACTGGATCGGGATCCGCCGCTGCCCCTCCTGGACGTACACGACCGAGGCGACGATCGCGAGCGCGATCAGCGGGAAGAAGATGCGCTCCATCGGACCGCCGTTCCACCAGGCCGTGACGCCGAGCGGGAGGCTCGTGAGGATCGAGGCGAAGATCAGGATCGAGATGCCGTTGCCGATGCCGCGCTTGGTGATCTGCTCGCCCATCCACATGAGCAGCGTCGAGCCGACCGTGAGCGTCACGACGATCAGCACCATGCGTCCGGCGTTCGCCTCGAGCACGCCCTGGTTCTTGAACAGGAACGCGTAGCCGAGCGCCTGTGCGGCGGACAGCACCACGGTCAGGTACCGGGTGTACTGGTTGATCTTCGCATAGCCGGACTCCCCCTCCTTCTGCAGCTCGGAGAGACGCGGCACGACGACCGTCATCAACTGCAGGATGATCGAGGCCGTGACGTACGGCATGATCCCGAGCGCGAACACCGAGAACTGGGACAGCGCGCCGCCCGAGAAGAGGTTGAGCAGGTTGAAGATGCCGCCGGCGCGGGACAGGTACTGGTCGATTGCGTCCGCGTTGACGCCGGGGGAGGGGATCCAGGAGCCGAGGCGGTAGAGCCCGAGGATCAGCGCCGTGAACAGCACGCGGCGCCGGAGCTCCGGGACGCGCCAGGCGTTCGCGAGCCAACTAAGCACTTTCGACGCCTCGGGCCTCGAAAGTGCTAGGACTGCGCATCGCCCTCGGTGACGTCGTCGTCGGTGCCTTCGACATCTGCGTCAACCGTAGCCGCAGGTCTGGCACTTCGCCGCGTGCGGCGCGGTGCCGGCTCCCCGCGCAACCAGGTCACGGTGCCCCCTGCCGCTTCGATCTTCTCCTTCGCGGTCTTCGAGAAGCCGTGGGCGGAGACCGAGAGCGCCTTCGAGAGCTCGCCGACCCCGAGCACCTTGACGTCCACCGACAGCTTGCGGATGAGACGCTTTTCCTTGAGGGTCTCGGGCGTCACCTCGGCGCCGGCCTCGAAGCGGTCCTCGAGATCGCGCAGGTTGACGGGCTGGCTGTACGTCCGGAACGGCCCGATCGGCATGGCGTCCGCGGACGTGTTCCCACGGAGCTTGCCGAGCCGCATGTCGATGGGCATCTGGCCGCCCTCGAAGCCGGCCGGCATCTTGTGCGACCCCGAGCGAGCCTTCTGGCCCTTGATCCCACGGCCCGAGTAGCGCCCCTTGCCGGAGCCGAGCCCGCGGCCCACGCGCTTCCGCCCGCGGCGCGGCTGGGCCGGCTGGAGCGAATGGAGGTTCAGCTCGTCGGCCACGTCAGTCCTTTGCCTTTCCGCCGAGCTCCTCCACGGTCACGAGGTGCGCGACGTGGCGCAGCTTGCCCTCGAGCTCGGGCCCGAGCGCGTGCTCGGCGGTCTTGCCGATGCGGCCGAGGCCGAGCGACCGCAGCGTACCGCGATGCTTGCGGGTCTCGCCGATCACCGAGCGGGTCTGTGTGATGCGGACGCTGGTCACGGGTGCGTCGCCTCCGGCGCCGCACCTAGAACCTCTTCCTCGGGCTGCGACGGGTCTTCAGTCGTAGCCGGTTCGGGCGCGGCCCGAAACGGCAGCACCTCGGCGATGCTCTTCCCCCGTGACCTGGCGACGTCCTCGGGACGCCGCAGGCGCTTGAGGCCGTCCACGGTCGCCTTCGCCATGTTGATCGGGTTGGTCGTGCCGAGGCTCTTCGCGAGCACGTCGCGGATGCCCGCGAGCTCGAGCACCGCGCGCACCCCGCCGCCGGCGATGACACCGGTTCCCTCGCTCGCCGGTCGCAGCACGACGCGCGCCGCGTCGAAGGCGCCCGTGATCTCGTGCGTGATCGTGGAGCCGTGCTTCGGCACCGTGAACAGGTTTTTCTTCGCGTCGTCGACGGCCTTGGAGATCGCGAGCGGCACCTCGCGTGCCTTCCCGTACCCGACTCCGACGCGGTCGACCTCGTCGCCGATCACGACGAGCGCGGTGAACGAGAACCGCCGGCCGCCCTTTACGACCTTCGCGACGCGGTTGATCTCGATCACGCGCTCCTTGAGCTCGCGCGACTCGGCAACGTCAACAGTGCTCATGTCAGAACTGGAGTCCTCCCTCGCGCGCGGCCTCGGCGAGCGCCTTCACGCGTCCGTGGTAGAGGTAGCCGGCGCGGTCGAAGACGCACGTCTCCACCCCGGCCTTCTTCGCGGCGGCGGCGAGCGACTTTCCGACCTCGGCCGCCTGCTCGGTCTTCGTGCCCTTGTGGCCGCGGTGCGCGAGCCAGGTCGCCGAGGCCAGCGTGCGCCCTGCCTCGTCGTCGACGAGCTGCGCGAAGATGCCGCGGTTCGAGCGGAACACGACCAGGCGGGGACGCTCCGCGGTGCCGGACACCTTGCCCCGCACGCGCCGGTGCCGGCGCAGGCGCGCTTCGCGAACGGACGTGCTCATGCGCGCTTGCCCACCTTCCTGCGCACCTGCTCGCCCTGGTACCGGATGCCCTTGCCCTTGTACGGCTCAGGCGGTCGCACCTTGCGGATCTCGGCCGCCGTCTGCCCGACTACCTGCTTGTCGGTGCCCTTCACGATCACCTGGGTGGGCTGCGGGACGTCGAACGAGATGCCCTCGCGGGGCGTGATCGTGACGGGGTGCGAGAAGCCGACCGCGAGCTCGAGCTCGGAGCCCTTGAGCTGCGCCCGGTAGCCGACGCCCTGGATCTCGAGGTGCTTCTCGAAGCCCTTCGTGACGCCCTCGACCATGTTCGCGACGAGCGTGCGGGTCAGCCCGTGGAGCGCGCGGTCCTCGCCGCGCTCCGTCGGGCGCGTGACCGTGACCACCCCGTCCTCCTGCGCGATCGCCATCCGGGTGGGGACGCGCTGGGACAGCGTGCCGAGCGGGCCGGTGACCTTCACGTTCCCGCCGGGCGACACCTCGACGGTAACACCCTCGGGAATCTGAATTGGTGCTCTTCCGATTCTGCTCATCTCTTGTCCTTGGGGTTCTTCAGTGGCACTTTCGCGAAGCGAAGGTGCCCGCCGCTCACCAGACGAACGCCAGTACCTCGCCTCCGACGCCGCGCTCTGCGGCCTGGCGGGTGGTGATCACGCCGGTCGACGTGGACAGGATCGCGGTGCCGAGCCCACCGAGCACGCGCGGAAGGCGGTCCTTCTTCGCGTACACGCGCCGGCCCGGCTTCGAGACACGCTTGAGGTCGGTGATCACGCGCTCGCGGTTCCGCCCGAACTTGAGCTCGATCACGAGCTGGTTCACGGGAGCCGCCTCGACGACCGAGTAGCCCTTGATGTAGCCCTCCTCGTGCAGGAGGCGCGCGATCTCCTCCTTCATCCGCGAGGTCGGCATCGAGACCGTGTCGTGCATCGCACGGTTCGCGTTTCGGATCCGCGACAACATGTCGGCGATCGGGTCAGTGAGCACTTCTTCCTCCGGAAGAAGTGCTCGGGGAAAAGACCCCTGGCACTTCGATGGTCCTGTTTGCGAATGTCATGGACGTCTTCTCCCTGGCACTTGCACCGCAAGTGCCGCTCACCACGAGCTCTTCGTCATGCCCGGAATGGCCCCGTCGTGCGCCAGCTCGCGCAGGCAGATCCGGCAGAGCTTGTACTTGCGGAACACGGCACGCGGACGGCCGCAGCGGTTGCAGCGGGTGTACGCGCGCACCGCGTGCTTGGGGGTGCGCTTCTGCTTCACCCGGAGCGAGGTCTTGGCCAAGGCTACGAGTCCCTTCTGCGCTCGGCGGCGAACGGGAGGCCCAGCGCGCGCAACAGCGCTCGGGCGTGCTCGTCGTTCGCCGCGGTGGTCGTGATCGCGACGTCGAGGCCCCGGATCGACGGGACGGAGTCGTAATCGATCTCGGGGAAGATGATCTGCTCGCGGATGCCGAGCGAGTAGTTGCCGCGGCCGTCGAACGACTCGGGGTCGAGCCCGCGGAAGTCGCGGATCCGCGGGAGCGCGATCGACACGAGCCGGTCGAGGAACTCGTACATGCGCGCGCCGCGAAGCGTCACGCGCGCGCCGACCGCCATGCCCTCGCGCACCTTGAAGCTCGCGATCGACTTCCGGGCGCGCCGCACCTGCGCATGCTGCCCGGAGATCGTGCTCAGCTCGTCGATTGCGGCGTCGAGCGCCTTCGCGTCGGTCTTGGCCTCGCCCACGCCCATGTTGAGCGTGATCTTCGAGACGGCGGGCACCTGCATGACCGACGACAGGCCGAGCTCGTCCTTGAGTGCCGGCCGTACCTCCTCGAGGTACCGCTGCTTGAGCCGCGGGACCATGGCTTCCACCGCAGCCGCCATCAGCCGTCGATCTCCTGCTCGCAGCCCGATCGCTTGCAGACGCGCACCCGGACGGTCTCGCCCTTGACCTCCTTGACGACCACGCCGACCCGCGTCGGCTGGTGGCAGGTCGGACAGACGACCATCACGTTCGACGCATCGAGCGGCATGGGCTTCGAGATGATCCCGCCCGGCACCATGGTGGCGCCGCCCATGCGTGTCGCGTCGCGGATCGGCCGCGGCTTCGTGTGCTTCTTGCCGACGTTGAGGTTCTCGACGATCACCCGCCGCTCGCGGGGGCTCGCCTTGAGCACACGTCCCTGCTTCCCGCGGTCCTTGCCGGCGAGCACCTGGACGAGGTCGCCCTTCTTTATGCGCATCGTTGTGGCCATTTCGCTCAGAGCACCTCGGGGGCGAGGCTGACGATCTTCATGAAGTTCTTCTCGCGCAGCTCGCGGGCGACCGGCCCGAAGATGCGCGTCCCGCGGGGGTTCAACTGGTTGTCGATGATGACGGCGGCGTTCTCGTCGAACCCGATCAACGTGCCGTCGTTCCTGCCGTAGGGCTTCTTCGTCCGGACGACGACTGCCTTCACGACCTCGCCCTTCTTGACGGTGCCCTGCGGCGTCGCGGTCTTCACTGTAGCGACGATCACGTCGCCGACGCGGGCGTA
>DASSUT010000191.1:0-7691 GCA_035706725.1 Gaiella sp. | reverse complement strand
GGATACGGGCTGCCGTCCGCTAGGCTTCCCACCCCCGGGGTGTGGCGCAGCCTGGTAGCGCGCTCCGTTCGGGTCGGAGAGGCCCCCAGTTCAAATCTGGGCACCCCGATCGACGTGGGGGAACGCCGTTCCCCCACGCGCGACCTCCGGTGCGCCGACCGTAGACTCGCGTCGATGGCCGCCCGGGACGAGATCGTCGCCTACGCCGACACGCTGCTCGAGGTCGAGCGGTTCCCGGAGTTCGCCCCGCAGGGGCTCCAGGTGGTCGGGGCCGAGGACGTCGCGACTGTCGCCTGCGGCGTCTCGTGCTCGAGAGAGCTGTTCGAGCGCTCGGCGGAGCTCGGTGCACAGCTCGTGCTCGTGCACCACGGGCTCTTCTGGCGCAACGAGCCCCTCGTCGTCGACGCCCGCCTTCGCGGCAGGCTCGAGGTGCTCTTCGCGGCCGACGCGTCGCTCGTCGCGTACCACCTTGCGCTCGACGCCCACCCGACCCTCGGGAACAACGCGCAGCTGGCCCAGCGCGTCGGCGCCACGCCGGAGGGGCCGTTCGGCGGCGTCGGGCTCGGCTGCTCGCTCGAGCCGGTCTCGCTCGGCGAGCTGGTCGAGCGCGTGCAGGGGGCCGTCGAGCGCCCCGCGCTCGTCCTCTCGGGCGGCGACCGCCGGGTCGCCCGCCTGGCGATCTCGACCGGTGCCGCCGGCTACGACCTGATCGCGGCCGCCCACCAGGGCTACGACGCGTTGCTCACAGGAGAGGCCGAGGAGCCGAACGCGGCGACCGCGCGCGAGCTCGGCGTCCACCTGATCGCGGCCGGGCACCACGCCAGCGAGCGCCTCGGCGTCCAGGCGCTGGCAGCGCACCTCGCGGACCACTTCGGCCTCGAGTGCCACTACGTCGAGGTCGAGAACCCGGTCTGACGTCTCGCCCGGCTCGGGAATTGCGCGGGCCCCGGCATCCACAGTATCCTCGGAGGACATGGACGTTTTCGGGAGGCGGGCCCGTTGACCCCCCGCCACCATCGTACGAGCGCCGATCGAGCCCGTTCGAACGCGAGAGCGTCGACGGGCTTTTTCGTGACCGAGGGAGGACAGCACCGATGGCCAATCACCTGACGCCCGACGAGCTCGCGAAGGAGCTGAACATGGATCGGGAGTCGATCATCCGAATCTGCGTGGAGGAGGGCGTGCCGATCTACCAGGGCAAGATCGACAAGCACCTCTTCCAGGCACAGCTGCAGGCGGTCGGGGCGGCGCAGCCGGCGGCCGGCTGAGTCAGGCCGTCACGGCGATCCGCGTCAGCGGCGTGACGCGCGCGAGCGGGCCGGCTTCTTCTCCGGCTTCCCCGCGGCCTTGCCGTCACCGCGCTGGCGCGCGCCGCCGGCGCGAGACGAGCCCTTCGCAGCCGCCACGCTCGCCTTCAGCGCCTCGATCAGGTCGACGGTCGGCGCGGGTTCCGCGACCGGCTCGGGCTCGGCGATCTCCTCGCCCCGGAGCTTTGCCTCGAGCAGCGCACGGAGCTCGCTCCGGTAGGTGCTCGTGAGCTCGTCGGCGTCGAACTCGGCGGCGAGCCCCTGGACGATCTGACGCGCGAGGTCGAGCTCGGGCCCCTTCACCTCGGTCTCTTCCATCGCCTCGTCGATCTCCGCCTGTGAGTAGACGTCCTCGCCGAGGTACAGCGTCTCGAGCACGAGCCCCTGACCTCGGGGGCGGACGAGGCAGATCGACTCGCGCCCCGAGCGGACGAAGCGTCCGATCGCGCCGACCTCCGCCTCCTCCATCACCTCGAGGAGCAGCTTGTACGGCCTGCGCTGCGCCGGCGCGGCACCCGGGACGAGGAAGTACGTGCGGTCCATCCAGATCGGATCGACCTCGCTCAACGGGACGAAGCGCTCGATGTCGATCGTGCGGGAGTCGTCCCGGCGCTCCAGCGCCTCGAGCTCCGCGTCCTCCACCACGACGAACTGCCCCTTCGCGAACTCCCAGCCCTTGACGAGCTCGTCGGGGCCGACCTCCTGATCGTGCGCCGGGCACCAGCGCTTCTGCTTGATCGGCGTCAGGTCTTCGCGATGGAGCAGGCGGAACGAGACGTCCGACTGCCGCGCGGCCGGCTTGGTCGCCGGCGCCAGGCCGACCGGGATGCTCACGAGCCCGAAGCTCAACGATCCGTTCCAGGTGACGCGCATGACCCTCCAGTCTAGGGGCGGAAGTCGGTCTTTCGCGGCCACGACGCCGATCCCTGCGACTACAGTGGACGAGAATGCCCGGAAACCGCACGATTCCGCGCTTGTGGCGCGACGCCGTCGCGAAGAACACCGGGACCGCATACCTGGTCGAGGGCGACGGCCGCTGGCAGGAGGTCTCGTGGGCGGACGCCGCCGAGCGCGTCGAGCTGCTCGCAAACGGGCTCCTTGCACGCGGAATCGGCCAGGGCGACGCGTTCGGGCTCCTCGCTCGCAACACCGTCGAATGGGCGCTGTTCGACTTCGCGCTCGCGCACGTCGGAGCCGTCGGTGCCGCGATCTACGCGAACTCGTCTCCACGCGACGTCCACTACGTCCTCGAGCACTCCGAGTCCGTGGGTGTCCTCTGTGAGGACGAAGCGCAGCGCGCGAAGGTCGAGGAAGGGCAGGAGACGCTCCCTGCTCTGCGGCACGTGCTGACGTACGCAGACCTCCCGGCGCTCGAGGAGGAGGGCCGTGCGTTCCGTGAGGCGCATCCCGACGCGCTCGACGAGGCGGTGGCGGCGATCGACGAGGAGGACCTCTTCACGTTCATCTACACGTCCGGGACGACCGGGCCGCCGAAGGGCTGCATGATCCGCCACCGCAACTACTACGCGATGGTGCGCAGCGGGGACGAGCTCCCGCAGCGCAACGGCCCCGGCGACGTGATGCTCCTCTACCTCCCGCTCGCCCACAACTTCGGGCGGCTCATGCACCTCGCGGGCCCGTACCAGGGCTACACGATCGCGTTCGTCGCCGACCCGCTCGACGTCGCGCGCGCGATCACGGAGGTCCGGCCGACGGTGCTCCCGAGCGTGCCACGCGTCTACGAGAAGGTGCACACCGCCATCACGGCCTCGTTCGCCGAGACCACGGGCGTGAAGCGCCGACTGGTCGACTGGGCTCTCGACGTCGGCCGACGGGAGAGCGCGCTCCGCCGGGAAGGTCGCCCGCTGCCGCGGAGCCTCGCGCTCCAGCACCGGATCGCCGACCGGCTCGTGTACTCGAAGGTGCGTGACCGGCTCGGCGGCCGGCTCCGGCTGCCGATCTCCGGCGGCGCCCCGCTCTCGAAGGAGATCGCGGAGCTGTTCGACGCGCTCGGGATCCGCATCGTCGAGGGCTACGGTCTCACGGAGTGCACGACCGCCGCCACGACGAACCGGATCGACAACTACCGGTTCGGCACGGTCGGCCAGGCGCTGCCCGGGTTCGAGCTCCGGCTCGCCGACGACGGCGAGCTGCTCGTGCGCAGCGAGACCGTGTTCGCCGGCTACTACAAGGAGCCCGAGGCGACGGCGGCGGTGCTCACCGACGACGGCTGGCTCCGCACCGGGGACATCGCGACGATCGACGAGGACGGCTTCGTCACGATCACCGACCGCAAGAAGGACATCATCGTGACCGCGGGCGGCAAGAACATCGCCCCGCAGAACCTCGAGAACGACCTCAAGACGTCGCGCTTCGTGTCCCAGGCGCTCGTCGTCGGAGACGGCCGCCCCTACCCCGCGGCGCTCATCACGCTCGACCCGGTCGAGCTCGGCAAGTGGGCGCAGGAGCAAGGACTCGACGCCGACCCGTCCGTGCTCACCGAGACACCGCAGGTGCGCGAGCTGGTGACCGGGATCGTCGACGACGTGAACCGCGACCGTTCACGCTACGAGCAGATCAAGCGCTTCGCGATCCTCGAGCGCGACTTCGACATGGAGCGCGGCGAGGTGACGCCGACGCTGAAGCTCCGGCGGAGGGTCGTGCTCGAGCACTTCGCCGACGAGGTCGAGGATCTGTACGACGGCGCGGTCCCGGCTTCGCCGGACCGGCGCTAGGCCTCCTGCCCGGCGAGTTAGACGCGTTTCGCGCCGACGTACGTCGACGCGTACCAGGAGTCGTCGAGGCTGGAGATCTTCACCACGTCGCCGGTGTGCGGCGCGTGGATGAACTGCCCGCCGCCGATGTAGATGCCCATGTGGCCGAGCCCGTCGAAGAACACGAGATCCCCGGGCTCGAGCTGATCGCGGGGGACGAAGGTGCCGACGCTGTTGTACTGCATCGCGGCGTTGTGGGGCAGCGAGACGCCGACCTGCGAGTACACGTACATCGCGAACCCGGAGCAGTCGAACCCGGACGGGCTCGCTCCGCCCCAGACGTACGGTGTGCCGAGGTACTGCATCGCGATCCCGACGACGCCGCCGTACTGGGAGGGAGGAGGAGCAGGGGTGGACGTCCCGAGCGAGTCGGGGCTCGTGGAGGCAGACGCGTCGGTGGGGGGCGTGTACTGCAGCGTCTGGGGTTGCGAGGCCTCGGCGCGCGTCGCGGCGAGCCGCGCACGTGCCTGTTCCGCGAGGATCGCCTGCCGGCGTGCCTCCGCCGCCTGCATGCGCTTGATCTCGTCCTGGATCGAGGAGAGCAGCCGCTTGCGCTCGCCCAGCTGCGACTCGATCCACTGTTTCTTGGAGGCCCGCTCGGCGACCACCTGGGCCTGGCGCGCGCGATCGTCGCGGAGCTTCGCCCGGCGCGTCACGACCTCCGTGCGGAACCGGCGCACCTCGCGCAGCACGCGCGAGTCCTGGCCGCCGACGCGCTGTGCGACGTCGAGGCGGTCGAGAAGGTCGTCGAGGCTCTTCGCACCGAGGATCACCTCCACCGCACCGCCGGAGTCCCCGTTGATGTACAGCGCACGCAGCCGCATCGCGACGTGCGTCTGGGCGACCCCGAGGCTTTGCTTCGCGATCACGAGGTGACGGCCGTTCGACTTCAGGTCGGCGTCGAGCTGCCCGAGCTGGATATTGGCGAGGTTGTAGGACTCGATCGCGTGCGAGAGCTGCGAGTCGAGGTCCTGCACCTGGGAGAGGATCGCCCGCGCCTGCTGCTGCTTCGAGCTGATCGACGGGTCGGCGGTGGCCGAGCCGCTGCCGAGAATCAGGGCGGCGAGAGCGGCGATGGCGAGGGCGACGCCCACGCCGTGCCGCAGCGCCGCGCCCTTCACGCCGTTCCTTGCATGCCTGCCGAACGGCCCGCCGATGGTGGGGTCACCGGCCACAAGTGCGGGAGCCTAGCAGTGACTGACGACGTCTGCACGGGGAGGCGACCGGAAAAGCTCTGCAAAACACGCGCATTGCGGTCTGTGGTACGGTCACGGGCCCTAATGCACGGGTCCGCGAGATACCTCGCGCCGTGCGTCGCGGCCCTCCTCCTCGGCTCGACGACCGGCCTCGCCGACGGCGCGTCCGCACCCGCCGGAAGCCTTGCCGCGATCGAGACCGCGAAGCGCTCGGCCGTGCTCGAGCTCTACGCGATCGAGTCGTCGCTCTCCGACGCGCGGGCCGGCCTGGCGGACAACGCGCGGAGGGAGCGGGCGCTCGCGCAGGCGCACGACCGGGCCGTCGCACACGCCGCGGTGCTCCACCGTTCGCTGGCGGCGACGCAGCGCCGCATCGCGACTCTCCTCCGTCGCCTCTACGTCGAGGGGTCGCCCGAGCCGGTGGAGGTACTCCTCGGCGCGCGGTCGCTCTCCGCGGTGCTCGACGGCGTCGACGTGCTCGAGCGCGCCACACGGCGGAACCGCGAGCTCGCGGCCGAGGCGCGCAGCCGCTCGGCCGAGCTCGACGGCGAGCTGCGGCGGCTCGCGCGGGCGCGGGACGCCCTCGCCGGTGCACGCGTGCGCGCGGAAACGCTCGCGCGGGCGCTCGAGGCGGCGGCACGTGAGAAGCGATCCACCCTCGCGGCGCTCGAGCGCCGCGAGAACCTCACCCGTGCCCGTATCGCCGCCGTCGAGGCACAGGCCCGGGCGGCAGAGCGGGCGTCGCGGCGCCTCGCCCGGCCGAGCGGCACGCCGGCGCCCGCGGTCGCCACGATCGACGCTTCCGAGCCGCAGCCTTCGGCCGCCGAGACGCGCGAGGCCGCCGACATCGAGCCCGCGGACTCGGGTGCCTCGTCCGAGACCCCTCCTGCGCAGCCCGTGGAGCCCGGCGACACGAGGACGCTGGTCGTCGACGCGGTCGCCTACCACCTCCCGGGCCACACGGCGAGCGGGTTGCCCGTGGGCGTCGGCGTGATCGCGGTCGATCCCGCCGTGATCCCGCTCGGCACCCGCGTGTACGTCCCGGGCTACGGCCCCGCCGTCGCGGCAGACACCGGCTCCGCGATCCGCGGCGCGATCATCGATCTCTGGATGCCCTCGACCGAGGCCGCGCGCGCCTGGGGGCGCCGCACCGTCACGATCACCGTCTACGGTTAGCCGCCGAGATGGTGCGCACGAGGCTCGCGCTCGTCGGGTTCCTCTGCCTGCTGCTCGCGCCCGCGGCGTCGCCCGCGGTGCCGACTGCCGGCGGCGACCTCGCGACCCGTCTGACCAAGACCCTCCGCTCGCCGTATCTCTCCCTGGGTCAGACGGCTGCGATCGCGGTCGACGCGTCGAGCGGCGAAGTGCTCTACGCGCACAACGCCACGCGGCCCCTCGTCCCCGCGTCGAACGAGAAGCTGCCGGTCGCCTGGGCGGCGCTGAGCCTGCTCGGCCCCGGCTACCGATTCACCACCGAGCTGTTCGGGGCGGGGACGCGCGTCGGCACGACCTGGGACGGCGATCTCTTCCTGGCGGGGAACGGCGACCCCACGCTGACGCGCGCCGACGTGGGTCGCCTCGCGGCCTCGGTGCGCGCCGCCGGCATCCGGCGGGTCACGGGACGCATCCGCGGCGACGAGTCCGCCTACGACGCCGTCCGGGGCGCACCCGGCTGGAAGCGGTACTTCGTCGGCGGTGAGTCACCGCCGTTGTCCGCGCTCGTCGCCGACCGTGCCGACGGCTGGCCCGCGCTCTCTCCTCCTCTGCTCGCCGCGCGGATGCTGCGCGATGCGCTCGTCGTCCGCGGCGTGGCGGTCGCAGGCGGCCCGGGGCTCGGCAGCACGCCCCGCGGGGCGGTGCCGATCGCGGTCGACCGCTCGGCCCGGCTTGCCTCGATCGTGGCGGAGATGGACCGCGACAGCGACAACTTCGTCGCCGAGATGCTGCTGAAGCACCTCGGGACGCTCGACGGCGGGCTCGGCACGACCGCCCGCGGCGCGCGCGTCGTGCTCGCCGCGATGCGCGAGGCCGGCATACCGGTGACGGGGGTCCGGATGGCCGACGGCTCCGGCCTCTCGTCGCTCGACCGGATGACGGCTGCCACCCTGGTGGGCGTGATCCGCGCGGGAATGCAGGATCCGCGGATCTCGCGCGCGTTCGTCGCCTCGTTCGCGGTCGCCGGGCGGAACGGCACGCTGCAAACGCGCCTGCCCGGGCTCGCGGGCCTCGTGCGCGGCAAGACCGGCACGACAGATCTCTCCTGCAGCCTCTCGGGCGTGATCGGCGACGGCATCGTGTTCTCGGTGCTGCAGAACGGACGGCCCGTCTCGTTCTGGTCGGCCCGCGCCGCGCAGGACCGCTTTGTCACGGCGCTTTTCGGATCGCTGGCGCGATCCGAAAAGCGCTAGTCGCGC
>DASSUT010000190.1:0-16046 GCA_035706725.1 Gaiella sp. | reverse complement strand
GCCCACCGGGCACGCAGCGAGGCCGAGCGCGGTCGCAGCCAGCAGGAAGCTCTGCGCCACATGACCGGCCTCGAGCAGCGCGAAGCGATACGCGCGCTGTCCGTACTTGAAGCGCGAGCGCCAGAAGACGGCGGAGATCATGGTCACGGCGGCGCTCGACGCGAGCAGCTCGTCGTACGGGGTGAGGCCTTCGAGCTCGTCGCCGGAGAGCGGGCGTACGTGCTCGAGCACGCTGCGGAGCGGGTCGTAGTGGTAGAGGGCCCGCTCGAGCTGCTCGACGTGTTGGGCGGCGACATACAGCTCCAGCGGGTAGAGCGCACCACCGGACGGGACGGCTCGAAAGGGCTGCCGGCCGAGGGCGCCGGTGACGCCGTAGCTCGTCTGCAGCAGCGTCGCGAGCTCCGCGAGACCGAGTGGCGTCCCTGCGTATTCGCGAGTGGAGCGCCGGGCACCGACCAACCGGTCGAGGCTCTCGCGGACGGGCGCCGGCTCGGGCAGCCGGACGGCCGGAAGGCCGGTTCTCCGGCGGACCGCGCGGGTCGCGCTGGCGCGCAGCTCAGGGCTCCGTGCCAGCAGCGAGGCACCCACGGCCCATCCGTCGACGACGTCCGGGTACAAGCGCGACGCCTCGTGGAACAGCTCCGTCGGGTCGTCGGTGCCCAACGGCTCCTCGCCGTACACCCAGGCTCCTGGCAAGACCGTCTGGGGCTCGACCGTGCTCACGGGTACGGGTGCGGGAGCGGGTTGAGGTCATCGAACGTGAGCGGGGCCTCGACGAGACCCGCGTCGAAGGCGGCCCGGTAGAGGCGCGCGCCGCCGCGGTACGGAGCCGCGCCGTCGACGTCGAGCGCGCAGAGCTGCGGTGCGACGACGCGCGCGACCTTGAGACCGAGCTCTTCCACGTCGGGCGACGTCACGTCCACTGCGTACGCGCCGACGTTGCGCTCCTCCAGCCTGCGCACGATCTCGGCCACGATCTCCCCCGGGGTGCCGCCCGGAACGTCGGGAACGGCCGTGGTGCTGCGCTCCCGGCAGGACGCGTCGACGAACGCGACTGCGTCGGCCCGGTCGGGCGTCCCGTGGAAGAGCGTGTGGTCCTCGAGCGAGCGGACGTCCTCGACACGCTCGAGAGCGGGGGGCTCGTCGGCAAGCAGGCCTCGCAGCCAGCGATGGACGGCGAACGCTTCTGCGAGGCACGCTCTCCAGGCGTCTGCGATCGTGGGGGCGCAGCCCGCGCCGATGCCGAGGGCGGCGCGGTCGCCTGGTGCTCCGTGGACCACCCCGATCGCCGCCGGCACCCCGAAGAACGGGCTCGCGTCGATCGCGCTGTACTCGAGGCCGGTGAGCGCGAACACCTTGGTGTCGATCTGTCGGAGCGTCGGATCGTCGAGCCAGGTGAGACGTGGGAGCGAAAGGCGGTTCGCCCAGACGAGCATCATCGCGTCGCGTTCCACGACCTCGAGAAGAGCGGCGAGAACGGCCTCTGCCAGGGTCGGCCCGCACGCGAGACCGTTGCTGGTCGAGTACCCGATCTTGGGCTCGACGCCGTCGTGCCGCAGGTAGACGAGCTGCGCCGGGAGGAACGCCGGCCGCCCGTCGGCAAGCGAGAAGCCCTCGACGAACGACAGGCGGGTCGACCGTGTGAAACGCGCGAACGGGAAGCCCGGTACGTGCTGCCGCTCGTGGAAGAGCGCGAACGACTCGGGTGGGACAGCGTGTGGGCCGATCTCGATCGCGGAGGCGACCGGCAGGCCTTCGGGAACGTATGTGGCCGAATAGCGTTCGAGCGCCTCGCCCAGCGACGCCGCACGCCCCCGAGTCGGGTGCACGTGGGCAGACCCCGCGTAATCGACGGCGCGGACGCCGGTCGTCCGGGCGGCGCTCGCGAGCTCGCACGCGAACGCGTACAGGCGGGGCTCGTCCGCGGCAACCATGAGCGAGGGTGCGAAGCGCACGATCCCGACCAGAGGAGAGACAGCCTCCTCGAGCCTGGCGAGCGCGTCAGCGACCGGTGTCGCGGGGCTGTCGAGCAGCTCCAGCATCGAGCTCCCTGAACCAAGGACTGGGCTCCGGCGGCGTCGCGCCGCATGCCGGACAACGCGGCACTCGGAGCACGCGGTGGCGCGTGAGGCCGAGCCTGCCGTGCAGCTCGAGCGCATAGAGGACGCCCGGGAGCGTCGGATCGCGCGCTCCGAGCCAACGGAGGCAAATCAGAGCGGCAACCCCGGCTGCGATCGCGCTCGCCCCGGGGGGCGACGGGGCACGTACCGGCTGCCGCTCGAGCAGCGAGAAGTCGTCCTCGTAGCCGGACGTCGCTGCGCGTCTCATCAGGTAGCAGCTGTGGCACGCGGTCTGTCCGGGGACGTAGAGCGGACCGACCGCGACGAAGCGGCCGTCGGCGGGGAGAATCGGGAGCCATGGCGTCGCGTCGCGCAAGCGATGCCGGTTGACCTCCCCGAGCTGCCCCACCTCGTCCGGCGCGGGTGCGGCGACGATCAGGTCTGCGTGCCCGACCGTCCCGCCCGCGAGCATCGACGTTGTCGTGGCGACGCCGGCGGACGCGAGCAGGTGCGTGATCTCCGCCCCTGTGGGCGCCGACCCGATCACGGTGACGTCGGAGCTCGTCAACGCGGTCCAGGCTTCTGCCGGTGAAGGCGAGGAATTGGCTGCGACGTAGCACGCGGCACCGGCGTGGCCGACAGGGGCGGGGCCGTCGACGAGGAGACCGTGCTCGTCGAGCAGCGCGAGCGCCTTGTTGACCGGTGTCTCCGCCGCGTCTCCCAACGCCGCGACGATCTCGAGCACGGTGTGGTCGCCGTCGAGGAGCGGGAGAAGCGCGGGCAGCAGCGCCTGGACGGCCCGCCCGTTGAGCTCGACGACATGTCCCGCGTGCTCGAACAGCAGCCGACTGCCGTCCTCCACGGTGCGGCACCAGGGGGCGAGCAGCGGCCGCTGCTGGGCCGCCGGCCCGCCCTCCGAGGCCTGGTTGGCCGCGACGCTCACCAGCAGAGCGTGGTGCAGGTGCAGCAGAGGATGACGGTGGTGCACGAGGAGGTGCAGGCGCCGCCGGGGTCGGTCGCGGCATACACGGCCGCGCCGTACCCCTTGGTCGCCGCCTCGAGGTCGAGCAGCTCTTCCGTGAGCTCGGTGAACATCGCTCCTCCTTGTTATCTCGATGGAAAACGGGTTTACAAGATATGCAACGAGAGGCGACCGGCGCAACGGGCCTTCGTGCCGGTTGTGTGCGGAGTTGCCCACAGGTCTCCGAACGGGCGAGCCGTCGGCGATTGACCGTTCGCGGGCTGTCGCCGATCATCCGGGCATGGGCGAATACGCGCTCGTCACTGCGGCTGTCGCGTCCCTCGCGATCGCGCTCGCGACGATCCCCGAGGGAGAGCTCGCGGCGCGCCTGCCGACGACCGCTGCGAAGGCCCAGGCGCTCGTCGCGCGCGACGCCCGCTCGCACCGCGTCTCGGGGGCGCAGGCCAAGGCCGTGCTCGCGGGTGCGCCCTACACTCGTGCGCCGCTGCGCTACCTCTACGCGGCGGGCTGGCTCGACGGGCGCAAGAACCCGGCGTCATGTGTGTTCGCGAAGGCGACGCCCGGGGGCACGACCGCGAGCGTGAGCGCGGCGATCAAGCGCGACCGTCGCCTCGTCTCACGGCTCGGCCGGATGCACGTGACGCCGGTCCAGGCTGCACGAGCGGTCGTCAGCGGTACCGCGGCGGCCTGCTAGGGCACCGTCAGGCGCCGTGTCCGGCGGCCGCCTTGGTGGCGGCAACGACCCGGCGCATGCTCACGAGGCCGACGACCGCGCCCGCCTCGTCCGTGATCGGCAGGTGCCTGAAGTTGTGCTCGAGCATGATCTGGGCCGCCTCGTCGACGTCCATCTCCGCGGAGGCCGTCAGCGGATCCTCCGTCATCCACTCGCGGACGCGCGCGTCGCTCGTGTGCACCCGTGCGGCCATCGCCTTGAGCATGTCCCGCTCGGTGAGGATGCCGATCAACCGCCCGAAGTCCTTCACGATCACGGCGCCGACGTTCACCGCGCTCATCCGCTCCGCGACCTCGCCGAGCGTGTCCTCCGGCGCGACGACGATGACCTCGGTGCGCATGACGTCTGCGAGGGTGGGCACGGCGAAAGTCTAACGAGCCGACCCTGCGATAAGAGCGGCTAATGCCGGTCATAAGAGCTGCGGCGAGTCCGGTACTATGCGGCACGTGGCGGCGGACGGCTCCATCGACGTGCTCGTCGTCGGCAGCGGCGCCGCGGGGCTTGCGGCGACGGTCTCGGCGGCGAGCACCGGAGCACGCGTCGCGCTCGCGACGAAGACCACGCTCCAGGCGAACAACTCCTCGAAGGCCCAGGGAGGCATCCAGGCTGCATTCGCCGAGGACGACTCTCCCGAGCTGCATGCGGAGGACGTCCTCCGGTCGTCTCATGGCACGGCGGACGCCGCTCTCGTGCAGGTGCTGACCTCGGAGGCGCGCCCCGCGATCGCTTGGCTCGAGGAGCTCGGCTGCGCCTTCACGCGGGAGAACGGGGGGTACCGGCTCGCACGCTGCGGCGGCGCCTCGCGCAGACGGCTGCTCCAGGTCGGCGACCGTACAGGTCATGCGATCACGAAGGCGCTCCGCGAGCACCACGAGTCCGGCGACGCGGACACCCTCGCCCACCACCGGCTCGAGTCGCTCGAGCCCGACCACGCCGGCTGGCGCGCGACCTTCAAGACCCCCGAGGGGACGCGCGCCGTCACCGCCGGAGCGGTCGTGCTCGCGTCGGGTGGCCGGTGCTACGCGGAGGCGGGCCGCCGCGGCGAGCTGTCGACGAACCACCCGAACGCGACCGGCGAGACGACGCGCCTCGCACTCGAGGCGGGAGCGGAGGCGCGCGACCTCGACGCCCTCCAGTACCACCCGAACGGCGGGGCCTGGCCCGCGACGATGCAGGGCTACTCGATCCCGGAGACCACGCGGGCGTACGGTGCTGTGCTGCTCAACGCGGACCGTGAGGAGTTCACGGACTCGCTCGGACCGCGCGACGAGGTCTCGCAGGCGATCTTCGACGAGGTCGAGGCGGGCCGCGGCGTCGCGACCGAGGACGGACGCCCGGCCGTGTGGCTCGACACCACGCGAATCGCGCCCGCCGACGCGGAGGTGTCGCTGCCGTACATGCTGCGGCGCTACCGCGGCGCGGGGATCGACCCGCTCGCCGAGCCGATCCTCACCTACCCGGTCCTCCACTACCAGAACGGCGGCCTCGTGATCGACGCGCGAGGCGAAACGACGCTCGAAGGCGTGTTCGCGTGCGGCGAGATCGCCGGCGGCACCCACGGACGAAACCGCATGATGGGGAACAGCCTGCTCGAGTGCGTCGTCTTCGGCCGGCGTGCCGGGGTGGCCGCCGCGGAGAAGGCGAAAGGCTGAGAAGACCATGTCGACCACGACCGTCACCATCGACGACGTCGTGCTCGAGGCTGCGGCGCACCTGTACGTGTGGGCGCTGAAGGACCTCCCGCAGGACCTCCGGGACGCGCTCGCCGCGGCGCGGGAGCGCGAGACCTCGGCGACGGGGATCCGCGTGCTCGAGACGATCCACCGGAACGTCGAGCTCGCGGACGAGCAGCGAAACCTCGTCTGCCAGGACACCGGCATTGCGGTCTACTACTGCCGCGTGGGAGAACACTTCCCCCTCCACCCCGCGCGAATCGAAGCCGCGCTCAGGGCCGGCACCGAGCGGGCGACCGTCGACCACCCCCTCCGGTCGAACACGGTGCACACGCTGACGCGCGAGAACACGGGGGCGAACGTGGGCTACCGGGTGCCGATCGTCCACTGGGAGTTCGTGCCGGCCTGGGACGGCCTGGACGTGAAGTGCGTGCCGAAGGGCTCCGGCTCGGAGAACATGACGTTCCTGAAGATGCTCGTGCCCGCCGACGGCGTCGTGGGGATCAAGCGCTTCGTGCTCGAGTCCATCGTCGACGCGGGCGGCAAGCCGTGCCCGCCCGGGATCGTAGGCGTCGGCATCGGCGGCTCCGCGGACTACGCGATGCACCTCGCGAAGGAGGCGATCGCGCGGCCCGTGGGGTCGCGCAACCCCGACCCGCTCGTCGCGCAGCTCGAAGACGAGCTCTACGAGCTGCTGAACGAGACCGGGATCGGCCCGATGGGGCTCGGCGGGGACGTGACCGTGCTCCAGTGCCACGTCGAGCACGCCGACACGCACATGACTCTGAACCCGGTGGCGGTCAACTACCAGTGCTGGGCCGCCCGCCGCGCATCGGCGCACATCGCCGCCGACGGGACCGTCGAGTTCGACCGGGAGGCCTGAGGATGGGCGCGACGCATTCGATGAGGCTCCAGGTGAGCGCGGGGCGCGCGACCGGCTCAGTCGGGCTGCCGGCAGGCGCGGCACGGGCGACCTGTGCGATTTGGCTGCCGGAAGGTGCAGCGCGAGCGACGCCTTCGGCGGGGCTGGCGGTTGGCATGGCGCGGACGACCCGCGGGATGCCCTCTGTGGACGAGATATTGCGAAATCGGCGCGAAACCACACCCCGAGCGGACGTAGAATCGGTCTCGAGGGCGGTGGGAGGCTTCCCCACCCAGGGTGGGGGTCCGGGTCGTGTGGGCGCACGTGCTGTGGGCCTCCGCGGCGCAGGAACAGGCAGTGCAGGCACACACGGTGCACGCGCACGCGGTGCAGGCGCGCAAGGTGTCGCGCAGAGGAAGCAGCGCGCTCCGGGCGCGGTCGGGAACGCGCACGCTGCCGGTCTCACCGAGGGCCGGCGATCTCCGGGTGCGGCCGTCGGCACGGTCTCGTTCTCGCCGCGTGGCGGGACGCCGTGATGGCGAGGCACGAGGTCACGTTCCCGGTCACCGACCCGGCGGAGATCTCGAAGCTCCGCGCCGGCGACGAGGTGATCGTCCAGGGCCATGTGATCGGTATCCGCGACCGGACCCAGATCCGCATCTTCGACGAGGGGATCGAGCCGCCGATGGACCTCACGGGCGCGTTCCTGCTGCACACCGCGCCGAACGTGCGCAGGCTCGGCCCCGGCCGGTACGAGAAGATCTGCATCGGTACGACCACGAGCGCCCGCATGGTGCGGTTCACGGAAGGGCTCGGCGCGCGGTACGGCGTCCGGGCGATCTGCGGCAAGGGTGGCTTCCCGGACGATGCGATCGAGCCGATGCGGCGACTCGGGATGGTCTACTTCGCGATCGTCGGAGGCGCCGCGGCGCTCGAGACCACGCAGATCGAGGAGATCGAGGAGGTGGCCTGGGAGGAGCTGATGCCCGAGTGCCTCTGGAAGTTCCGCGTGAAGGATTTCGGGCCGTTGATCGTCGGGATCGACGCCCACGGAGGCTCGCTGTACCGCGAGGTGCAGGACCGGGCCAGGACGAAGCTGGAGGAGCTCTATGCCCGCATTCAATGACGGTTTCCTGGACGTCCCCGCGCGCCCGGGAAAGCCACGCGAGGTCGGGATCACGCACGTGATCGACAAGGGTCTCAACCTCCGCGACATCGAGGGCCTGTTCGACACGGGCGGGCAGTTCGTCGACATCGTGAAGTTCGGCTGGGGGACGAGCTACGTCACGAACAACCTCGAGAAGAAGATCGCGCTCTACCGCTCGTTCGAGACGCCGGTCGTGTGCGGCGGGACGCTCTTCGAGGCCGTCTATGGCCGGGGCCGGCTCGACGAGTTCAAGCAGTGGCTGACCGACCACCGCTTCTCGCACGTCGAGATCTCCGACGGCACGCTGGAGATCCCGCGCGGGCGCAAGCTCGAGCTGATCGCGGACTTCGCGCGCGACTTCACGGTGCTCTCCGAGGTCGGCTCGAAGGACTCCGAGGTCGTCTACGCGCCGTACCAGTGGGTCGCGTGGATCAAGGAGGAGCTCGCGGCCGGTGCCTGGAAGGTGATCACCGAGGGGCGCGAAGGCGGGACCGCGGGCATCTTCCGCTCCGACGGCGACATGCGCACGGGCCTGATCGACGAGATCGCCCACGAGGTCGCGATCGACGACGTCCTGTTCGAGGCGCCGACCAAGGCGTCGCAGGCGTGGTTCGTGAAGCACTTCGGGCCGAACGTCAATCTCGGCAACATCCCGCCCGACGAGGTGATCGCGCTCGAGACGCTCCGCCTCGGGCTGCGCGGCGACACGCTGGTCGAGGTGCTGCTCTCGTCGTCCCCGCCCCACGAGGGTGACACGCCCGCGCGCGCGTAGCCGCCGCGCCCGGGCCGCTCGCTGAGATGGACTGGAAGCTCTCCCTCGCCGGGCTCCTCATCGGGCTCCTCGTCGGCGTCACGGGCATGGGCGGCGGCTCGCTGATGACGCCGCTGCTCGTGCTGTTCTTCGGCTTCAAGCCGTCGATCGCGATCGGCACCGACATCGTCCACGGCGCGATCTTCAAGTCGTTCGGCGCCGTGCAGCACCGCCGCCTCGGGCACGTGCACGCGCGGCTCACCGCCTGGATGCTGCTCGGCTCGGCCCCGTTCTCGCTCATCGGCGTGGGCGTCTCGTGGTGGCTGAAGAAGCAGTACGGGGACGGCTACGAGGACACGGCGAAATCGATCCTCGGGGTCGCGCTCGTCCTCTGCGGGATCGCGTTCCTCGTCAAGGCGTACATGCACTCGGCGCCCGAGGACAAGCCGTTCATCCTGCAGCGTCGAGACCGGATCATCGCGGTCGCGACGGGCGTCGTGGGAGGGTTCGTCGTCGGGCTCACGTCCGTCGGCAGCGGGACGCTGTTCGGGCTCGTGATGCTGATCGCGTTCCCGCTCACCGCCGCGAAGATCGTCGGCACCGACATCTTCCACGCCGCGGTCCTGCTCGCGGTCGCGGGCGCCGGACAGCTCGTCGCGGGGCACGTCGACCTCGGCGCGACGGGATGGCTCCTGATCGGGTCGGTGCCCGGCGTGCTGATCGGCGGCCGGCTGACGGTGAGGCTGCCCGAGCGCGCGCTGCGCGTCGCGCTCGCCTCGACGCTGACGCTGGCGGGGGTGAAGCTCGTCGACCCGCCCGGCTCTGACGCGATCGTCGCGGCGGGGGCCGCCCTCGCGGCCGCGGTCGCGCTCGTGCAGGCGGGGCGCTGGCTCGCCGGCCGGAGCTCGGCCTCGGCGCCCGACGTCTCGTAGGCCACCGGTGTCGCGCGACGGGCCGCCGGTCATCGTGCTCGGGGTGCGGCGATCCGGCACGACGCTCCTCCGGGTGATGCTCGACCGCAACCCGGCGCTCGCGATCCCGGACGAGTCGTACTTCGTGCCGCAGCTCGCCCGGCGGCATCCCACCCCCGTCGATCCCGCCGCGTTCGCCGGCGACCTGGCGCGGCTGCCGACCCTCGTCGAGTGGGGTCTTCCCCCGGCGCAGGTGGCGGAGCGCCTCCGGCCGGGCATGACGACCGGCGAGGCGATCGCAGCCGTCTTCGAGACGTACGCGGCGGAGCGCGGAAAGCCGCGCTGGGGCGACAAGACGCCGCTCTACATGCAGCACCTCGACCTGCTCGAGCGCCTGTTTCCGCAGGCCGTCTTCGTGCACCTGATCAGGGACGGGCGGGACGCCGCACTCTCGTTTCTCGCCGTCCCAGGCGGCCTCGTCACCGAGGGCTGGGGGCATCCGCGGGACGCCCGCGGGTTCGCGTGCCAGTGGGCGACGGAGGTGCGGGCCGCGCGGCGCCTCGGCGCCCGCCTCGCCCCCGACCGCTACATGGAGCTGCGCTACGAGGCGCTCGTCGCCGACCCGGCGGCGGAGCTCCGCCGCGTGTGCGCGTTCGCGGGGCTCGACTACGGCGGCGAGATGCTCGACTACGTGGGGAGGACGGAGTCCGCGCGCAAGGCCCACCAGCAGCGCTTGAACGAGCCGCCGCGGCCCGGCGTGCGCGACTGGCGGACGGAGATGAAGCCCGCCGAGCGGCAGCGGTTCGAGGCGGTCGCGGGCGATCTGCTCGACGAGCTCGGGTACCAGACGGACACGCGCGGCACCTCTCGCACGCTGCTTGCCTCCTACCGGCTCCGCACGGCCGCCTGGCGCGGCGTGGGCGCAGCGGTCCAGCGCTCCCCGCTCTGGCGGAAGCGCCACCCGCCGCTTCCCTGACGCGCGGCCCGGCGCGACGTTTTGCGGTCGCGCGCCTCCGGGTACCCCCCTCTTGGTTCACCGACTGTCGCGGCAAAGCAGAGGAGGCTGGATACCGATGGGGCAGACCGTTGCCGACTACGTGCTCGAGCGTCTCCGCAAGTGGGACGTGCACAGGATCTTCGGGTACCCCGGAGACGGGATCAACGGCTTCCTCGGCGCGCTCGACCGCGCCGACGGCGACCCGCAGTTCGTCCAGGCGCGCCACGAGGAGATGTCCGCGTTCATGGCATGTGGGCACGCGAAGTTCACGGGCGAGGTCGGCGTCTGCATGGCGACCTCGGGCCCCGGCGCGATCCACCTGCTGAACGGGCTCTACGACGCAAAGCTCGACCACCAGCCCGTCGTCGCGATCGTCGGCCAGCAGCGCCGCATGTCGCTCGGCGCCCACTACCAGCAGGAGGTCGACCTCGACGCGCTGTTCAAGGACGTGTCGCAGTACGTCCAGACGTGCATGGACCCCGCGCAGGCGCGCCATCTCGTCGACCGCGCGATCCGCACCGCGCTCGCCGAGCGAACCGTCGCGACGCTCATCTTCCCGAACGACGTGCAGGAGGCGGACGCGGTCGAGTCGCCACCGCGGATGCACGGAGCGGTCTTCTCGAGCGTCGGCTACCACCAGCCGCGGATCGTCCCGTTCCCCGAAGACCTCCACCGGGCGGCCGACGTGCTCAACCGCGGAGAGCGCGTCGCGATGCTCGTCGGCCAGGGGGCCCTCCGGGCGGCCGACGAGGTCGTCGAGACCGCGGAGCTCCTCGGGGCCGGCGTCGCGAAGGCGCTGCTCGGGCGGGCGGCGCTGCCGGACGACCTGCCGTTCGTGACGGGCCCGATCGGGCTTCTCGGCTCGCGCCCGAGCTTCGAGATGATGGAGGGCTGCGACACGTTGCTCATGGTCGGCACGAGCTTCCCGTACGCCGAGTGGCTGCCGAGCGAGGGGCAGGCGCACGGGGTGCAGATCGACATCGACGCGAAGCTGATCGGGCTCCGCTACCCGATGGACGTGCACCTCGTCGGCGACGCCCGCGAGACGCTCACGTCGCTGATCCCCCTGCTCGAGCGCAAGGAGGATCGCTCCTGGCGCGAGGAGATCGAGAAGAACGTCCAGGAGTGGTGGCGCCTCCTCGAGGAGCGGGCGCTGACGGACGCCGACCCGATCAACCCGCAGCGCGTGCTGTGGGAGCTGAACGCGCGGCTCCCGGACGATGTGATCCTCACGGCGGACTCCGGCTCGTCCACGAACTGGTGGGCGCGCCAGTTGCGCCTCCGCAAGGGGATGATGGCCTCCCTGTCCGGCACGCTCGCGACGATGGGCCCGGGGGTCCCGTACGCGATCGCGGCGAAGATGGCCTATCCCGACCGCCCCGTGATCGCGATGGTCGGCGACGGAGCCTTCCAGATGAACGGCATGAACGAGCTCCTGACGGTCGTCAAGTACCGCGACCTCTGGCCCGACCAGCGACTCGTGTTCTGCATCTTCAACAACCAGGACCTGAACCAGGTGACCTGGGAGCAGCGGGTGCTCTCGGGCGACCCGAAGTACGAGGGCTCGCAGACGATCCCCGACTTCCACGCGGCCCGCTACGCCGAGCTCCTCGGCCTGCGCGGCATCAAGGTCAGCGACCCGGACGACATCGGCCCGGCCTGGGACGACGCGCTCTCGGCCGGCACGCCGACGCTCATCGAGGTGGTCGTCGACCCGGAGGTCGCGCCGCTGCCGCCCCACATCACGTTCGAGCAGGCGAAGGAGATGGCGCGCGCGATGCTCAAGGGCGACCCGGACGGGATGGGCGTGATGACGAAGGCGCTGCGCGGGAAGCTCCAGGAATTCCTCCCCGGCCGCTGAGCGGTGACGGTCGCTTCGCGCGCGAGGACGGCCATCCGGCAGATCGAGGTCGGCGCGTACACCGTGCCGACCGATGAGCCGGAGTCGGACGGCACGCTCGAGTGGGACTCGACGACGATCGTGGTCGTCCAGTGCCGCGCGGGCGACGAGGTCGGGCTCGGCTACACGTACGGTGACGTCTCGACCGCACGCCTCGTCGACTCCGTGCTCGCGGACGTCGCGCTCGACCGCGACGCGCTCGCGGTCACCGCCGCGTGGGACGCGATGACCGTGAGGCTGCGGAACGCCGGCCGCCCCGGGATCGGCTCGATGGCGCTCGCCGCCGTCGACATCGCGCTCTGGGATCTCAAGGCGCGTCTCCTCGAGCTGCCGCTCGCCGCCCTGCTCGACGCACGGCACGCCGCGGTGCCCGTCTACGGGAGCGGCGGCTTCACGTCGTACACGAACGAGCGTCTCGCCGAGCAGCTCGCGGGCTGGGTCGCGGAGGGGATCCCCCGCGTGAAGATGAAGCTCGGCCGGCGGCCCGAGGACGACCCGGCACGCCTCGACGCGGCCCGCGAGGCGATCGGCCCCGAGACCGAGCTCTTCGTGGACGCGAACGGGGCGTACGGGCGAAAGCAGGCGCTCGCCTGGGCCGAGCGACTGCGGGCCGAGTGGGACGTGACGTGGCTCGAGGAGCCTGTCTCGTCGAACGACCTCGAGGGGCTTCGCCTGGTGCGCGACCGGGCGCCCGCCGGGCTCGAGGTCGCCGCAGGCGAGTACGGCTACCGGCTCGCGGACTTCCGCGGCCTGCTGGCCGCCGAGGCCGTCGACTGCCTCCAGGCCGACGTCACCCGGTGCGGCGGGATCACGGGGCTTCTCGCGGTGGGCGCGCTCGCCGACGCGCATGAGCTCGACGTCTCGGGGCACACGGCCCCGGCCGTCTCCGCCCACGCGTTCGCCGCACTGCGGCGGACGCGCCATCTCGAGTACTTCCACGACCACGTCCGGATCGAGTCGCTCCTGTTCGACGGGACGCTCGTGCCCGAGGACGGGGCGCTGCGGCCCGACCCGTCGCGCCCCGGCCTCGGCATCGAGCTCAAGCAGGCGGACGCAGAGCCGTTTCGCACGTACGGGTAGGAGCACGGCGACGAGTGACGTTTCCGCATCCCGGGTCGTCGGGTAGCAACACTCTGTGGCCGAGCGCAGGGTGATCGTGGTGACCGGAGCAACGTCGGGAGTCGGCCGGGCCACGGCGTGCGCCTTCGCGCGCGAGGGCGCGGCCGTGGCGCTGCTCGCTCGCGGCGAGGACGGGCTCGAGGCCGCGCGGCGGGACGTCGAGGCGGCGGGCGGCACGGCGCTCCCCCTCTCGGTCGACGTCGCCGACCACGAGCAGGTCGACGCGGCGGCCGATCGGGTGGAGCGCGAGCTCGGCCCCGTGGACGTGTGGGTGAACAACGCGATGACGACGGTGTTCGCGGAGTTCGTCGACATCGAGCCCGACGAGTTCCGGCGCGCGACCGAGGTCACGTACCTCGGCAGCGTCTGGGGCGCGCGCGCCGCGCTCGAGCGCATGCTGCCGCGTGACCGCGGCACGATCGTGCAGGTAGGCTCGGCCCTCGCGTTCCGCGGAATCCCGCTCCAGAGCCCGTACTGCGGCGCGAAGCACGCCTTGCAGGGCTTCGTGGAATCCCTTCGCTGCGAGCTGCGGCACCGCGGAAGCGGCGTGTGGCTCACGACCGTCCACCTGCCGGGCCTCAACACGCCGCAGTTCGATCACTGCCGCTCGAAGATGCCGCACAAGGCCCAGCCGGTGCCCCCCATCTTCGAGCCCGAGGTCGCGGCCGACGCGATCGTCTGGGCGACGCACCACCGCAGGCGCGCGGTGTACGTCGGCTCCTCCACGGTCGCGACGATCCTCGGCAACCGCGTCGCGGCGTCGCTGGTCGAGTGGTACCTCGCGCGCACCGGTTACTCGAGCCAGCAGACGTCCGAGCCGGAGCCGCCGGGCCGGGCGGACAACCTGTTCGAGCCAGTGCCGGGCGATCCCGGCCCGCACGGCTCGTTCGACGCGCAGTCGCACGAGCACAGCGCGCAGCTCACCGCGACGAAGCATCGCCGCCTCGTGGGGGCGCTCGGTGTCGGCGCGGGCGTGCTCGCGGGAACCCTCGCCGCCGTCCTGCGCTCCTGACATGCAGGCAAAGCTCCTCGACGACGGCCCGTCCAAGACGTACGCGCTCGTGTTCGAGCGCGGCGACGAGGTGGTCGAGGAGCTCCGGCGCTTCGCCGAGGGGCACGACCTCACCGCCGCGCACTTCACCGCGATCGGGGCGTTCAGCGACGCCACGCTCGGGTACTTCGACTGGGAGCGCAAGGAGTACCTCGAGAACGACGTGCCCGAGCAGGTCGAGGTCGTCACGCTCGCGGGGGACGTCGCCGAGCACGAGGGGAAGCCCGCGATCCACGTGCACGCCGTGCTCGGGCGCTCGGACGGCTCGGCGCTCGGAGGCCACCTCCTGCGGGGGCACGTGAGGCCGACGCTCGAGCTCGTGCTGACCGAGACCCGCGGCCACCTCCGCAAGCGTCACGACGATGCCAGCGGACTCGCGCTCATCGATCCGTCCGCCTGAGCACGCCGTTTGTGCCGCCACCCCGGCGGGTACGACTTGGTCGTGACCACGACGCACTACCGGTATCCGCCGACCGCCTCGCCCGTCCCGCTCAAGCGCGGGGTCGTCGCGGCACTGGTGCTCGGCACGGTCCTCGGGCGGATCGCGAACCTCTGGTCGCGTGTCTAGCCCCGTCTCGGACACGGAGTCGATCACGGGCGCGGCGCGCGACCTCGCCGAGCACGCGCGGAGGATCGCGCGGCTCGAGCTCCAGCTCGCGATGGTGGAGACGCGTGGCGCGCTGCGCCTGTTCGCCGTCGCCGCCGCCGCCGGCGTGACCGGGATCGCGTTGCTCGGGGCGGGCGGAGCGTTCCTGCTCGCGGCGATCGCCGCCGCGATCGCGCTCGCGCTGCCGACCTGGGCGGCGCTCCTGATCGTGGCCGGCGCGCTGTTCTTGACCGCCGCGCTGCTGCTCGCGGTCGCCGCCCGGCTCGTGTCCCGCGCCTCGCCGCCGGTTCCCTCAGCTGCGATCGAAGAGGCGCGCAGCGTGCTCCACGTCGTCTCCGGCGACGGGCGGGGCTGAGAGACGGCGATGGCGAGCGCCGAGAACCCACCGGCAACGGCCGCCCCAGGAGTGAACGGAGGCGTCGACGAGCTCCGCCGAGAGCTCGCCCGCGAGCGTGGGGAGCTCGCCGCAGCGGTGGGCCGTTTGGAGGGCACCGTCGCCGACGGACGGCGCATGGCGGTGCGGCGTTTCGCGATGGTCGGCGCGCTCCTCGCGTCGTTCGTGACGGCCGGCGTCGTCGCAGCGTTCGTCCGTGCCGCGCTCCGCAGGCGGAGACGTGAGCGCGTGGTCGCCCGCCTGGGCGACCTGGTGCTCGTCCGGCGCCCGGTCCGCTCCCGGTAGCACGCCGCTACGGGGCGCGGCCGTAGCGCGCCGCCCGGGCCGCGACGCGCTCGCTCGCGCCGTCCTCGAGCAGCTGCTGCCGCCGCTCGTCCTCGCGGAACCACGCGAAGAACGTCCAGGAGAACGCGACCGCCATCACGACGGTCGCCTCGGCGAGCATCACGACGCCGCCGAGCGACTGGTCGGTGTGCGGCGAGAGGCCCTCGAGCGGAGCGCCGGTGGCGTACGTCTCGTAGAAGACCCGCCCCGACCACACGAACACGGTCGCAAGCACGACCTGCGCCGCCTGCGCGGCGCCGAGGTAGCCGAGCTTCCAGCCGGACGTGAACCAGGCGGGGCCGGGAAGCGGCTCGAGCACTGCGGCCCACAGCACGACCCCGGCGGCGAGGAAGGACGCATGCTCGAGCGCGTGCACCACGTCGTGGTGCAGCGCTGCCTCGTACGCGACCGGGAGATGCCAGACGTAGAGGTTCACGCACCAGAGAGCGAGGGCCGCCGCGGGATGGAGGAGCACACGCAACCGCGCGACGCCGTCCACGGCGAGCAGCGGGCGTAGCACCGGGCCGGTCACGCC
>DASSUT010000189.1:0-5476 GCA_035706725.1 Gaiella sp. | reverse complement strand
AGCTACGCCGCCCGGCCGAGGCGCAGTGTAGCAAGGCTTTTTCGAGCCTCCGGCCCGAAAGAGCCCACCAGAACTGCCTGATCGCCGCGTTGGCCGTCCGTTCCCCTTTCTAGGATCGTGCCCCATGATCAGAGTTCTGCCGCAGCGCGGTGGGTGGCTCGAGGTGGTCTGCGGGCCCATGTTCTCGGGGAAGAGCGAGGAGATGATCCGCCGCCTGCGGCGCGCGGAGATCGCCGGCCAGCGCGTGGTGCTCTTCAAGCCACGGATCGACGACCGCTATGACGCGGCCGACGTCGTCAGCCACGCGGGCGTTCGCATGTCGGCGGTGCCGGTGGACGGGTGCGCGGAGCTCGTCGCCCGCGCCCGCGGGTGCGACGTGGTCGGAATCGACGAGGCGCAGTTCTTCGACCCGTCGATCGTCGACGCGGCGCTCTCGCTCGCCGACGGCGGGGCGCGCGTGATCGCCGCGGGGCTCGACCAGGACTTTCGGCGAGCGCCGTTCGGCCCGATGCCCGAGCTCCTCGCGCGGGCCGAGCTCGTGGACAAGCTCCAGGCCGTGTGCCACCGCTGCGGCGGGCCGGCCACGACGACGCAGCGGCTGCTCGACGGGCGGCCCGCGCCGTACTCGGGGGAGACGATCGTGGTCGGTGCGCTCGACTCGTACGAGGCCCGCTGCCGCGACTGCCACGAAGCCGGGGCGGACGCGGTGCAACTCGTGGCCTGACGGATCACCTGAGCCGCAGCGGCGTCCGCCGGCCTGCTGTCGGCTCGGCTACACGGATGAAGGCTCGGCTGCCCAGAGGCCGCCCGCGTCAACCGCGGAGAGGGCGCCGAGGCGACATCTGCCACTGATGCGAGGGAGCGGCGATGACGCTCTGCTTGGTGCCATGGGCGCCGCAGGCTTGACAGGCGGCGCTGCTCGTTTTCCCGCACGGCGTGCGCCCCACAATTGCTGCATGGGCGCGTGCGCACGCCCGCGGTGGGGAGTCGACGGTACGTTAGGACGGCTCGGTCGCCTCGACGCCGGCGAGCACGGGGTCGAGCACGAGGACGGTCCTGGCGCCCTCGCCGCGGCGGAGCCGCTCGAGCGCGGCGGCGACCTCGTCGAGCGGGTCGAGGCGCGTCACGACCCCCGCGAGGTCGAGCTCCCCGCCCGCGGCGAGGCGGGCGAGCTCCGGCAGGTCGGCCGCCGGGTCGCCGGAGCCGTAGAACGAGCCGCGGATTCCCTTCTCCGAGACGAGCTCGAGCGCGGGTAGGGAGAGCTCCGCGCCCTTCGGCGCGATCCCGATCACGACTGCGGTCGCTCCGGGCCGCAGCGACTTCCAGGCGAGCAGCATCGTCTCGGGTAGCCCCACGACCTCGAAGGCATGGTCGGCGCCTCCGCCCGTGAGCTCGCGGAGCGCCCGCACAGGACTCGCCTCCTGCGACGTGTCCACCGCGGCGTCGGCGCCGCGCTCGAGCGCCCGCTCCAGCTTGGCCGCGTCGCGGTCGACCGCGACGATCGGTCGAGCGCCCGCCCGCTTCGCGGCCGCCAGGACCTGAAGCCCGACTCCGCCCAGGCCGATCACCACCGCGCTCTCGCCGGGCCGGACGCAGGCGACGTTGCGGACGGCGCCGAAGCCTGTCATCACGCCGCAGCCGAGGAGCGCCGCCTGCCAGAGCGGGAGGCCGCCCGGGAGCAGGACGACACCTGCTGCCGGGACGACCGCGCGCTCGGCGAAGCACGCGGTCATCAGCCCGTGCTGGAGCGACGTTCCGTCCGGCAGGCGAAGCCTGGTCGTCCCGTCGGGCATCGTTCCCGCCAGGCTGTGGCGCGCCGCGGTCGTGCAGAGCGTCGGGCGCCCTGCCCCACATTGCTCGCAGGCGCCGCAGGAGGGCACCCAGCAGAGAACGACCTCGTCGCCCGGCGCGACGTGACGAACACCGGCTCCGACGTCCTCGACGACGCCCGCGCCCTCGTGCCCGAGGACCATCGGCCAGCGCCCGTCGCCGAGAGCACCGTCCACGAGATGGAGGTCCGAGTGGCACACCCCGGCGGCGGCGAGCCGCACGAGCACCTCGCCCGGCTCGGGTGCGTCGAGCTCGACCTCCTCCACCCGGACGTCTCCCGGCTCGCGGAGGACGGCCGCGCGGATCGTCGACGCGGACATGGCCGATGTCTACACGTTCGGCGTCCCGGAGACCCACTTGTAGGCTGTCTCGCGTGAGCGGCGTCGCCGCGGAGATCGCGTTCGACCGTGCGACAAAGCGCTATCCCGGCCGCGCGGAGTCCGCCGTGCGGGAGCTCACGCTCACCGTGCCCGCGGGTGCGATCTGCTGCCTCGTAGGGCCGTCGGGCGCCGGCAAGACCACCGCGATGAAAATGGTCAACCGGCTGATCGACATCACCGAGGGCGACATCACGATCGGCGGGCGCAGCGTCCGGTCGCTCGAGGTCACGAGCCTCAGGCGCGGGATCGGCTACGTCATTCAGCAGGTCGGGCTGTTCCCGCACATGTCCGTGGCGGACAACGTCGCCACCGTGCCGCGGCTGCTCGGGTGGCCGAAGACCCGGATCGCGCAACGGGTCGACGAGCTGCTCGACCTCGTCGAGCTGCCTGCGGACGACTACCGGGGCCGGTACCCGTCACAGCTCTCGGGTGGGGAGCGCCAGAGGGTCGGTCTCGCCCGCGCGCTCGCCGCCGACCCGCCCGTGATGCTCATGGACGAGCCGTTCGGCGCGCTCGACCCGATCACGCGTGCCCGGCTCCAGCACGAGCTGCTCCGCATCCAGCGCGAGCTCCACAAGACCGTGGTGTTCGTGACGCACGACATCGACGAGGCGATCCTCCTCGGCGACCGCATCGCGATCCTGCGCGAAGGCGGCGTGCTCGCCCAGTACGACACGCCCGAGGCGCTGCTCGAGCGTCCTGCGGACGAGTTCGTCGCGCGGTTCCTGGGGTTGGACCGCGGTCTCAAGCTGCTCGCGCTGCGTCGCCTGGACGAGCTCGACCTCGCTCCGCTCGACGGCGTCTCCGCACCGGCGGCGGACGGCTCGACGACGCTTCGGGACGCGCTCTCGCAGATGATCACGCTGGGTACGCGCTCGCTCGTCGTGCTCGACGGCGCGGGCGAGCCGCGGGGCGTGGTGACGCTGGAGACGCTCACGGGCACGCCTCGATGACCGCACCGGGCGCGGCCTGGGTCGCACAGGGCGGCCCCGTGATACCGAACTTCGGCGAGGGCAGCGACTGCGTGACCGAGAACCGCTTCTTCTGCCCCGACTGGGTGCGCGACAACTGGTCAGGAGTGCTCCAGCCTGCGCTCGTCGAGCACGTCGAGCTCACGCTGATCGCGGTCGCGTTCGGGTTCGTGCTCTCGCTCGCAGCGGCGCTCCTGACCCACCGCTACCGGCCGCTCGAGCGCCCGTTCGGCGCGTTCGCGGCGGTCGTCTACACGATCCCGAGCCTCGCCCTCTTCCAGCTTCTGGTCCCGCTCACGGGGTTGACCGTCACCACCGTCGAGGTCGCGCTCGTGGGGTACACGTTGATCATCCTCTACCGGAACATCCTCGAGGGGCTGCGGAGCGCCTCGCCCGAGGTGCTCGAGGCCGCGCGCGGAATGGGTCTCACCCGCGGGCAGACGCTCTGGCGGATCGAGCTCCCCCTCGCGATCCCGGCGACGATGGCCGGCCTCCGGATTGCGGTCGTGTCGACGATCGCGCTCGCGACCGTCGCGGCGCTCGTCATCCCGAAAGGCCTCGGCTATCCGATCTTCCTGGCGCTGCGCGAGGCGTTCAACACCGAGATCCTCGCAGCCGGCGTGCTCGCGATCCTGCTCGCGCTCGTCGCGGACGCGCTCCTCGTGCTGGCCGAGCGAGCGCTCACGCCGTGGAGCCGGTCGAGGAGGGTCGCATGACCGCCGCGCTCGACCTCCATGTGTTCGGCGACGCGCTCCAGTTCGTCGTCGACGAACGCCATCTGATCCTCCAGAAGACCTGGGAGCACCTCGTGCTGTCCGGAGCGGCGATCGCGATCGCGATCGCAATCGCGCTGCCGCTCGGGGTGTGGCTCGGACATCTGCACCGCGGCTCGTTTGCCGCGGTCAACGTCGCCAACCTCGGCCGCGCGCTGCCGAGCCTGGCCGGGATCGCGGCGGCCTTCGTGTTCCTCGGGGTCGGCTTCTGGAGCGTCGCGCTGGCGCTCGTCGTGCTCGCGATCCCGCCGATCCTCACGAATGCGTACGTCGCGGTCGACGGGGTCCCTGCCGACGTCGTCGAGGCCGCCCGCGGGATGGGCATGACGAGACGCCAGATCCTCGTGCGCGTCGAGCTGCCCCTCGCGCTGCCGCTCATCTTCACGGGGATCCGCACCGCCGTGATCTTCGTGGTCGCGACGGCGACGATCGCGGCCGTCGCGGGCGGCGGCGGTCTCGGTGACATCATCGTGAACCAGGCGGGCTACGGCCTGGAGGGAGTGGTGGGCGCGGCGATCTGCGTCTCGGTCCTCGCGCTCGCCGCGGACGCCGCGGTCGGTCTCGTCCAGCGCATGCTGACGCCGGAGGGCCTCCGCGTCGAGGCGCGCGCGCTCGAGCAGGACGCGTTCGCGGGCCGCCTGCCCGGCCCGGAGCGCGCTATGTCAGAAGTAGACGGGCAGGCGGGATAGCACGGTCGATCCTCTAGGGTCAGTCGGGTTCCACCCCCGGAGACACCCGCAACCCGAAAGGGGGCTCTGCCGTGATCCGCAAGCACAACAGGCGTGCGGCGAAGGCCGCGTTCTCGATCGCGCTCGGGGTCGCGCTCATCCTCGGCTTGGCGACCGCGGCGACGGCCGCGGGCACGAAGACCGACGGAGCGCAGGCGACGCCGATCATCGTCGGGACCAAGAACTTCCCCGAGCAATACGTGCTCGGGCAGCTCTACAAGCAGGCGCTCGAGGCCAAGGGCTTCGACGTGCAGTACAAGGAGAACATCGCCTCGACGGAGCTGATCGACACGTCGCTCCGAAGCGGCAAGATCACGATGTATCCCGAGTACACGGGGATCATGCTCTCGGTCACGTTCAAGCGGAAGACGCTTCCGAAGACCGCGGCCGCGACGTATTCGCTCGCGAAGAAGCTCTACGGCAAGCGCGGACAGACGCTGCTCCGCCAGACGCCGTTCCAGGACGTCGACGTGCTCGCGGTCACGCGCGCGACCGCGAAGAAGTACGGCCTGAAGACGATCTCGGACCTGAAGAAGGTGCCGAACCTGAGCATCGCCGGCTTCCCGGAGTGGGAGACGCGGTGGACCGGCGAGATCGGCACGCGCTACGGCGTGAAGGGCTTCGACTTCGTCCCGCTCGCCGGGATCTCCGCCTACACCCTGCTCGACCAGAAGAAGGTGCTCGCGGCCGACGTGTTCACGACCGATCCGCAGCTGCTCTCGAAGAAGTACGTGCAGCTGCGCGATCCGCAGAACATGTTCGGCTTCCAGCACGTCGCGCCGGTCGTCGACAAG
>DASSUT010000188.1:0-3163 GCA_035706725.1 Gaiella sp. | reverse complement strand
CCGCGCGGAGCAGCTCGCCACGCTCGGCCGCATCGCCCACGAGCGGTTCACGGACGACGAGGTCGGCAGGCTCCTCGACGAGGCGGCGCCGCTCGTCGAGTCGCTCCCGTACGACTCGGACGACGCGAGCCTCGTCCGCGTGACGCGCCGCGACTGGGAGAAGGCGCGGCGCGTGCCGGCGGAGCTGCGCGAGGAGATGACGCGCGAGGCGGCGCGCGGGCACCACGCCTGGGTGCAGGCGCGGCGCGACTCGGACTACGCGTCGTTCCGCCCCTATCTCGAGAAGAACATCGAGCTGAAGCGCCGCTACGTCGAGTGCTTCGAGTGGTCGGACAGCCCGTACACGCCGCTCCTCGACGACTACGAGCCGGGGATGCTCACAACCGAGGTGCGCGAGGTGTTCGCCGCCCTCCGCCCGGCACTGAGCGAGCTCGTGGTCTCGGCGCCGGACGTCGACGCGTCGTTCCTCACGGGCGGCCCGTTCGCCGCCGACGACCAGCGCGCCTTCGCGGAGCGGCTGCTCGACACGCTCGGCCTCGAGCGCGACGCCTGGCGGCTCGACCCGACGGCGCACCCGTTCTGCACGTCGTTCTCGAACCGGGACGTGCGCCTCACCACGCACTACCACCCCGACAACCTCGATTCCGTCTGGTCGTCGCTGCACGAGGCCGGTCACGGCCTCTACGCACACGGCATCGCGGACTCGCTCCTCCGCTCGCCGCTCGCGGGCGCGCCGTCGCTCGGCCTCAACGAGTCGCAGTCGCGCACCTGGGAGAACCTCGTCGGGCGGAGCCGCCCGTTCTGGGAGCATTGGTACCCGTCGCTGCAGCAGACGTTTCCCTCGTTCCGGAGCGTCGACCTGGACGCGTTCGTGCGCGCGATCAACCGCGCCGAGCCGGGACTGATCCGCATCGAGGCGGACGAGACCACGTACAGCCTCCACATCATCCTCCGCTTCGAGCTCGAGCAGGAGCTGCTGGAGGGCAAGGTGTCGCTCGACGAGCTGCCCGAGGTCTGGAACGCACGCATGAAGGAGTTCCTGGGAGTCGACGTCCCGGACGACGCCCATGGGGTGCTGCAGGACGTGCACTGGTCGGGCGGCGGGTTCGGCTACTTCCCGACCTACGCGCTCGGGAACGTGATCTCGCTCCAGATCTGGGGCGTGGTGCGCCGCGCGCTCCCGGACCTCGACGCGCAGCTCGCATCGGGCGACCTCGGGCCGCTCTCCGAGTGGCTGCGGGACAACCTCTACTCGCTCGGGCGGAAGCTCACCCCGAAGGAGACGATCGAGCGCCTCACGGGGTCGCCCGAGATCGACCCGGCGCCCTACCTCGAGTACCTGCGCGCGAAGCTCGCCGCGGCCCGGGCGTGAACGTCCTCGGCGAGGCCGAGGCCGAGGCCGTGCGCTCGGTGCTCTCGTCGCTGGAGCGGGACGTCGCGGTGAGGCTCGAGCTCGGACCGAGCGCTGCGGCCGTCACACTGCTCGCCGCGGGCGGTCGCGAGATCGACACGGGCGCGCAGGCCCGGGCCCTCGTGGAGGACGTCTGCTCGCTGTCCGATCGGGCGACGCTGGACGTCGTCGAGCACGACGAGCCCGGCCCGTGGCCGCGAACGACGATCGGGCCGGGTCTCGAGTACCTCGGCATGCCCCTCGGCTACGAGCTCACGACGCTCGTCCACGGGATCGTCGAGGCAGGCCGTTCGGAGCCGAGCCTGTCCGAGCGCTCCCTCGAGCAGCTCGCGGCACTCGACCGCGACGTCGCGATCGACGTCTTCGTCACCCCGACCTGACCGCACTGCCCGCCGGCCGTGCTGCTGGCGTACAAGCTCGCGCTCGCGTCGCCTCGGATCCGAGCGCGCGGAATCGAGGCGTCGGAGTTCGCGGTCGACGCCGACCGGCACGGCGTCCACGCGGTGCCCGCGATCGTCGTCGACGACCGCTACGCCTGGGCGGGGGCGCTTCCCGAGCCCGCGTTCCTCGAGCGCGTGCTCGCGGCCGCCCCCGGCTGACGTCCATACACTCAATGGGGTGGACGCAATCGAGCGTGCGAACGGGCTCCTCCGTCGGTACTCGGAGCTGACGCGCGCCGAGTTGCCCGCCGGCACGCCGGTCTTCGACGCGCACACCCATCTCGGCGAGGACATCGACGGGATGGTCGGCGACCTCGACGAGCTGCTCCAGATCCAGCGGGCGTACGGGATCGCGCGCTCGTTCGCGTTCTGCCTCGACGAGCCCGACCGCCGCCCCGCGTTCACGGCGGCGAACGACCGGACTCTCGCCTGCGCCTCCTCCGCGCCGGACGAGATCATCCCGTTCGTCCGCCTCGATCTCGACGAACGACCTGTCGAGGAGGCGACGCGGGCGATCGACCACGGCGCGCGCGGCATCAAGCTCCACCCGCGCGCCCAGCGCTTCCTTCCCGACGACCCGCGGCTCGAGCCGGTGTTCGCGCTCGCCGCCGAACGGAGCGTGCCGATCCTCATCCACGGCGGACGGGGGCTTCCGCCGATCGCGGACTCGCTCGCGCGTCTTCTCGACCGGCACTGCCCACCCGCGCTGATCATCGCCCACGCAGGCATCGTCGACCTCGCGGCGATGGCGCGGAACTTCGCCGGTCGGCCGGGCGTCTTCTTCGACACCTCCGTGTGGAGCCCGCTCGACCTCCTCGACCTCTACCGGCTCGTCCCACCGGAACAGGTGATCTACGCGTCGGACTACCCGTACGGCCGCCAGCCGAACTCGCTCCTGATGGCGGTGAGGACAGCCCGCGCGTCCGGTCTGGACGACGCGCAGCTACGCGCGATGCTGCACGACACCGCGGCCCGCATAGCGGACGGCGAGGAGCCCGTGACGCCGAGCCGGCCGTCCGGCCCCGCGCAGTTCTCCCACCCGGTGACGTTTCTGCGCATCCACCAGTACCTGACAATGGCCTCGGCCATGCTGTGGCTGCGCCACACGTCCGACACGTACGGCGTCGTGGGGCTCGCGATCAACGCGTGCGACGCGCGTTCGAACGGCTTTCGGGCGCAGACCGAGCAGATCCGCGAGCTTCTGGTCGCGACGCAAGACCTGTGGGACCTCGCATCGCAGATGGACGACGAGCTCGTGCGCCGCCGTGCGCAGCGCGGCGCGTTCCGTCTCGTGCAGCTCGCGAACGTCCTC